>JADFIF010000121.1 GCA_022566795.1 Chloroflexota bacterium
GCCGAGCAGGGAGGAAAGTCGCCAGTAGCGACGCCGCGTAGGTTACGGCTAGAATGACGCCGATCTGAATCCAGGGAATGCTAAACCTGATCGCGTCGATGCCCTCCTCCTCTTTGATGTCGTTGTAGGCCTGCCAGCCCAGGACGATGCCCAGGGTCGTTCCGATGAGGATGCCCAGCAGGGCGATGAAGGAGGACTCCAGCAGGAAGCTTAGCTGGATCATGCGGCGGCGGTAGCCTATGGCCCGCAGGACGCCGATCTGCTGGCGCCGCTCCACCACCGCCCTGGTGCTGACCACGCCGAGACCGGCGACGCCCACCAACAGGCCCAGGGCCATGAATCCGATGAAAAGACGGAAGAAGGTCTTGGCGGCGGCCGCCTCCTTCTCCAGCTCCTCTTCGAGGACCTCGGTATCCATGCCATGCTCCAGGAAGGATGCCTCCATGCTCCTGGCTACCTCTTTCGCGTCCACACCATCGGCCACCTTGAACCGGTAGTTGGTAATGGGTACCGGGAAGGGAATGGCATCATCCAGGATAGACTTGGACACAATCATCGTATCGGAGTTCTCGTGAATCCGGTCCAGCACCCCGATAATCTTGAGCTGGACCAAGGCGCCGGAACGTGGCTCTCGGACCTCGACGTCTACAACGGACATCTTCTCGTCCTTATAAAAAGGCTTCTCCAGCCAGGAGGCTTGACGATCGGAGCCCTCGCTGCTAGAGACCATGTTGCCACCCACTACTGCCAGGCTGGGGTCACTCATCAGGGCCTGCCACACCTCTTCACCCGTGGTCCCGTAGCCTTCGGCGATCAGCTTGAACTTGTACTCAGACGCCCGCAGGAACTCGTCGTCGGCGGCCCGCACACCCTGCTCCTCCCACTTCTGGCTCTCCCCCTCCAGCTGGCGCGCCTGCACCCCCACCCAGGTGTAGCCGCCGATGGCCTCGAAGTCCTCGATGCGCAGGTCCGGCTCGTCATCGATGCTGCGTCGTACGTCCTCGATGGGAGTCCTTGGGTTCACCTCGGCGTTGATGTCCCATCCTCCCGTGACGGTCTCCGCATCGGCGAACTGGGTGCCGAAAATTTCGGAGAGGATGGACATCACCATGAGGGAGAAGATGACCAGGGAGAACATGGCCAGGGTCAAGCCGGTGCGGAACTTGTTGCTCATGGGATAGGCCACGGCCATTACCAGTACGGGGCGAAGGTGGCCGAAGCGCGCTGTGACGAAGGTCAAGGCCCTGAGAAGCAGGTCGGCGTTGTACATCACCGTCCACACCGCCGCCGACACCATGAAGATCCCGGAGACGAACATCATGTCGAAGTCTCCCTGGAGGTCTACGATGACATCGGGAAAGGCGTCCGAGGGCAGTGTCCAGAAGACGAGCATCACCACCCCGATGAAGGTATAGGCCAGTCGGTCGATCACGTCCGGGCGGCCTTCGACCCGTCCCAGCACGAACGGCGCCGCCATGGATGCCCCTACGACTACCGAGACTGCCGCTATTATGATGGTCAGCACACTGGTCTCCAAGATTCCGAGAGCCAGCAGCGCGGCCCCACCCAGCAGTATCAGCACGCCGAATGCCCCCAGCGGCATTCGGCGGCGTACCGCCAGGACCCGCAGCATCAACCCCAACCCCAGGATCATCAGAGATACTCCAGCGGTGAACACCGACAGCCGCTCCAAGCCCGCAATGCCCCACCACGTCACCAGAGCGCCCAGGAGCAGAAGAAGCCATCCACGAAGAACGTACGGCCAGGAGAACCGGACCAGGGCAACGGCAATTCCCAAACCCCAGACCGGCGGCATGGCCCACAGAGCCGTGAGGCCCAGGTTGAGCAGGACCCTGCGAACTCTCAGTCGCGGGATGGACCTGATCGCCTGCCACAGGAAGACGAAGGGTCGCACCAGGGCTCTCCCCACCAGGAGCAGGCGTTGCGAAAAGGGCGCTTCGCCTCTTAACACAATAGCCTCAGGCAGGCCGCGAACCGCGGTGACGATGTTGAGGCGGCTCACCCGGTAGGAGGACACGGCTACGGTGGCGAAGGTAATGATCATCCCCACGCAGTAGGATACGATGACGGTGCGGGGCTCGAAGTGGATGCTCAGCTGGAGGGAATCTTCATCGAAGCTGGCGATCAGCCGGTTTATTATCACAATCATACCGGCGCTTATCGCCAGTCCCAGCACCACCCCCACGGCAGCGGACACCAGGGAGTAGGCCGTGCCCTCGAAGGTAAACATCTGTACCAGGTGCCGTCGTTTGGCCCCCACCGCCCGGGCCATGCCCATCTCCGACCTTCGGGCCGACGCCAGCATGACGAAGATGAGGAAGATAAGCAGAATCCCCACCGCTATTGAGAACAGGCTGAAAAGCATGAAGAACGTTGTCACTCCGCTCCCGACATCATCCGCGAAGTCCAGGCCGCGACGCTTGACCTCAATCACGCGGAACTCCACCAGGTCGTCGAACAGCGTTCTCGCCTCCCGGTCCACCTCTTTGAGCTCATTCTCCTCCAGCACGTCGAAGACCACGTCGACGACATCGTGGTCGGCCAGCAGGCTGATGAGCTCGTCTGACAGCTCAGCACCCTGTAGCTCCTTGCGCAGCTCTGAGATATCCCTCTGCATATGCTCGGCCAGAGATTCCTCCCGTTCCTCCAGCGCCTTGAGCACTTCCTCCTGGTCAAGGAGTCCCTTGAGCTGGGAGGCGACCCCCCTGTCGGTATGGAGGACTCGCAGCTTGCGTGTGACCTGCTTGCTTAGCTCCGCCCCTTCACGGACGTCTCCCCGGTTTGACACG
Source organism: Chloroflexota bacterium (assembly GCA_022566795.1). Taxonomy (GTDB): domain Bacteria; phylum Chloroflexota; class Dehalococcoidia; order Lucifugimonadales; genus JADFIF01. The sequence goes on from JADFIF010000121.1 coordinate 2,811, forward strand.
ACGATGCTGTTGATCTCGCCGACTCTGCCAAATACCCTCTGTGCGCGTGCTAACGGCAAGATCAGCGTGGAGTCACGCCCTGCCAATCCACCCCGCTCTACTACGCCCTTGACCTTGAACGTCGGGGTCTGGCCGTCGATGAACAGACGCAGCTCGTCTCCGGCCACAGCCTCCAGCTCCTCGGCAGCCTTGTCGTTGATGTAGGCCTCGTCGTCCAGGAGGTCATCGAGGCGCACATCCTCACCCGAGGTCAGCGTGAACGTCCCAAACCCCTCTAGAAGATCAGGGGCGACGCCGGCCACCCTCATGGAACCCTCGCTCTGGGAGGTCCTGAGATTCACGGCCGGGACCGATTCTCCTATCTGGGGCATCAGACCGTCGATCTCTTCAAAGCCGGCTAGCTCCGCCCTGAGCTCCTCGAATCGCCGGAAGGGGACGTAGGGGGCGCTGCCGAAGCTGTCGTCGGCCTTGGCTCGGGCGGGAATAATGACCTCGTCTATGGTCTTGAGCTCCTCCAAAACCTGGCTCCGGATGGAGAAGCTGATGGTATCGCCGGTGCCAAAAGCGGCGGAGATGATCACAGTGCTGAGCATCACGCCGACGATGATGAGAACGGTCTGGCCCAGCCTGCGGGGTATGGGGCGCAGACCCATCTTCAGCATGATGCGATTGCGGACGGCGAGGACTGTCAGCACAGCCATGGCAGCCAGGAAAATGGCCAGGACGATCATCATGAGCACGTTCATGGAGAGTCCAAAGATCTCTTCCATTACCCACCCGCCCCCTGACGTTTCTCGCTGTCCCCGGGAGCGCCAGGGTCGTGGCCACCGTCAACGATCTGGCCGTCGCGCATGCGCACTATGCGGTGGGCACGTTCCCCCACCTCCAGGGCGTGAGTCACCAGCACGAACGTCTGTCCGTTGGAGCGGTTGAGCTGGACCATCAGGTCGACAATCTCACCCGCGGTCTCGCTATCCAGGTCGCCGGTAGGCTCGTCGGCCCACACGATGGCCGGCTCGTTCACCAGGGACCGGGCGATGGTGACCCTCTGTCGCTGGCCTCCTGAGAGCTGTCCGGGAATGTGGCGTGCCCTGTCTGCAAGTCCCACCAGCTCCAGCATCTCCATTGCCCTGCTGCGCGCCTCTGCGGCGCCTACCCCTGAGACCAGCAGGGGCATCTCCACGTTCTCCACGGCGTTGAGGACCGGGAGCAGATTGTATAGCTGGAAGACGAACCCCATCCGACGCGCCCGGTAGTCGCTGCGCTCGTCATCCGGAAGATCGTGGAGGACCATGCCGTCGATCAGGACCTTGCCCGAGTCGAGATCGTCCAGTCCAGAGAGGCAGTTGAGCAGAGTAGTCTTGCCGCACCCGCTGGGGCCCATGATGGCGACCATTTCGCCTCGGCGGACGTTCAGGTCCACGCCCCTGAGAGCATGGACCCGGACCGTCCCGGAATCATAGGTCTTGTGAATCCCGTCGGCGGCTACTATCAGATCGTCCATTTCGTAATCTCCCGTGTTGGACGGTCATAAACAAGCGAGCCTGACCGACCTCGAAACCGCGAGTAGAGGAACGCCCCGCACTATTCGTTGCGCTGAGAGCTTCCAACTACTGTAGACGACGCGTCATGCCCTTGTCGATCCGGAGACCGGACATTCGGTTCGCCGGTGCGCAGCGCACCGATCTTAGGATTGGGTGGATTTGGCAACCTACGCCTGAGTGGCTGCATCGTACCAGTCCAGGATCTCGCCGCCGGTCATCATCATTACGTGGTCGTGCGACCTGATGTACCCCAGCAGCTTGTCGAGGTAGCCGATTCGGTGCGGGACGCCGATGAGGTACGGATGCAGCGCGATGGCCATGAATCGCGCCGACTCGGCGCCCTCGCGGTAGAGGGTGTCGAACTGCTCCTTGCCGCGCTCCAGCAGCTCTGAGGCGCGGTGACTCTGCACCGCCCAAAGGGTGATGTCGCTGATCTCCACCGTGTAGGGAATCGAGATGAGGCGCCCCGACTTTACCTTCAGCGGGAAGGGCTGGTCGTCGGCGACCCAATCGCAGACGTACTCGATGCCGTGCTCCGCCAGAATGTCCGGAGTGTCGAAGGTCTCGGCGAGTCCGGGCCCCATCCAGCCGCGCGGGGCCGACCCCGTGTGCTCTTTTATGGTATCGATGGTCCTGCGGATGACCTCCCGCTCGTCGTCCTCCAGAGGCAGGGGCCGCTGAACGAATCCGTGGCCCATGATCTCCCAGCGCGCCTTCACCATCGCCTCCACGATCTGGGGATAGTCGATGCACACCGAGGCGTTCAGGCTGACAGTCCCACGAACGCCGTGGCTGTCCAGCACCTCCTTGACCCGCCAGAAGCCGACCCGCATGCCGTACTCGTGCCACGCGTAGTTGGGGATGTCCGGTATCACCGTGGCCCCTTGAGGGGTCGGCAGTATCGTCCGGGGCATCGTGCCGTTAATGTCCCAGTTCTCGACATTGACGATAACCCAAACGCCGACGCGGGCGCCATCTGGCAGCTTGAGCGGCTTCCGCCCAGCTATCGGCGAGTACTCGGTACGCGGGTCGGTCATGCGGACGACACTCCTTGCTCCGATCTTCAAAAAGCGTTCTGAGCGAGGGTACTCCGGATAGACCAAAGCATCAATCCCGCTGGCGAAAGGCGGCGCCTCTGCCGCAGCCGAGGACTGCGAGCCGAGCGAGGCGCTGGCCCTGAAACACCGCATTGCGCCCCAACCCAAGGTGGTCGTTACGCTTGAGCCGACCATCTGCTACAGTGGCGGCGGCGATATATTCGTGTCGATCGAGGACCAGTTCCTGATCACCGAAGACGGCGCTGAGCTGCATACACCTTCAGCGCCTGTGGACCTCTACGTGTAGGCCGGGACCGCTGATCGGAACGGGTCGCCCAGATACGCTTTGGTATGGAGGTGAAGGATGCGTCTCGACGGGAAGGTAGCGCTGATCAGTGGCGGCGCGAGAGGGATGGGTAGCGCGGAAGCTCGCCTCTTCGCCATTGAGGGCGCCGCGGTTGTCATCGGTGACGTGCTCGACCAGCTGGGTCAGCAGGTCGAGGCCGAGATCAATGAGACCGGCGGTAGGGCCCTCTACGTCCACCTGGACGTCACCCAGGAGTCGGACTGGCAGCGCGCCGTAGCCACCGCCGTTACACGCTTTGGCAAGCTCGATGTGCTCGTCAACAACGCTGGAATCGCGTTCTGGAGCGCTGGGGATGACGCCACTGTGGAGGAGTGGGACCGGGTGATGGACGTGAATGCCAAGGGGGTGTTCCTCGGCACAAAAGCGGCGATCCCCGAGATGCGGAAGGCGGGCGGCGGCTCAATCGTGAACATCTCCTCGATTTCAGGGATGGTCGGTCAGGACAACATCCACCCCGGCTACAACGCCTCCAAGGGCGCAGTACGGCTTCTCACGAAGTCGACGGCCATTCAGCACGCCAAGGACGGCATCAGGGCCAACTCGGTCCACCCCGGCCCTATCGCCACGCCCATGACCGAGGCGGGCCGCGCCGATCCCGAAAGATACGCGAGGTCGATGGCGCGGACTCCGCTGGGCAGGTACGGGGAGCCGGACGACGTAGCGTTCGGCGTGCTGTTCCTAGCGTCGGACGAGTCCTCGTACATGACCGGCAGCGAGCTGGTCATCGACGGTGGCGTGACCGCGCAGTAGTTCTTACACCATTCTGTTTGAGAACGTCGTAAATTGCGAGCGGTTCTCACGCCCTGGACAAGGTCGTGTCTTGTAGGGGCAGGCCCCTGTGCCTGCCCTGACCTTGGGCAACCACAGGGGGTTGCCCCTACAAATATACGGCGCTGATTAGGGGAATTGGTATTAGATGCAGCTCACGCCGACCCATGACTGCTTTGGGGAGATGAGGGAATGAGAAACTACGTCGTATGGGTCCATGGGATAGGCACGCAGCGCGAGGGAGCCCGGCGGGGCTTCGAGAGGAGAATTCGCTCAGCGTTCCGCAGACGCGTTCGCGGCCAAGGTGGGAGGCCACCGGAGGACGCCGTCGTTTGGGAGAATGCGTATTGGGCGCGCGTGACCCAAGATGACCAGGACCGGCTAAAGCGTGCCCTCAACGTCCGAGGCGCGCTGCAGCGGTTCTTCGTGGACAGCCTCGGGGATGCAACCGCCTACTCGAGGCCGCGCGGCGGTGGCGGCAAGTTCGACGAGATCCAGCAAGTCTTCACAGATGCCCTCCAAGCGCTGAGCGCAAAGGCGACCGAGTACGAGGCGGAAGGAGCCAAGGCTCCGCTGACAGTAGTGGCACACAGCCTGGGGACGGTCATTGCCACGGGGGCTCTCGACCACCTCCGGGCCTCCGGCACCTTCCCGCAGAACCTCGAGCTCAAGCACCTCTTCACACTGGGCTCTCCCATCGCGGTCTACGGCCTCAGATACGGGCTCGACCACTTCAACCGCCCTACAGAGGCGGACGAATGGACCAACTTTTTCTACAGCCATGACTTGATCGGCTATCCACTCCAGCCGCTGGGCGAGCCATGGCGGTCGAGGGTCAGAGACGTGGAGCTGAGCAGCGGCGGAGGCGTTGGATTGGGCCGGAGGCTCTTTCGATCGGTGGTCGGGCGCGTTAACTTCGCGAGAAACATCGTCAGCCACGGCTGGTACTTCAACGACTCCCGAGTCGTCGACGAGATCGGTTCAGCCCTGGCCGATGAGTGGAGCCGATGATCCGGCCCGAGGAAACCCGGCGCAAGCATCAGTGAGCGCCATTTGAGACGGGCAGACCCGACTTGTGTCCTGCCGAAGACGGCAATGGCGCCAACGGCTCGACGATTTCGACCGGACTTGAAGTTGGGGCGTAGCTGCGCCGCCGCTCAAAGTACTAACGACCTATCATCCGCTGGACCAAAGCCGGATGCCTGAAAAATATCAACCGAGTACAATAGATTGGATGGAATTGTCGCGGTCGGCAGACCGCTGGCCGGGCAAATGCAGGGCTCAAGTGGTCAGAGGGGGCGGGTGATGTCGCGGACGGACGTTCCGGATGCACATGGGGATGAAGGCGATCCACAGGTCCAGTCTGGAGAAGCGGCGCCTGCGGATGGGCAGCCGTCATCGACTGTCCATGCGAACGGTCGCTCTGGGACCGCTGACGGCGGCATCGGTTCCGCATCTCCCACGGACGCCGTAGCCAAGATCGTTCTGCAGGCTGAGCAGCTCGCGCAGGGTGTGAGAGAAGTCGCCGCGAAAGAGGCAGAGCTCCAGGCGGCAGAGATCTTGTCCGAAGCTGAGGCAAAGGCGAGAGAGGAGATTCTCGAGCCAGCGGCGACCCGGGCTGCCGCAAACTCCCAGGAGATCATGGCAAAAGCCGAGCAAGAGGCTGAGGCCATTCTGGCAGGTATCCGTCGCCTGTTCAGCCGTGTTTCCAGCGATGGGAGCACGGGCGGCGATAGCTTCGTCACGCCCACCGAATCAGCTCCGGCCAGCGACAGCGTCAGGGCGGGGGACCGCCCCAGCGTCCCATCCACGATGAGTCCGATGCAGCGCGATCAGCTTAAAGAAGTGATCGCCAGGCGCATGGGAGCACCCTTACAGAACTGAGCCGCCCCGACGTCCTCGGCCAGCAGTGCCGGCCCGCTGATCGTCTGGGGATTAGCGCCATCTCCCGCCGATAGCCGCGCGATGCTTCAACGGCTACTTCGTGATCGATGCTCCCCCATGACAACTGCCCTGCTAGGAGTCAGTAGTCTGTCGCGTGGGTATGCGAGTGAACGTAGAAGCAGGACGCGCACAGCATGAGCTGAGCGGCCGCTCGACCGCAGTAAACCTTGCACCTGACCGCCCATATACCGCAGCGATTACATCTTCCGATCAATCTTCACCCTCTCCGACATCTGGCGTAACCCGCTACCGATCCTAATTGTGGGCCCTGCCTATGAACATCCAGGGGGACATTAGGTCCCCAAGGGTGAACGGCACCGTGAAGATGGGTGAACGCGCATACGGGTGGGCACCCTTCTCAAGCCCGCGCCAAGGTCTGCCGGCCGGTACACAGCCCAGCTACGCGCGTCAACAGATGTCCCGGTGCTCTCTGCTCATGCCACGCGGAGCGGCCGAATCCATCTACCCCTTTGAATCCCAACTCTGCCTTGGTAGACTAGCAGGCTGATGAAAGTGAGTCTGGGATCAACGGCAGGGCCAAACCCCGGCCAGCCTCCCGGCCAACCAGCCTCGTAGAGGAGGGGATCGAGCCGTGACGAGCGGTGGAGCAGCCGGCCCAGAGATAGAGAACGAGGCCGATGTCGTCGTAATCGGTGGGGGAATCGTCGGCTGCGCAACGGCGTACAATCTGGCCAAGCGCGGGGTGACGGTCGTGCTGGTCGAAAAGGGCGAGATTGCCGGCGAGCAGTCCGGGCGTAACTGGGGATGGGTCAGCCAGCTACGCAACCCGGTTGAGGCGCCGCTACAGATTCTGTCGCAG
>JADFIF010000122.1 GCA_022566795.1 Chloroflexota bacterium
CCCGCCCGAGAGGTTGTTGGTCTGGGGGACACCCCCAGACCCCCGCCAGTCCCGACTCGTCGGGACTTGGAACCCCATTTCGAGGGCGGGCGGGGTGCATCAAGACTTACACGACCAAGCACCGACATGAAAGATTAGCCACCGATGGAGATCAGACAGTACATACATGACAAAGGAACAGAGAGCCGGCGGGAGGCCCAAGAAGTCTGCCGTCCCGCCTACGAAAGCCGGTATCGCCCAGGACCCGGTCGCATTCGTGCGAGAAGTGCTCAGGGAGGACCCATACGACAAGCAAGAGGAGATTCTAAGGGCGATGGTGGGGGCTCGTCGGGTCTCGGTGGTGGGTTGCAACGGCTCGGGCAAGGATTGGGCCGCCGCCCGCGCGGTCCTGTGGTGGATGCACTCCCGGACACCCGTCAAGGCTATCGTCACGGGCCCTACCTCTCGACAGGTGGATGACATCGTGTGGAACGAGCTTCGGGTTGCCTACGGGCAGGCCTCGGAGACGTTGGGCGGGCGCATGTTCCGCACGTCTCGATACGAGCTCGACGAGCAGAGCTTCGCGCTGGGGTTCGCATCCAACTCCCCCTACAACCTCCAGGGTTTCCACTCGCCGAACCTGTTGGTCGTGCTAACGGAAGCCCACGCGGTACATGAGCAGGACATGAACGCAGTCAGGAGACTGAACCCATCGCGGCTGCTGATGACCGGGAACCCCTTCGTCAATTCGGGCGCCTTCTACGACTCGCACCACTCCAGGCGGGAGCTGTACACGACGGTGCAGATCAGTGCGTTCGACACGCCCAATCTCAAGGCGGGGGGCATCGTGGTACCGGGCATGGTGACGGCCCAGGACATCGCCGACCGCAAGGACGAATGGGGCGAGGAGAGCGCACTTTACATTGGCTCCGTTCTCGGAAAATTCCCAGACAACCTGGACGACTCGGTCGTGCCGCTCTGGGCGGCAACGGAGGCCGCCACCCGCGAGATGGAGCCGGATGGACCGCTGGTCGTAGCGTGCGACGTCGCCAGGTTTGGCCACGACAAGACTGTGGTCATGAGCAGGCAGGGGCCGGTAGCGCGCATCGTGTGGCGGGTCCGGGGCCGCGACACGATGAAGATCGCGGGTTTCCTGAGCTCGTACTGCCAGGAGCACGCCGTCGAGACTCTGGTGGTCGACGATACCGGCGTCGGTGGGGGCGTCGTCGACCGCCTCAGAGAGCTTCGGCCGGGCAAGACGAGAGTGCTTCCCTTCATCGCGGGGCAGAAGGCGGAGAGCACCGACCACTTCGCCAACCGCATCGCGGAGGTCTGGTGGGCGATGCGCAACAGATTCCTGGCCCGACAGCTCGACACCGACAACGACGACGCGCTCATCGGGCAGCTGTCGAGCCGGCGCTACTCACATATCAGCGACGGGCGGATCAGGCTCGAGAGCAAGCAGCGGATGTACCGCTCGCCGGACGAGGCCGACGCTCTGGCCATGACCTTCGCCGCAACCAGAGGAGGAGTGAAGATATGGGTGTAAAACGTCTTTTTCTGGACAGGCTCTCACTCGGCCGCAAGGGACCGCCGCCTACCCAGCAGCGCGCCAACCGCGTGGCGCCGGCGCTGAGCAGCAAATGGGAGCAGGAGCTCGGTGTTGGACAGGCCTGGACTCCGCTCTCCTACGGAGAGTACTATCTGCGCTCCGCGTCCGTGTTCGCGGCCATCAGGATCCGCCAGGACGCCGTAGTTCGGGCTCCGCTGCGTGTGTTCCGCCGAGCCGACGCACGCCGCGCGGGGGAGCCGACGGGCCGTGACGGCTTGCATCGGCTCGCATCCGACGGCGAGGCGCGCGGCCACGCCGAGGCGGCCGGTCCCGAGAACCCGGTGCAGCGCCTTCTCGACGCACCGAACCCCTTTTGGACCCGCGGCAACCTGTGGCGCGCAACCGAGACGTATCTCGGCCTCTGGGGCTCGGCCTATTGGGGCCTGGAGCGGAACGATCGAGGCGAGGTCTTCGAGATCTGGCCTCTGAGGTCTGACCGGATGCGCGTCGTTCCGGACCCCGACAGGTACATCAAGGGATTCGTGTACGTCGGGCAGGGCCGTCAGCTCATCCCATACGTGCCGGACGACATAGTCTGGATACACTACTTCAACCCGCTGGACGAGTTCTCCGGCCTGTCGCCTATCGCCCCGCTTCGGCTGTCCGCGGATATGGGCCTGGCCGCGCTTCGGGCCAATCGCAACAGCGTCGCCAACGAGAGCACTCCCGGCGTCTTCATCGAGACGGGCGACACGCCGACGGACGACGAGGTCAGGGAGTTTTACGAGCGCTGGGAGCTGCGGTTCAGAGGCCCTGCCAATGTGCGACGTCCGGTGCTGCTGAGCGGCGGCATGAAGGCGGGCAACCTGGGGTTCAGCCCCAAAGATATGGAGTACCTGCAGACCATGCGCTGGAGCCTCGAAGACGTCGCCCGGGTCTACGGCGTGCCAAAGCCGATGATGGGAGACCTCGAGCGCAGCACATTCTCGAACTTCGAGACGTCGCGCAGGGTCTTCTGGGAGGACACGATGGTGCCCCAGCTCGTCTTCTACCAGGAGGCGCTGGACCAGATGCTACTCCCGAACCTTGGGTTCGACACCTCCGGGACCTTCGTCGAGTTCGACACTAGCGTGATCGAGGCCTTGCAGGAGAGCGAGAACGACAAGGCCAAACGGCGTCAGACCTACGTCTCGACGGGGATCATGACGATCAACGAGGTGCGACGAGAGCTCAACCTGCCTCCGGTCGAGTGGGGAGACGTAAAGGCATGACGTCAGGCGGCGAGAAGACGAGAGAGCGACGTCGAGTCGCAGGCGCGCGCAAGCGCGCGCGGCCGGCGAGCCAGGCGATACGCTGCGACCACGATGGACTCAAGATGGCCGAGATCCAGGACGGCCACCTGATTCTCCGAAGCAAGCATCACGGCGAGACGCACGTCAAGGTGGTGCGGTTGGCGACGCTGCTGTCCTAACCATGATGGGAGGCTCAGGTGGCACGCAACGCTGACGGGTGGCGGCTGAACCTTGACAAACCCGAACGCATGTACTATTATGATCCAGTAGCCTAAAGGGCGACCAGAACAGCGACAGACCAACCCGCGGGTGAAGAAGCCCCCGATTTGCGGCCGAAGACGGCCCCCGATTCGGGGGCTTTTCTTTTTGGGGAGGAACACGATGGCGAGACCCGCCAGGTCCATGCAGATGGATATCGTCCAGCGCGAGACGCTGGGAGGCAACCGCTACAGGATTACCATCGCGGCCAGCGAGAAGGTCCGCCAACCCCCGGAGCTCGACTTCGAGGGTCTCTCCACCGACAACTACCTGCGGAACCCCGTCGTCATGTGGGCCCACGACGCCGTCGGTCGATCTCCGTCCGGCGGGCTGCCCATCGGGCGAACGCTGAGCCTGGTGAAGACCGGTGCTGGAGAGGTGATCGCCGACTTCGAGTTCCTGAGCGACGACCCCTTCGCACAGCGCGTCAAGAACGCCTGGGACAAGGGATTCCTCCGGGCGGCATCGGTGAGCTGGCTTCCTCTGGAGACCGCACCCACGTCCGACGGAGGCTGGCGAGACACCAGGTCCGAGCTCTTGGAGTGGTCCATCGTCTCCGTGCCGGCCGACCCGGACGCGCTTCGTGACGCGCACCGGCGTCTGCTGGACGAGTTTCTCGCCGAGCCCGAGGCAACGGACGGAGCCGGACGGCCGGCGCACATGGACGGCGATCTCGTCGAGATTCGGCAGGCCATCGCGTCGATCAAGGACGCCTTGCGCTCCCGTACGGGGGACCTGGGCCTCGGACACGACACGCCTTAGACACCTAATCAACGAATGTCAGCAGGCATAAGACACACCGAGGAGGTAGCAAATGGCCATCGAGGACACCGAAGGGATCAGGAGGGACCTGGCAGAGATCAACACGTTCGTGCGAGAGCGGCTCGACCCAGTCACTCAGCAGGTGGGTCTGCTTTCCGAGGAGACCGAGCGCCTCAAGAGAGACATCTCCGAAATCCAGCGCCGCGACCGTGCCTCGCGCCGCGACGCCGTCATTCGTCAGGCCGACGTCGGCGCCGACCTGGCCGTGCCCGAGGGCCCGTACGCGGGCCTTGGCATCCTGGACCTGGCACTGCTCCGGCGGTTCGCCTACTCGCAGCGCCGCGAGTCCTTTGGCCCGGCGTGGATGGAACGCGCCCAAGAGGCCAAGCGCCTGCTCCTCGGGAGCATCGACGCCGCGACGATCCAGACCTCTCACGAGGCCGCGACGCGGCGGCTCACCGCGTGGTACACGGTAGACCAGAAGCCCACAGGCCAGTTCGAGGCCTTCAGCCGGTCGGTGCTCCAATCGCTGACAAGAGCGGCCATGGACAGCACCACGGCGGGGTCCGGCGATGAGCTCGTGGCGACCCTCGAGGCTCGCGAGCTCTGGATGGATGTCAATCTGCAGACGCTGGTGGCGTCTCTGATACCCACGTTCCAGATGCCGTCCAACCCCTTCGACATCCCGCGTCAGCTCGGCAACGTGAGCTTCTACCCCGGAACCGAGAACATATCGACAACCTCCACGGCGCTGAGCACCGGCAAGTCGACGCTCACGGCCTACGAGCTGGTCGGCCAGGTGCCGTACTCCTTTACGCTGGAGGAGGACGCCGTAATCGCGCTGCTGCCCGAGATTCGCGCCGGCCTGGCGCGGAACGTGGCTGAGGTCCTGGACGACATCATCCTCAACGCCGACACGACGACCACCAACAACATCAACGCCGATGGGGCAACGATCTCGGCGACCGACGCCGGCAAGGCCCAGTGGCTGCTCGGTTACGACGGGATTATTCACCTGCCGCTCTTCGACAACGTCGGCCAGGCCAACGACCACTCCGCCGCCGTATCCGACGATATGTTCAACGAGGTCCGCGCGAAGCTGGGCAAGTACGGCGCGCGGCCGTCTCAGCTCGTCTGGGTCATGGACGTGAACACCTTCATTCGCGCCCAGTCGATCGCCGAGTTCAGGACGATGGACAAGCTCGGGCCCAACGCCACGCTCCTCACCGGAATGCTGGGCGCGATCGAGGGCATACCCGTCATAGTGTCGGAGCAGATGAAGCTGGCCGACACCGACGGCAAGGTGACCGACGCGGGGAACGCGGCCGACACGGGCCGGCTGCTGATCTTCAACCGCACCCAGTGGGCCCAAGGGTTCCGCAGGGAGCTGGCCCTGGATGTGGACAGAGACACGCAGAAGCGGCAGACGGTAGTTACGGTCAGCTTCCGCCACGCCCTGACCGAGCGCAGCGGCAGCCGGGCCAGCGCCACCCACACGGCGCTTCAGTACAACATCACCGGCGTAGCCTAGACAGCCATCAACGGCCGGCCGCCGGCTTGACCTCCGGGCGGGCTGGGCGCTGACCACCGAGGACACCATTAGCCACAGAGGGGGAACATCATGGTAAACAGAGCGTCGCCGATCGCGCAGCAGGTGGACGGCATACTGAACAACCTGGTCGTGAAGTTCACCGTCGTCAACGGGACCACGGCGGCCACGAACATTGCGCTCTCGGGCATCGCGACCACCGACAAGATCGTCGGCGTCGTCAAGCTCGACTTCACGCTGTCGGAAGGAACGCCCAACACCCGGACCTGGGATGCTTCGGACCTGACGTCGGAGGCGTCGGTAACGTCGGCCGGCAACATTCAGCTCAGTACCACAGATACCTCGGGAGAGATCCTGCTGGTACTGTGGCTCGACATCACCGAGTAGTCCGAGGGGGTCCGAGCCTCTGGGTCCCGGACCCCTACTCGGAAGCTTTCTGGAGGCTTAGCAGATGGCAACAAGCGAATCGCCGGTAATAATGGCCGGCGAAAAGACGGTTGCCGCGGCGGGCACGGCGGAGGCGCTCTCCTCGACCAAGAGGGTCAAGGCGCTCACCATAGTGGCCAAGGGCGGCAACACGGGTCAGGTCTACGTCGGCGGCTCCGACGTTAGCAGCTCGACCAATGATGGCCTGGACGCCAGAGAGTCTGTGAGCTTCGAGGCCGAGGGCTGGATGGACCTGGCCGACATCTACATCGACTGCGGCGTGAGCGGCGAGGGAGTCGACTTCTACGCGGTGAAGGCATGACGCGCGCCGGAGGGGCTTTCCAGACCCAGCCTACGCTCGCGCCGAATCGCCAGCTGTGCATCGCCGCGCCGAGCCTTACGGCGGCGCGGCGCCGCGAGCCGAGAGGGACCCTCTTACGGCCCTCGGACTCGCCAAGGTCGTCTGAGCCGTGACCAACGCCTACGTGTCGCTGGACACGCTGAAGAGCTCCTCCGTTCTGAACGTGACGGGCACCGCCGACGACAGCCGCCTTCGCGCCCTGGCCGAGAACGCCGGCCGGATCGTCGACCGCTACTGCAACCGGCATTTTTACGTCGTCGTGGCCACTCGAAGGTTCGACGGGCTGGGAACTCCTTCGCTCCTGGTCCCCGACCTCGTCAGCGTCGATAGCGGCGGCCTGAAGACCGACGACGACAAAGACAGGGTCTTTGAGACGACCTGGGCCGCCAGCGACTACCTGCTGCTGCCCACCAACGCCGATCCGGCCGCGGGCGGCAACTCTCAGTCGCGTCCCTACGTGGAGGTAGCGGTCGACGTCGACGCCGGCACCAAGAGCTTCTTCACCCGGGGGGTGCAGACGGTGGAGGTCGCCGGGCAATGGGGCTGGTGGCGCCACCTGAAGCGGGCGACGGAGACGGCGAACGCCATCGCCGACGCCACGACCACCAGCGTCACGGTATCGAGCCGCGCCGACGTCGAGGCAGGCCACACGCTGCTCATCGACTCCGAGCAGATCTACGTCCAGAGCTATGCCGCGAGCACACTGACGGTGGTCCGTGGAGTCAACGGGACCACTGCGGCGAGCCACAGCGGCGGCGCCGCGGTAGACATCTACGAGTACCCCGGGCCTATCGTGGAGGCGACGATCATCCAGGCCGCCCACCTGTGGCGCCGCAAGGACAGCGCCTTTGGCAGCTTCGGCGGCCTTCCCGGCACCGGCCAGACCAGGATTTCCGCCGGCCTCGACCCGGACGTTGCGCTGCTTCTGGGCCAGTACCGCAAGCTGTCGGTGGGCGCTTAGCAGGCTGATAAAGGATGAGAGCGCACCGGGGCTACGCCCTTTGCGGTGAATGATGGCCAACGAGATCAAGAACGCCAAAGACGGTCTGGCGGCGCTGCTGTCCAGCATTAGCGGGCTCAGGGTCCTGGACTACCCGGCGGACTCCATCAGCGAGTTCCCGGCGGCGGTGATCCTGTTCGAGTCGCGGGACGCCCTCGAGACGCTGGGTGGCAGCACCTTCACCGGCAAGCTGAAGGTCGTCCTGCTGGTGTCCTCGGCCAACACGCAGCAAGCCTACGACACGCTGGACCAGCTCATGGACCCGCAGGGGGCCAGCAGCATCGAAGCCGCGGTGGACGCCGATACGACGTGGGGCGCCAGCGTCGATGACGGCCGGCTGGTCTCCATCGACAACGTGGGCCAGCGCAGGCTCTGGGGCGGCCTGTACGTCGCGGCCGACCTGCACCTGCGCTTCACCAAGAGCGTCGCAACTTAGTCTTAGAAACTATCTCAAAAAGGCAAAGGCGTTATTCCCACCCATCCGCCCACAGGGTCTTTGGCCTCTGGGGGCACATCCCTTCGACAGGCTCAGGGCAGGCTCCCCAGACCCCTTGCCAGAGAGGCGAGCCCCTCTGGACTCCCCGGGTGGGATTTTGAGATAGTTACTTGGTCCGGCGGTATGCTACAATAGCTCCGCTGGACCCCGACACGTCGGGGTCGCGCTGTGTAAAGTCCACAGACCCAGGAGCTAACCTCACATGGATGTCCCGACACTGAAGCTGTCGCCCCGGTCGGTGACCGGCAAGAAGGTCAAAGTCCTCCGGCGCGCGGGCATCGTTCCCGTCCACGTCTACGGCCGGGACGTACCTCCGCTGTCGCTCCAGGTCGACGCCCAGGTGCTGCGGCGCCTTCTGCCCCGCGTCGGAGCGAACATACCGCTGTCGGTTGAGGTCGAGGACCAGAAGGGCGAGGACATCTGTTTCGTCCGGGAGGTCCAGAGGCACCCCGTGACCGAGGACGTTTTGCACGTGGACTTCCTGCGCGTCGATGTCTTGCAGACGATCCGGGCCGAGGTCCCCATCGTCCTTCAAGGCAGCGCGCCGGCAGAGCGCGAGTCGGGCGGGACGCTTCTGCAGCCGCTTCAGAATCTGCTCGTCGAGGCCCTGCCGATGAACATACCGGCGTCCGTCGAGGTAGATGTCTCGGAGCTTGACGATTTCGAGAAGGGCATCTACGTGCGGGACCTGTCCGTCGGAACCGACGTCTCCATCGTCACCGACCCCGACGACCTGATCGCCAGGGTCAGCCCGCCGAGAATCGAGGTCGTCGAGGAGCCTGAGGCAGAGCTCGAAGAGGGCGTCGAAGAGGCTGAAGGCGAAGAGGCAGCTCCCGCAGCCGAGGCCGAAACCTCTTCCGAGAGATAAGCCGTCCCCCCTGCGAGGGCCTGTCGCGGCGCTATCCGACCCGGTGAGGCGCCAGCGCCTCCTCGTTGAGCTCGATGCCGATGCCCGGCCGGTCCGGCGGGCTCACGTGGCCGTCCTCGACCTGGAGCGTCTCTTTGAACATCTTGCCCCACATTGGGTCGGTGGAGCCCCGGTAGTACTCGACCGTCAGACCGTTTGGGATCGCCGAGACCAGGTGGACGTGCACGTCTTGGTTGCCGTGGGGAGCGATGGGAAGATCGTGGGCCTGCGTCAGGGCAGCGACCTTCATGAACTCGGTGATGCCCCCCATGATCAGGGCGTCGGGCTGGATGATGGCGGCGCACCTGTTCTCGATCAGGTCCCTGAAGCCGTAGCGGGTATACTCGTTCTCTCCCGTCGCCACGGGGATGATGGTCGACTGCGTAATCAGCCTGTACCCCTCGTAGTCGTCTGGGTTTACCGGCTCCTCGAACCAGAAGATGTCGTACTTCTCCATCTTTCGCGCAATCTCGATGGCCTCGTAGTAGCGGTAGGCGCAGTTCGCGTCGACCATTACCTTGACGTTCGGACCGACGGCCTCACGCACGACGCGGACACGCTCGACGTCTTCGTTTATGGGCGCCCCACCGATCTTCATCTTGATGGCACGCGCGCCCATGCTGACGTTCTCCTCCATTTCGGCGGCAAGCTCTTCGAGTCCTTTGCCCTCCTCGTAGTAGCCTCCGGCGATGTAAACCGGTACCT
>JADFIF010000123.1 GCA_022566795.1 Chloroflexota bacterium
TTCGCAGCATCATGGACCATCCGGGTGGAGCGCTGATGGCGATTGGCACCGGCCGCGGGCGAATGGGTGCCGTCGAGGCCGCCAAACAGGCCATTGCCAATCCCTTGCTCAACCTGTCGATCAAGGGTGCCAGGGGCGTGCTCTTCTCGGTCAAGGGCGGCGATCAGCTGACTCTCGGTGCCGTCAATGCGGCGGGGGAGCTCATCGGTCAGTCGGTCAGGAAGGACGCGTCCATATTCTTCGGCATGTCGGTGGACAACAGCCTCGAAGATGGTGTGAAGCTGACGCTGATCGCAACTGGACTGGAGGCCGTAGGCTCGAAGCCGTCGTGGGGAAGCCGAATGCGCGGCTTCATGCCCCGCGGCAAGCAAGAAGACGGAGACGGCTTTCAGGGACTCACCACTTCTCGGTAGCTGAGGCACCAAGTCCCTGATGGTCCGCTGACCGCTCAGCCCGGTCTGCACGGACTCACCGAAGCCGCAACACGGTAGCTCGAGGACGTTACGACAGGTTGGCCCCGGGTGGCTCCACCAGCCGCCCGGGGCTTTTCTTTTTTAGTGGTCCTCGAGCGCTGCTTGACTTTGGCTGGCGTCGATCTATCCGCCTGCAAGATGCCGCGGGTCTGCTAGAATAGCCCGACCAACACCAGTTGAGGCTACAGATGGCGGGCGCTATTGCTCTTGTCGGCGGCGATGAGTTTAGGCCGGGGTGCGAGTCTATGGACCGCGCCATCCTCGAGGCAGCGGGTGCCGCGCGGGCCAATCTCCTTGTGGTGCCGACGGCTGCGGCCGCCCAGAATCCTGCCAAGGCCGCCTCCAACGGAGTAGGCTACTTCGCCGCGCTTGGGGCGGAGGCGTCGCCCCTCATGGTTCTCGATCGGCGCGACGCCGACGATGAAGCGCTCATTGGCCCCGTGGACACCGCGGATGTCATCTACCTCACGGGCGGCAACCCTGCTCATCTGCTTGACGTGTTGAAGGGCTCGGCGCTGCTCCGAAAGATGCGGCAAGCCCTGGACAGAGGCGCGGTGGTGGCGGGCTCCAGCGCCGGTGCGATGGTCATGGGGTCGTGGATGCGGTTCCGAGAGTGGAGCGAGGCCCTGGGCATCGTGCCAGGGGTCGTCACGCTGCCGCACCACGAGCGCAGCGATCCCGATGCAGTCGCGAAGGAGCTTGCCCAATCAGGCCGGGCCGACACCGCGGTCCTCGGCGTGGACGGGCGCACCGGATGTCTCGGCGGACCGGAGGAATGGACGGTGGCCGGCGCCGGCGCCGTAACCCTCTACCAGGCTGGCCGATGGCGGCGCTACGGCAGCGGCGAATCGTTTAGGCTAGACTAGCGCTTTGCCGACTTGGTTCGGCCGGCCCCGGCGTCACCCCGAGCCCTTCGACAGGCTCAGGACAGGCTCCGCCGAGGGGTCTAAGGCGCCTGCCCCCAATCGTCGTGCCGGCCCTGGCCGGCCCCCTCCGAACCGCTGTCGTGGTGTCGGCCAGGTTACGCTGTTAGCGATGGTACAAGCGTCAATGCTCTCAAGGGCGCCTTAGATTTCTCGACTCCGCTCGAAATGACATTTTGACATGAATGACAATGAGAAGGCCCCTCTCTGCAAGCCTACGAGAACTTGACAGACCTCTCGGCGTTCCGAATGCGCTCGACGATGCGTCCGTTGACGAGGTGCTCGGTGATGATCTCCTCGACGTCATCGGGCGAAGCCGTGTACCAGGTGCCGCCGAGCTCGTGGCGGGGACCGTAGACGATGACGTTGCCCTGCGCACCGTTGCAGAACTTGTGCTGGCTCGTGCAGCCCACGTTGCTCACCGTGACCTTGTCGAGAAGCTTGTGCTTCACCAGCAACTCGTTGAACATCTGGCGGACCTCGCGGCCACCCTTGTCGCCGCAGTGGCGGCGGTCCTCGGCGTTTTCCGTGTTGGTGCAGACGAGCACCTGGGCGGCGTAGTCAGGCATGCGATTCTCCCTCTTGCAGTTCCCCGAATTTGGCGCCATTGTAGCAGCGTTGCAGCCCAGCGAACGGAGGCTAATCGGATCGGGGCCAGGCTTCATGGTCCCGGTCGATGGCTACCCGTCGAGGCCCCTCTGTAAGCCGCGGATGTAGCTGACGTGGCCGAGGTGCTGGTACTCCTCACCGATGAGCTGGCGAAACATCCGGGCTATCGTGAACTCGGCGAACCGCGAGCTCGACCCGGAGCCGGGAAACGGTGACCTCCCCGGAACTCGATCGAGGTCCGCCTCTGTCATGTCACTCAGGCAGACGAGGGTGGACTTCCTGACCGCGTCGAAGTAGCCGCGGAGGTCTTCTTCGCGTAAGGCTGGGAACGCGGCGAGCTGCTCGACGGAGTAGCCGAACCCCGAGCTCTTCTCCGGCAAGCCGAGCCGCTCGTACCAGCCCTGTTCTATCCAGATCGCTGTCGTGTCCCGCACGAAGTGCTGGAACCAGCCGTCCTCAACCCTGGCGACGTGCCACACTATGAACGCGATAGAGTTGGCCTCCGGCCGAGGCCGCCAGTTCAGCTCTTCGAAGGTGAGCCCGTCGAGTGCCCGATACAGGCGGACTCCAAACTCCTTAAAGAACTGCTCGGCAAAATCCTTGAGCTGCATCTCTGCATCTCCGTCGAACAAGGGCGCTTTACGGGTCGAGGCCACCGCCTTATGATGGGGCGGAGCCGATGGTAGCAGACCTGCTGTCATCGTGCCAACGCCTGAGGGGAGGATACCCATGCGGCTCGAAAACAGGGTAGCTCTGGTAACGGGTGGTGGCTCCGGCATAGGCAGAGCTACCTCGGAGCTGTTCGCCCGCGAGGGAGCGATTGTCGTCGTCTCAGACCTGAACGAGGTAGATGCCCTGGAGTCCGTGCAGCGCATCGAGGCCGGCGGAGGAGTGGCTTCCCCAGTTACAGGCGACGTATCCTCAAGCGCCGACGCCGAGCGAATGGTCCGCGCCGCTGTAGACACCCACGGCCGGCTAGACGTTCTGGTCAACAGCGCCGGGGTGTCCGGCAGGAACGCGCTACCCGAGAGCGCGAACCCTGAGGAGGTCTGGGACCGAGTGATCGACGTCAACCTGAAGGGAACCTACCTCGTCTCCTGGTACGCGGTTCCGGAGATGGAGCGCACAGGAGGCGGATCGATCATCAACCTGTCATCCATCATGGGGCTGGTGGGCTATCCAGCGGGTCTGGGAGGCGGATTCAATGCCTACGGCCCGTCCAAGGGCGGAGTGCTCCAGTTTACGCGCCATCTGGCCGTGGACACGGCGCGAAAGAACATCCGCGTCAACTGCATCTGCCCGGGCTATGTGGCGACCAACCTCACGCGCGCGTTGACCGACGACGAAGACCTCCTGCGGGACCTGGAGGGGCGTCACCCGATGGGCCGGCTCGGGCGCCCGGAGGAGATTGCCTACGCGGTGCTGTTCCTCGCCTCCGACGAGTCGTCGTTCATGACCGGGGCGCCGATGATTGTCGACGGAGGCTACACGGCCCAGTAGCTTCGACCTCTGGCCACGCCGAGACCTCAACCTCGATCTCTCCGACCACTACCCTTTCCGCCAAGCGGGAAGAGTTCTCGGCATTGTGCGAAGTCCATGCACTCCCCATTTCTCAGGCTGTCCTAGCCGCCGGCGTCGGGTCCCAGCGTCACGACCTCGCTCTTCCATACCTCCCTGGCGATGCCGTCGAGGGCCGCCTGCCCCGGGCGGTCCACACTCAGACGCCGGCTCAACGTCAGGCGCTCTAGCTCCTGCATCAGGCGGCACCGCTTCACGAAGCCGCCGAGGGTCAGGCGCTCTCCTCCCAAGAGGACGTAGTCGATGTCTGACAGATGTCGCGCGAACACCCCTTGGGTCACCTCGCAGGCCTTATCGAAAAGCTCGCGTATCAGCCGCTCCCGGCTACGCTCGAAGCGCCTTTGCGATGAGCCGCCGGCGCGGTGGCGGCTCTTCACATGGCGGGAGCCTGTCTTCGTCGCGACGAGCCGGTCGCCTTCAAGCACGCCGACGGCGTATCTCCCAAGCCTCAGCAACACCACGCCGATGATGAGGCGGGCGTTGAGCAGCTCCCCGAGCGGCGCAACATCTGGCCCGTCCGCATCGACGTTCCGCGAGATCGGAAATGGCGGGCGTACGGCGACGGTGTGCTCGTCGCCCAGGAACAGAGCGAACCCGGTTTCCGAGCCGCCGACCTGACTGAGCAAGGCCGCCACCGACGGCTCGTGCGGCTTCTCAGGGTCTGTGACCGACTCTGGCCGAAGGTACAGCGAGCGGGTGCACCAGCCGGATGTCGCTACCTCGGCCAGCGTGCGCAGGAGACTCGTCTTCGAGGCCCAGTGGCGGTTCGTGACTTGGGCCGTTGGCATCGTCACGTTAGGCGTAGGTAGCACCGATCGCGAATCCGACAGCGCCCTCGAAGAGCTCGTGGGCGCCTACGTCTTCGAATGACTGCCCACCAGCGTAGGGGCTCCTGCCGGTGACCTCGAGTTTTACGACTGCCATCGAAGTCCTCCGTTTTGGCATTGTTGGATGGGCGCTTTTCACCGGCCCGGATGGCTTTGCTGAATGGGCGCTTCGACCCTGTACTCGGCGATGAAGTCTTCGTTTAGGTCCAATCCGAGCCCGGGGCGATCGGTCATCTGAATCTGCCCGTCGACCACGCGGAACGACGGGTTGTATAGCTTCGACCAGATCTCGTAGGGCTCGACGTCGGGGCAGGCGGAGACCATCAGCCCGTTGGGGACGCCGGCAACCAGATGGCAGTTGATCTCCGGGAACTGAGCGCCGTGCGGCGCTACGTAGACATGGTGAGCCTCCGCCAGCGCCGCGATGCGCATCAGTCCCGTGTAGCCTCCGCCGCCGATGATATCGGTCTGGACCACCTGTAGCCCACCGTCGGTGATGAGCCTGCGAACGCCGTAGAGCGTGCCTTCGCTCTCGCCGCCGGCCACCAGCGCGCTGGTGGCCTCACGGACCATCCGAAGGTACGCGGGCTCGTCATCCTGGCGGACCGGCTCTTCGATCCAGAACAAGTTGTAGGGCTCGAACCTTCGCACCATCTCCACGGCCCGGCTGCCGTGCCACGTCCGGTGGGCGTCGACCATCAGCTTCAGGTCTGGGCCCAGCGCCTCGCGCGACAGCTTGACCTTGACCACCGCGGCCTCGTCGTCATGAGCGTAGAGATGGAACTTGACCGCCTTGTATCCCAAGCCGGCATGTTTCTTGACCAGCGAGGCGACGGTCTCGGGAGATTGGGGCACGTAGCCTATGCCGTCGGCATAGGCCGGAACGGAGTCCCTGTAGCCGCCCAGCAGCCGCCATATGGGCTCTCCGCACGATTTCCCAAGAATGTCCCACAGCGCGATGTCGATGGCGCCTATCGACGCCATCCCGCCCATTACAGGCCCCCTTACCCTCCACACGGCCTCATACATCCGCTCCCATAGCATGGCGATGCGTCGTGGGTCCTCGCCAACGATCAGCGGAGCGAGATCCTGCTCGATCGTGTCGATGTTTCCGCCCCGGCCTACCCCGGTAGGCCCGCCGTCGGTGTGAATCAGCACCAGGGGCCATTCGCGGGTTACCCCTTCGTGGGGCTCTCCCCAGCTGTGCCGTATCGTTATGGTCTCGACGCGGGAAATCTTCATTGGCCGTGCCTCCGTGGTGGGGTTGTCGTGAATCCATCGTCGGGCATCCATCCAGCCCGAAGTGTACAAGATGCGACAACTTGAGTGCTAGAAGGGCTCTACACGAGGTCCGCGCCGAGGTTTCTGTGGTGACTGCAGGCTTCGTGGAACCTACACTTCAGCCAGCTTGAGACCACCTAGAAACTATCTCAAAAAGGCAAAGGCCTTATTCCCACCCACCCGCCCACAGGGTCTTTGGCTTCTGGGGGCACATCCCTTCGACAGGCTCAGGGCAGGCTCCCCAGACCCCTTGCCAGAGGGGTCAGCGCCTCTGGACTCCCCGGACGGGATTTTGAGATAGTCACTTACTTCGGAGCTTCGCGAAAACAAGTGTTGCGTCGAGACTGCTCGCATTGACTGCGGGCTCCGTGGAACCTACACTTCAGCCGGCTTGAGATCGCGTACGGCGGAGCTTCGCCTGCGTCGAGACTGCTCATATTGACTGCGGGGTCTGTGGAACCTACACTTCTGCTGGCTAACAACCACCTCCGACGGAGCTTCGCAAAAAAAATGAGAATAGCAATTGGGGGCGACCACTGGGGAGTCGAGTTGAAGCCGGCTCTGGCCGAGCTGTTACAGGGCCTTGGCCATGAGGTCTCGGATGTCGGGGCCTATACCCACGATCCCGCCGACGACTACCCCGACTATGCCAAAGCGCTGGCCGATCTCGTGTCGTCGGGCGGCGCCGACCGCGGCGTGCTCATCTGCGGCAGTGGCGTTGGGGCGTCGGTCGCGGCAAACAAGGTGCGGGGAATCCGGGCGGCAATGTGCCACGACACGTACTCGGCTCACCAGGGCGTGGAGCACGACGACATGAACGTCCTGTGCCTCGGGTCGCGAATCGTGGGGGATGAGCTGGCGCGAGAGATCGTATCGGCCTTCGTATCGGCCCAATTTACCGGTGAGGAGCGACACCAGCGGCGCCTGAACAAGGTCCTGGCCATGGAGGCCGACTTCGGCTGAAGCCACTCCGGCTCCGCGCCGGGGACCATCGACGGCCCTGGACCGCGAACGTCCGCGATTGGCTCACCACGGGGAATCTCACTACGGCCTGTACTGGTCGACTCCTACCGTCGCGGGACTGGGACCGCTTGGCATTACCGCCGTCTTGGCCCTATCGGCGCCGACGACTAATATGTCGTATCGGTCGGCGCTCTCAAGTACCGGCATGTTGATCTTGAGTCGTTCTTCCTCTGTAAGCTCTTCCAGCCATTTCCAGTTGGCGGCCACCCTGGCCTCGCCCTCCAGAGGCATGTACTGAATCATCTTCCCCAGGCTCGCATTGGCGTGCAGGTGAATGAACTCCTTGGCGCCCCTCTTGGTAAAGCCCTGCGCTCCCACGGGGCGCGCAACGTCCGGCGGCATCAGGATGAGCGTCTCCCGCTCATGTCGCTCTCCCAGGCTTCGGGTACCGAAGGTAGCGCCGTAAGCCAGAGTCTTCAACAGCCCCTCCGCGGTGGTGTTCCCCTGGTCCTGCACATCTAGCTCGCCGTCGGTAATGAACACGGTGACGGTGCTGTCTTCGGGCTTGAACCCTTTATCCACGTGATACGGGGGCCAGGGGCTCATCTCTTCGTTCTCGGCGATACACATGATGAACTTTCGCGTGGTCCCTATGGTGTCCATGTCCATCTGGTCCTGATACCAGTACCCTATGTTCCTCAAGCACAACGCGAAGGCCCGGCCGATGGTGATGTTGATCTTGTTGTTGCGCCCCGGTCCCAATGCCGACCTGGGGTTGATCCCCAGCTCCTTGCCGACAGGCCCGTTCACGATCAGAAGGGGGGCATTGGGGCTGGTCGACATCAGCAGTGACTTTCCGCCGTGCGGGCCAATCTGGGAAAGGGCCTTCACGGCCCCGATGATGACTGGCATGTGCTCTGGCTCGGCGCCTGCCATTGCCGCGTTGATCGCTATCTTTTCCACCGTGGCAAGCCCGAAGCCGGGAGGCATGTCACACACCACGTGGTCCGGTGGCAGGTTGGTGCCCTTCAGCAGCCTGTCCACCGCAGAGCGCGTCGCGGCCAGCAAAGGGAAGCCGTCTGCCCAGTCGCGGTGCAGGTAGTCCTCATTCATGCGGAGCGCGGCATCTAGCCGGTCGTCGCCCTCGTACCGCTCCACCGTCGCCGTCTCGGCTACCGCGGGTAGGGCGGCCCCATCACCGTTGGTGGTGAGCGTCTGGACCAGACTCTCGAAGGCAGGCTCCGTCTGCTTGATGCACTCCTCCAGGGCCAGGTTGCGGTATATACGGGGCACTATGACGAACTGCAGCCCCGGCATGCCGAAGGCACGGGCACTGGCGATGGCGTCGCCCTCGAATCGGCCAGATACGATGGGCACCGCGGGCTTGCCCATGTTCTCCACCTCGATCATGTCGTGGATCATCCACGACGCGCACGTCCCTCAATCGGCTGTGGCACCGATGACGGCGTCGCACTCCTCTCCGGCCTGTTTCAGGATGTGGGGCGGGGCGGGATAACCTCCGCTCGTGTAAAATATGGTCTTGATGTTCTTGAACCTTTCCTGGAGCATCTCCCCCACCCGCTTTAGAGCCACGTCCCCACCGTGGGTGCCGCTCCAGAGCAGGCCGACGGTCTTGTCGTCCAAACTGGACAATCTTTGAGTTATGGGCCTAGCGGTTACCACTCCCCTTTGCTGGGCCACGGGATTCAGTACCTCTAGCAGATGCATCTACTCATCCTCCCTACACGTTGTGCCAAACGGAGATTCCCCAGACCAGATAGTCCGCACGCGAGGGTGCGGTTCAACCATCGTGGTCTGAACATTAGCACCACATCTCGACGCAATCAACTCCGTGCTTCGACGCATCGAATTCCAGTCAATGGACATTGACACCGGTCTAACACGCTCCTAGAATTCCTTAGACGGCGGGCACCTCTCAGACGGAGTACAGCCAAGCCGGTACGGAGCATGAGAGACTTGCGAAAGCGCCCGGGCTGGCCAGGATCAGACCCGTCCGGCGCATACTTTCATGAAGGTACGGGTGGAGGTGATTAGGAGATGATGGACGAAAAGGTCAACATGGTCATCAACACCATGAGGATTACGACCCGGGATAATCGGGACGTGGTCATCGAGCCGCTGGGGTTGGATAACGGCGTCTTGAAGATAAGGTATTACGAGGGGACCAATGAAGAGTGCCCGGAATGCATCATGCCGCCGGACTCCTTTGCGGACATGATCAAGCAGATGTGCAAGGTCCAGGCCCCTTACGTCACCGACGTAGAGGTGGTGTCGGCCAAGTAGGGGTTGCAAGCTAGCCCTCGCTCCTTACGTCGCATTTGGGTCATCCGAGCCCGTGGGGTGAGAGTACGGGACGCAAACCATCTGCAGCCCGGATGCCTGGCCTGCTTCTCTGGACCCACCGCTCGGACATCCACCCGCCCTTGGTCGGTCTAAGCTGCGGGTTGCTGCCGCCACTGCATGCAGGTGATCCACGTTCCAGAGACTGCCGCACACAACGAGACCAG
>JADFIF010000018.1 GCA_022566795.1 Chloroflexota bacterium
CGGCCAGGTCCATCGCGAGAGCTACGTCATCGCCATAGTAGTCGTCAAGCACAGAATCGATGATCGTCATCGGCCCAGGAATCGTCATCTTCACCTGGCGTTCAGTCCGGTCGCGGATGAACTGATAATCGGCCGCCAGGAACGGCTGACGGGTGGCTATCGGACCGGTAATCGTCGGCGCGACCCAGCTCCAGGCGCCAGCGCGGCCGGTAATCCGAGCGCGACGTTTAGAGTCGAAGCCATTCAGATTCTGGCAATAGTAATAAACGTAGTTGTCCCGGCGTATCTCCCCGTCGGAGACGATATCGACTCCAGTCTCCTCCTGCTCACGCAGCGCCCACTCAGTCGCCTCGTCTTGCTTCTTCCTCAACTCTTCCCCATGAAACCGCCATTCGCGGTCTACGGCCCAGCCAGAGATGTCATGAGCGCCACTGGACAGCCAGGAGGGTTTTGGCCAGCTACCGATCACCGTTGTGGTCAGCGGATGCGTGTTCGGTCTCGGAGCCAAACGGTCGGATTTGCCGTGACTCACGTTTGCCAAGCCGAGTCTCCTACGCTTCAAGTGTTGCCCTCCAGTGCTTCAAGTCTGGCCCTTCAGTTGAGCGCAGTGAGTGTGCAATAAGCGCCACACGCCCACCGGCGACACCGGATTGCCACACGAAGGTTTGGCTGGTCACTCGTCGTAGTGGTACTGAATCTCCTCGAACGTATCCGTGGGGAAGACGAACACGAAGCGCAGCGGTGCTGTACCGCTGTTGATCACCCGATGTTTGGCATTTGGAGGTATGAACAGCGCTGAACCGGGACCGATAGCCAAAGCTCTGCCTTCTAGCTCCACCGTGCCAGCGCCTTCAACCACATAGTAGGCCTCTTGAGGCTCGTGGTGATGGAGTAGCTGGGAAACGCCGGGAGGAACTTCTGCGATACCGATGGTGAGGCCTTTCGTGGGAGTGCGGTCACCGGTGATCAATAACTTCCATCTAACGGGACTCTTAGCGCCGATGACGGGATCTGCCCAGCCTTCCCATTGACTATCAGACTCTCTGATTACTAATCCCATCATCGTTTCCATCCGTCGTCTCATTTCACCTGGTATCATCGAAATCGGTCAACACGCCAGACGAATGCGAGTGTACTGGGGGATACACTTACTGTCAACAGCCATCGCTTGCCCATTCGGATGCGCTTCTCGACAGAGCCAGGACCGTAGTCAGTGACTCCATCGTTGGCCAGCACGTAACAGCCCCGGATACGGGAACCTTATCGCGGGCCGCTGAACCCACGCGGCAATTGGCCATTTCTCCTGGGGTGCTGGTAAGTTGAGCCTCTGTTCGAGGCGCCGCATTGGGTCAACTACGAAGCAGGCCCGCCTGAGGGTAGGGCGGGCCTGCTTTCAGCGTGGCGACGGAGGAGTCGACGCCCCCACTCATGGAGACGATTGTACGGCCGTTGCCCATGCCGAGGACCTATCACAGCGGCCGTCCGGCGTTCCCGCCGGGCAGGTGATGCGAGTTGTTGCCTACTGCAGCGCACTGGCGGTGCCTACGATGACGACGGTGCCGTCCTCCTTCTCCATCCAGATGGCGACCTTGGCCCTCGTGCCGCCGTTCTCGCTGACGGAGTCGGTGACGACCCCCTTGGCGATCACACGGTCGCCTGGCCAGACGATGTTGGTGAACTTGATGTCCAGCCTTCCACCCTCGTACCAGCCCATGCCGAAGCGCTTGTCCATCAGGTCGCCCAGGTAGGACAGCGTCATCCGCCCCCCGACCACGACCTCCTCGAAGCCGAGCTCCCTGGCGGCTTCCTTGTTGGTGTGGTAGTTGGCGTTGCCGTGGAAGAAGCTGCCGCACATCTCCAGCGTGATGACGTGACCGCTGGACTCCAGGGCCTCGCCATCAGGGATGGCGAAACGCCGGGCGCCCTCCTTGGCCTTGGGGTCTCGGAGCTGGACCTTGCCCGACGACTGGTCGAGCAAAAAGCTCTGGTGGTGGTGACCCTGTGCCATCGTTTCGCCGTCCAGGGTCAGAAGCGTGACCTGCTGGTTTACAACGGTGCGGTTCCGGTGCTGATAGACGTCGACGACCTTCGAGGTAGCCTTGTAGCGCTCACCCGGTACTATCGGCTTGAAGGAGTCCCACTCCTGCCGTATCCACAGAGTCCCGAAGTTGTTCTTGAATCCAGCCCCGGGAAACCCGCCGTCCACGGCAGTCAGAGTCATGGATGGGGCTACGGTGCTGCCGTACGGCGACTGATCGGTGTACCAGTCGGGGTCGATCTGGAGACCCTCGTAGTAGTTGCTTAGAGTCTCGTCGGTGGCGACGAAATCTCTAGAGCCAAGGTCTTTTCCAGGGTAGGCTTCCTGAGGGTCACGCTGCGTTTGCTGGACCATTGTTTCTCCTCCTTCGCTGTTCGTGCCTGCGATTCTCGATTCGAACCCTCCCCCTCAGTTAGGAGGGCGCTGAAAAACTCTTTCAACGATACCCTTCGACGATGCTCAGGGCGGGCTCTCTGGTGCCCTTTCGAGGGAGGAAAGGGAAGAAACTGTATCTGAGGGACACCCTCAGACTCCCGGCAATCCCGACGGATCGGGACTGCACTCCCCATTCTTCATCAGCCTATTAGGCGGAAAGGGCGTATCCCTCTCCCGCATCGCCACGAGGGAGAGCCAGAGAGGGGCGCCCGTTACTCGAACGTTAGGATCGTTCGCGCCGTAACTCCCTTGTTCATGTCCTCGAAGGCCTCGTTGATCTCGTCCAGAGGCCGGTACTTTGTAATCAGCTCGTCGAGCTTGAGGCGTCCATCCATGTACAGGTCGATGAGCCACGGGAAGTCGATCCGCGGCCGCCCGCCGCCGTAGAAGGTGCCCATCAGGGTCCGGTCCTGGAAGAGAGGCCGCGCCGGGACCGATACGTCGGCTCCCTCCGGGGGGACTCCGACCATGACGGCCGTCCCACCGGGCCGCACCGACTCGAAGGCCTGCCTTACGATCTGAGGAAACCCGACGACCTCGAAGGCGTAGTCCGCGCCGCCGTCGGTGATCTGGAGAACCCGCTCCACAGGGTCATCTCTGTCCGCGTTGACCAGGTGCGTCGCGCCGAGCTCGCCGGCCTTCTCCAGCTTGAAGTCGACCTTGTCTACCGCGATGATCTTCGAGGCCGAGGCCAGCACCGCGCCCTGGACGACGTTTAGGCCGACGCCCCCGCAGCCGAAGATGGCCACCGCCGAGCCCGTCTCGACCTTTGCCCGGTTGAGCACCGCGCCCACGCCGGTCATGACGCCGCACCCGATGAGGCAGGCCTTTTCGAGGGGCATGTCGTCGCGCACCTTGACCAGCGAGCTCTCCAGAACCACCGTCTCCTCAGAGAAGGTGGCGAGGCCGGCGAAGTAGGGTATGCCATCTTTGCTGAACCGCGACGTCCCGTCGGGCATGAGCCCCGAGCCGCGCGTGAAGCCCTCGCATAGGTTCGGCCTGCCCGCGGCGCAGTTTCTGCAGCGGCCGCACTGCGGCGTCAGCGAGAAGACCACGTGGTCGCCCGGGGAGAGCGTGGATACTCCGGGTCCTGTCTGCTGGACGATCCCGGCGCCCTCATGGCCCATGACGTAGGGCAGGGTGGCTATGGCGCTGTGGCCGTCGATGCGGTGGTAGTCGCTGTGGCACACACCTCCTCCAACGAGCCTGACGCGCACCTCACCGGCCTTAGGCTCGTCGAGATCGACCTCTTCGATCTTCAAGGGCGTATGGGGCTCGTGGATGATGGCTGCTTTCATGTGCTGCTCCCTGATTGCTTGGGGTGGGCAAGACTCTCTGCATTGGAGTGTCAGTTCGAGCGGGGACGAGAAGCTGACTCGTTTGTCGTCTCTGCGGAAGACGGACGATCTAGACCATCGCTGCAGACCCTTCGACTTCGCTCAGGGTGACAGGCTTGGGCTCAGTACTGCCGTGTCTGGCGCGAGCGGCCTCCCATGTCCCCGTACGACACGTTGGGGTCTATGACGACGTCCAAGAGTGCGGGCTTGCCGGAACTGAATGCCCGGTCAAGCGCAGGCGTAATCTCGGCCGGGTCGGTGATGCGCTCTCCGTAGCCGCCCATGCCCTCCATGATCTTGGCGTAGTCGGTTTCCTGCGACAGATACGTGCCAAGACCCCTGCCGCCGCGCCGAACGACGCCTTGCGTCGTCTGGTTCCAGGCCCCGTTGTTGCCGAGCACCGATACGATAGGCAGGTTGAACCGCACGTACGACTCGACGTCGAACCCCGTGAGGCCGAACGCGCCGTCGCCGTACACGATGCAGACCTGCTTGCCGGGCCTGGCCAGCTGTGCGGCGGCGGCGAACCCGCTGCCCGCGCCGAGGCACCCGAACTGTCCGGGATCAAGCCAGTGGCCCGCTTCGTTGATTTTGAGCACGCGGGCGGCGAAGGTGACGATGTCTCCACCGTCGCCGACTACCGTGGCATCGCGGTCGAGAAAGTCGCGCAGCTCCTTCATGACCCTCATGGGGTGAATCGGCGTCTGATCGCTGTTGAGCATCGGCTCGTCCACGGCCTTCAGAGCGGCATCCTCGGTCATGACCTCCTCGACCCAGGCTTTGCCGGGCGGCTTGTATCCGGCTCCCTTGAGCTCGTCCATGATCTGCTGGAGGATCGCCTTGGAGTCTCCGACGACGCCGACGTCGATATCCCGGTTCTGGCCGATCTTGCCGCCGTCCATCATGATCTCGATGAGGTTCGGGTTCTGCGGGAAAATGGACGATGAGCCGTAGCTGAGGCGGAAGTCGATCGGAGTGCCGATCAGCAGGACCGTGTCAGACTTGACCAGGCCGTAGCGGCGGCCCAGGCTCCCCAGGTTGGGGTGGTCGGATGGGATGCTGCCGCGCCCCATGGCGTTCAGAAACACCGGGGAGTCGATCATCTCGACGAACTCCCGGAGCTCCTCGGCGGCGTCGCACCACCAGATGTCGGAGCCGGCGAGAATCATCGGGCGCTGGGTGGTCATCAGGATGTCGACGACTTTCCTGACGTACTCAGGGTCCCCGTATGCCTTGGCCTCGGTCCTGTAGCGCTGGGGATACCGGACGTTCTCGTCGTCTGTCTTTCCGGTCACGATGTCAATCGGCATCTCGAGGTACGCGGGGCCGGGGACTCCGGAGGTGGCCTGGCGGAAAGCGTTGGCAACGTACTCCGGAATGCGCTCGACCTTCTTGACCTGCTCGGAGAACTTGGTGATTGGCTTCAAGAATGTGGCGCTGTCGAAGTCCTGGAGCCCTCCTCGCAGGTGGTCGCCCAGACTCGCGTTTCCTCCGATCAGGATCATTGGGCTTGGGGCCTGGAAGGCGTTGGCCACGCCCGTAACCGCGTCGGTAACGCCTGGGCCGGCGGTCACGATGGCGACGCCGGGCTTCCCCGTCACTTTAGCCCAGCCCTCCGCGGCGTGGGCGGCAACCTGCTCGTGGCGGAAGTCGATTATCTTGATGCCCTCGTCGGCGCATCCCTCGTAGAGATTGTAGATGTGACCGCCGTTGAGGGTGAAGACGTACTCTACGCCCTCCTGTTTGAGCGCCTTGGCGAACAGGCGCCCGCCGTCTATCTCTGCCATCTTTCCTCCTGGTTCCGTCTCTCTGGTAGGACTCATGCGCTCCCCCGTTGCGACAGGGGGAAGGCTGGGAATGGGGCCTACGGAATCGCCCCGGCCTCCTGCAGTTTCCCGATGTCTTCCCACGTGTAGCCGAGCTCCTCCACGAGGATCTCTTCGGTATGCTGACCGAGCTCCGGTGCCTCTCGCCAGATGCCCGCCGGCGTCTCGCTGTAGATGTTGGGATGGTTGCACATCTTGACGGGGCCTATAACTGGGTGATCGAAGGTGGTGATGTAGTCGTTGGCGATTACCTGGGAGTCGTACTGTAGCTCCTCGATGGTCTGGACCTTCGCATAGATGAAATCGCCGGACTCGCGGAGCAGAGCGTCCCACTCGTCGAAGCTCTTCTCGGCGAATTTCCGGTCCAGTATTGCGACCAGCGCCGGGGCATTGGCGGCCCTTTCCTCCAGCGTGGCAAACCGCGGGTCGTCGATGACCTCGGTGAGGCCCAGGGCCGTCAGGAACGGGGTCCAGTACCTGTCGGCCTGCAGGTGCATGAGCTGTATCCAGCGGCTATCCCCGCACTCATACATGTTGGCCAGCGCGTTCCGGGGGTTGTTCCGGTCGTAGGCGCCGAACTGAGTTCCGGACATGAGGCTCATGCTGATGCCCAGACCCTGTAGCCACATGTTGGCGCTCAGGTGAGATGTATCTATCCGTTGGCCAACCCCCTGCTGATTGCGGGCCACCAGCGCCGCCAGGATCCCGTTGCAGAGCATGATCGCGCCGATCTGGTCCGAGACGCCCTGGGATATCCTGGCCGGAACCTTTGCTCCTATCGGAGTGGCCGACATCATCAGCCCGGCCCGCGCCTGGCCACAGCCGTCGAAGGACGGCAGGTAGGCGTCCGGACCCTCCGGCCCATAACCCGAAGCCGAGCCGTAGACCAGCCTGGGGTTGATCTCGCGCAGCGTGTCGTACCCGATGCCGAGACGCTCGGCGACGCCCTTGCGGAAATTCTGAACGAAGACGTCGGCACCCTCGACAAGCCTGTAGATGATATCGCGGCCCTCGGGCGTCTTCAGGTTGACCGCGATACCGCGCTTGTTGCGGTTGCACGCCTCGAAGTAGGCGTTGCGGCCGCCGGCCAGATTCAACGACATGGTGCTGGCACGGCTGAGCGCCCTTCCGGCGTCGCCGTCCAGGGCCTCGATCTTGATGACGTCGGCCCCCATGTCGCCCATCATGGCGGCCGATACGGGGCCGAACTGCCACATCGTCCAGTCCAGCACCCTGATGCCTTTCAGTGGCCCATCGACTCCATTAACGCGGTTAGAAACCAAGGCGCACCTCCTGCATCGAGACTGCCCCGGCGTCCTAGTCTCGTGGCGGCCTCTCGGTGGCCCGATTGTAGCACGGTCGCTGCTGGGGAAGCACTACTATTCCCGAAATGAGACGCTCGTCCCTTTCACTCTAGCCCATCGTATCGAGGACCTCGCGTGTAACCTGGTACCGGAGTGGCCTCCCAGACTCCCAGGCGACGAACTCCTCGATCGCACAGTCTGCCATGCGCACCACCTCATCCCCCACGGAGCCGCCAATGTGCGGGCTAATCCACACGTTTGGTAGCGTCCAGAGCGCGGAATCGGCATCGGGCGGCTCGGGAAAGGTTACGTCCAACAGAACCGTCACATCCGGGCGCTCCCTGAGCACTCGGACAAGGTCCGCCTCGACGACCTGCGCCCCTCTACCCGTGTTGATGAACGTGGCGCCCTCCCTCATGCGCTGGAGCAACGAACCGTCCAAGACGCCTTGGGTAGAGGGCAGGTCGGGGATGTGGTTGCTTACCACATACGCGCGCCGGAATAGCTCGACCAGCGACACTGGCTCTACACCCAACTCCCTGGCCTGCTCGTCGCCCAAGTAGGGGTCGTGCGCGATAACCTTGAAGCCGAACTGCGTGAGCAAGCCGCTCAGCCTCTTTGCGATCATCCCCATGCCGATCAGCCCCACCGTTTCTCCGAAGACACCCACTCGCTGGAACGACTTGGCCTGATTCTGGTCGTGGGTCGCATGATACGCACGCACCGTCCGATAGTAACCCCTGCACGACAGCAACACCTGAGCCAGCGCCATCTCGGCGACGGGAATGGCGTTGACGGCCCATGCGCTCACGAGGACGATGTTGTTGTCTATCAGCGGCTGGGCAAATGCCTTCACGTTACCGGCTGCGTAGAACACAGCCTTCAGAGACGGCATCCGTTCGAGCTGTTCCGGGCTCAGGGCGGGCATCCCCCAGGTGGCGAAGATAACCTCAACGTCTCGGAGGTTGTCCGCGTGCTCATCGAAGTTTCTGGCGTTGACGACGCTTGGGTAGAGACGCGTCAGTTGCTCCAGCCTCTCTCTACGGCCCTGTCCGTAGACTTCACCATCTTTGGCCGGATAGTCGTAAAAGAGCGCTGCTCGCTTCGACATAGTTCTCGTTCCCGCTGGCTAACCGATAGCCGCGTCGAATCGCCGACCCGCTGTGCCGCGCCCCGATCATCCCTTGGGCCCGAGAGCAGCCGGCCAGGTCCCGATAGTATCTCCCGCCGCGGCCATTGGCAATGCCATTTGCACGGCCGTGGTTGAGATCGGACGCGCTCGCCTTCAGCAAGTGCTAGAATGCCGGTCTAACCGCCCGCCGTTCCCGGACGCGGAGGGAACGCAACGGAGGGGTCTTGGAAGGCTCAACCGGCTTCAGGCAGCCAAGGAAGCTGTCAGCGCACCCGGGGGTGAGCTTAAGAAGTTTTCTACCTGACGATGGGCAGGTTCGACGCCATAGCCATCAGCGAGGCGCCCAATGACGAGGTCTACGCCGGGACGATTCTCGCCATCGGCGCCGGAGGTAAGGCTCGTACTGAAAG
This sequence comes from Chloroflexota bacterium, assembly GCA_022566795.1. GTDB lineage: Bacteria > Chloroflexota > Dehalococcoidia > Lucifugimonadales > JADFIF01. The sequence goes on from JADFIF010000018.1 coordinate 8,483, forward strand.
TCTGCGACCCTTCACCGAGAATGAGCTTAGGAGTATGATGGCTGGCCTACCCTGATCGTCATGTCGAGGGTACAATCTACGGTGGAAGCTGGAGCCTTCCGATAGCTTCGTAGCGGCCCCACGTGACGCCTCTAGCCACCCACGATGCAGAACAAACCCTTCAGGAGGGCGGCAATGGGTAAAGCGCTCGACGATATCCGCGTCATAGACCTGACGCAGTTCGAGGCAGGGACATCGTGCACAGAGTCCCTTGCCTGGCTCGGCGCCGACGTCATCAAGGTCGAGCAGCCCGGCTCGGGCGACCCTGGCCGCCGCAGCCGCTCGGACCTACCGGGCACCGACAGCTACTACTTCATCCTCCTCAACGCCAACAAGCGCAGCGTCACGCTGAACCTCAAGAGTGAGAAGGGGAAGGGCTACTTCCTCGAGATGGTCAAGCAGGGCGACGTGGTGGCCGAGAACATGGCCCCCGGCACGTTGGAGCGCCTGGGGCTTGGCTACGATACGCTCAGTGCGGCGAACCCGAAGATCATTCTGGCCAGGCTCAAGGGGTTCGGCACGTACGGCCCGTACTCGGGTTACAAGAGCTTCGACATGATCGCCCAGGCCACCGGCGGGGCGATGGCCTTCACTGGAACCCCCGATGGACCGCCCTTGAAACCCGGAGTGACCATCGGCGACACCGGCGCCGGCATCCATGCGGCCTTCGGCATCATGGCCGCGCTGTGGCAGCGCGAGCGCACAGGCCACGGGCAGGTGCTCGAGGTTGCCATGCAAGACGCCGTTGTCAACTTCAGCCGCATCAAGATGCGAGAGTACTACGAGACCGGCAAGAACCCGGGCCGCACCGGCAGCGCCGTCCCCCGGACGGCTCCGGGCGACATCTTCCCCTGCAAGCCCGGTGGCGCGGACGATTACGTCTTCATCTACTGCCAGCCCATTCGGTCGCACATGTGGGATGCGCTGTTGCTGCTGTTTGGCCGCGAGGACCTCATCGACCACCCCGACTGGTCCAACCCTGTTTGGCGCGGCCAGAACAAGCAAACGGTCGATAAGATGGTCTCCGACTGGACGATGCAGCGTGACAAGCACGAGGTGATGCGGATCGTCGGCGAGGCCGGCATCCCGTGCGGGGCGGTCATGAACGCCGAGGATATCCATAACGACCCGCATCTGCTCGAACGGGGCATGATAACGACGATGGACCACCCGGAGCGAGGCAAGTTCAAGATGCCCGGATTCCCGGTACAGCTTCGGGACTCGCCGGTGGATATGGAGCCGGCGCCGCTGCTGGGGCAGCACAACGCCGAAGTCTACAAAGAGCTGCTCGGCCTCACGGAAGACGATCTGGTCCAGCTCGAGCAAGAGGCAGTCATCTGACCCGGCTCATCTTCGTCCGCTTGTCCTTGGCCGCTCGGCGTACTCAGCACAGACTTGTCGAAGACCGGGGCCTGCGGGGCGTTGGACCGTGCGGATAGCATGACCACTACAATCGTCGCCATCTCCGACACCCACTGCGCCTCGTGGGACGAGGTGCACCCCGACATCAGGAGGGCGGTGGCCGAGGCTGACATCGCCGTCCACTGCGGGGACTTCACGCGTGCGGACGTCGTGGAAGGGGTCAGGCGCGACGCACGACGAGCCATCGTCGTTCACGGCAACTCCGACCCCGTGGAGATCAGACAATCGCTGCCCTACGTCGAGGTGTTCGAGGCGGAGGGCAAGCGGATCGGCGTGACCCACCCGGCCTGGGGCGGTCCCGAGTTCGACCTCGCCGAGCTCTTGCCCGACTTCCCCGAGCCTGTGGACATCATAGTCTTCGGCCACCTCCACGAGACTGTCAACGAGCGCCGTGACGGTATGCTGTTCGTCAATCCGGGCCAGGCGTATGCCTCGTTCATGGTGCCATCGACCATCGCCGTGCTGACCGTAACCGACGGCGAGGTCTCAGCGGAGATTCGCGTCGTGGAGCCCGCGCGGTAGCGAGCGCTCGTTTGAAATCTCTTGTGCCCTTGGGAGGACGTCAGGAGAGGGCGTCCGGCAATGCCGGAGCCGTTGATATACACTCTGCCGTGATCTTCCGCGGTCTAGAGACTAACTTGCCAGAGACTTGGAGGTTATGAACGTATGCCCAAACGTATCAACAAGTGCATCGAGCTTCTCGAAGATGGCCAGCCGATCTACTACACGGGTACCAGAGACCTGACCTACCAGAATGGCAAGGCAATGGCCAAGACCTGGGCCGACTACATAACGGTCGACATGGAGCACGGAGCTCTCGACATGCCAGGCCTGTCCCAGTTCATGAGAGGGCTTGTCGACGGTGGGCCAACGAACAGCGGCCACCGGACGCCCACTGTGATCATGAGCGTGCCGACAGACGGGACCGATGAGCAGGTCGTAAGAGCCAATGCCTGGATGTTCAAGCAGGGCCTCGCACGGGGCGTTCACGGCATCCTGCTGTGTCACGCGGAGACTCCCGGGGCAGTGAGGGCCTTCGTCGAGGCCTGCAGGTATCCCTTCAATACGATAGGTATTGGAGACGGGCTGGGCGATGGACGGCGCGGCGGTGGAGGGCAGGCGTCGGCGTCGGAGATCTGGGGGATTCCGGTGCCCGAATATCTTAAAAGGGCCGATGCATGGCCCCTCAACCCCGATGGCGAGCTGATGCTGGGCCTGAAGATCGAAAACAAGCGTGCGCTGGAGACCTGCGAAACGAGTACCAAGGTCCCCGGAATCTCCTTCGCCGAATGGGGGCCCGGCGACATGGGGATGTCCCTAGGGCTTCCGGACGCCCACGACCCTCCGTACCCCGAGGCGATGCAAGCGGCCAGGACCAGAGTGTTCGCCGCGTGCAAGGACGCCGGCCTGTTCTTCCTGAACGCGGTGACCGCCCAGGACATCGTCAGCATGATCGACGAGGGCGTCATGGTCGCAGCCTGTGGTCGTGGCGGGGAGGCGGCGGCCGCTGCCGGCCGGGCCCACACCAAACGCACGATGCCCGTGTAGTGGCATCTGCCCTTTGAGACAGCCTCTAACTCCCACCGCCGGACACAATCCCGTGCGGGCGGCGACGAATCTGCATGAGGCGGGCCCTGCGGGCGGTGACGCTCTCCCGCTTGGGAGGGGCAATGACTCAAGACTCAGGCGAGGGTCCCATCTGGACCATCAGCTGGTTGCGCAACCCGACCGAAGCCGGGTGAATCAGGAGGCCCTGCCGAAGCAGATACTGCAGCTCGTTGCTCAGATACTCGAGGATGGCCGCGTCCAGGCTGTCCTGAGCCAATAATGCCACGCGCTCCAGGTACGGGTAACGCTCGACTTTGCGGGGGTCCAGCTTGTCCGCCAGGAAGACGACCTTGGCCACGACGCCCATGTCCTTGCGGCCCGTAGTATGCCATCGGACCGCCTCCAGGATCTCTCGGTCGGAGACGCCGTCCTCGGTCTCCAGCCATTTGGCCCCGACGCGTCCGTGCATCAGAAGTGGTGTGTGTCTCTCCACCAGGTTGACTCGCAGCCCCAGACGCTCGGCCTCCGCCAGCAGGGCGTCGCCTGTGACGGCGCGGGCGATGTCATGGGCCGCAGTGCCAAGATCCGCCTTGTGGAGGTCGACGCCATGGCGCTGCGCGAGCTCGCGAGCTACCCGCCGACACCGCTCGACGTGGTCGCGGAGCCCCGAGGGTAGCGCCGCCAGGCGAGCTTCGACTGTTGCCGGCAGCAACTCGGACTCCGCTTAAGCCATCCGGCCCAGGTGCCTGCCCCCAAGGACGTGGAGGTGCAGATGCGGGACTTCCTGGCCCGAGTCGGGTCCCTGATTGATCACCAGGCGGTAACCGGAATCCGCCACGCCTTCGCGCGCGGCCATTTCCTTGGCGGTCATGAACATGCGCCCGAGCACCGGCTGGAACTCGTCCGAGAGGCCGCTGAGGTAAGTGAAGTGGACGGTCGGGATTACCAGAAGATGCACCGGCGCCCTGGGTGCGATGTCACGAATGACGAAGCAGTCGTCGTCGCGATAGAGTATATCGCTGGGAATCTCGCCGCGATTGATCTTGCAGAAGATGCATTCGTCCGACATTCTGGTCCTCGCGTATTGGTGATGCCCGCGCAACTGAAACCGCCCACCCTGAGCCCTTCGACAGCTTCACCACGAGCGGACAGGCTGTGCCGATGAATCGGGCTAGGACACTGCCGCGAAGGCCTCGACCTCGACGAGGAAGTCGGGGCTGACCAGCGCCTTGATAATGACCGTGGCGCTGGCGGGGCCGTCCTCGGGGAAAAGCCGCTGACGCACCGCCGCGTAGGCGGGGTAGTCGTCGGAGTTCACCAGGAAACAGGTGATCTTCGTCACGTCGGCCATGGTAGCGCCGGCGGCTTGCAGCGCGGCCTCGACGTTCTTGAAGCACTGCTCGGACTGGGCGCTGCAATCCCCGCGGCCGATCAACCTGCCCTCGGCGTCCGTCGATACCTGGCCTGAGACGAAAACAAGGTTTCCCGCCTTCGTCGCGGGCGAGAACCCCTTCGGCTTGTTGTGCGGATTCGGGAAGAACGTCTGTCTTGGCATATCCTCTCCTAACTGAACAGTGGCGAATGTGCGGTCTAGGCTGCGGCTTCGGCGGCCATTGCCTCCAGGGTGAACTGCTCTTTTCTGACTCGCAGATCGAAATACACTAGCGTAGCCCCTATATGCACAATAGGGGTGAGGAGCGTGCTCCAGATGGTTGAAACAGCCTGAGCCACAGAAGGTGCTTCGACGCTAAAAAGACTGATCGGAATGAGGCCAATGAGCGAAAGACCTATTAGAACCACGACGTAAACGACGCCGATGCCGAAAACCCGCCACCAGCTCCCCTGCACCAGAGTTCTGCTACGTCTGAAGGCATCTCCTGCCTCTCGGTTCTCCAGCATGATCACCTGATCGACGAAGAACCAGCTCACCAAGAAGAAGAAAAACAAGGGGATGCCGATCAGGATGAGGCTGAGCAGGGCGGATACGATCAAGACGGCAAACAGTATTATCAGGGCGACAATCAACGGAACCGCCCTGGTCAGAGCCCGGCTGTAGCATGCGGCAGCATCGATGTCGCGGCCCAGGCAGCGCTGTCTCACGGCGTACGCCGACGCCGCCGCGGCGAATACGGACGCTACCGCACCGACGATGACGAATAGGACGGATGCCGGTAGTGGGGCCAGAGCGCCGAGCAGGAAAAAGACCTCGGGCACGACTGCTATGCCAGCGAACAGCCAGAAGTTCTCTCGGTAGACCCGGACGGTCTCCGAGAGTAGCTCCCCCAGGTCTCTCGGTGGAAGCGATTCGACTCCGATCGATGGGGTCTCACTCGCCTCGAGGGGCCGGTATGGTCTGGCGGCCAATGGGCCGGCCAGCCTGACGCCGCATTCGGCACAGAACGACGCGTCCCCTGGGTTTTCGTGTCCACAAGTTCGGCATGTCAATGCATGTACCCCAGCCCGGCAGGGGCCTCAGCCTATATCAGCCATTGGCGGTGGAGCCGGCCAAAGCAAATCCGACGGCGAGCAAAATGGATGCTACGGCAAAGACGACTATGGACGCGATGGCCACGACGCCCACAGCTCGCCACGTGGAGCGATAGTCCAGCGCCTGGCGCACGGCGATCACCATCGCGGCAAATTGCCACAGCGCCACCCCGAAGAAAATGACGGACCCAAACCCTGGAATGAAACCAAGGACCCGGAGAACCCCCGGTGATTGGGCGAAGCCGGTCGTCCTCGCCAGCTCTCCCCATGTGGCGTGTGTCTCCGGCGTCCGTAGTATGCCGGTGCCTATCCAGTAGGTAAGGAAGGCCCAGATGGCCCACTGAACGACTCCGAGGACGACGCCGATAATCAGACCGCTGAAGCTCCCGCCGGTTCCCAGCAGGCCAATGCCGGATGCGACGCTCACGATCACAACGACCCACATTGCCTGAAGAGTGGCGCCAGAGTCGGTTTCCACCTCTTCGTATGTGCTGACGTTCAGCCGGGCGGCGCCGAACATTCGGTCGACCATCGAGGTCGCGGGCGATGGCGCATCGAACGGACGATACGTGGAGCCCGCGGGGTTCGCACCCAACCGCGAGCCGCAGTTGCCGCAGAACTCCTCTTCGGAGGAGCTCTCGTGTCCGCAGGCCGGACAGTCCATGGCCATCTACCTCGGAAGCTGAAGCAGCTCGATCCGAACGTCGTCGGGCGCCCTTATGAAGGCGATGCGGGGCCCGTTTGGTACCTCGGTCGGCCCCTCCATGAGCTCGGCGCCAAGGCCCTTGAGGCGCTCGATCTCCGCGTCCATGTCGTCGACGTTGAGCCCGAAGTGCTCGATGCCCCAGTGGACGGTGGCGTCTCCGCCGCCCATCTGCTCGCCCGTGCGCGCTCCTGAGATGTTGATGACCACTCCGTCGGGCGTCTGACACCTGATGAAGCGGTCTCCGAACGATCGGACCGTGTCGCTAACGATATGGAAGTTGAACGCCTGGACGTACCAGTCGGCGGTCTTCTTCGGGTCGGGCGCCTTGAGGTGAACGTGGTTGAATTCGTAGGCCAATTATGCGCTCCTTAGTCGCTGTGCGATAGTCCCAGGAAGCCTATGGTATGCGGGATGGGGGTGTCAAGCGCGGGGTAGACTGGCGTCATCCCTTTCTGTCGAGGCCCGGCCTTACGGACCTGCCCGACCAGCAGCGTTGACCGCCGCGACGGCCGTGTGCTAGCTTGGGCCTCAACTCCGGCGCCGGGCCGGCGTCGCCTCGGAGGCTTTGATCTTGACCACCGATCTTGGGCAGCTGCAGAGCGTCGAGTGGGAGGACCCCGCCGACGCGATCGAGAGGTGCTACGAGCTTGGCTGGACCGACGGCCTGCCGGTCGTGCCTCCGACCGTCGAGCTGGTCCAGCGTTTCCTGGACCGCGCCGGCCTGTCGGCGGACGCCGTCGTCGGCTCGCTGCCCGAGCGTAGACGTACGGTGACCGCGGGCAAAGCGGCCGCCAGCGCCGTAATGGCCGGGTGCCTTCCGGAGTACTTCCCGGTCGTGGTCGCCGCTACCAGAGCGATGCTGGACCCGGCTTTCAACCTGGTTGGGCCATCGTCGAGTCTCGGCGGCGCCGGAATCCTGGCGATCGTCAACGGACCGGTCGTCCGAGAGCTGGGCATCAACTCCCGCAACAACCTCTTCGGGCCTGGCAATCGGGCGAACGCCACGATAGGGCGGTCCATCCGCCTGATTCTGATGAACGCCTGCGCCGCCGTGCCCGGCCTGTTCGACCGCAGCGTGCTGGGACACCCCGGCAAGTACTCTTTCTGCATTGCCGAGGCGGAGGCCGAGACCCACTGGCGGCCGCTTCACGTCGAGCGCGGATTCGCCGCCGGCGAGAGCGCCGTGACCGTCTTCGCCTGCGAGGCGCCGCGACAGGTGCGGACCCGCGGGGGCCCCGCCGTCATCGCGAGCACCGTGGCCGACGTCGCATCGTCGCTGGGAACGTCGATGTGCACCGTCGGCTCGACGGGCGACACGTCGTCTCTGGTGCGTCAGGGGGAGATCGCCGTCGTCGTCTCGGGCCAGGCTGAGGTCTGGAAGGGCTGGACGAAAGACGACTTCCGGGCCGCCATCCATCCGAGGCTACGGCGATCGATCGCCGACCTCAAGCGGGCGGAGGAGGTCGCCGGTGAGGTCGAGGCCGGAGATGAGGAAAAGTTCGTGCCGTTGGTCGCCGACCCCGAGGACATTCTCGTCGTGTTCGCCGGAGGCGAGGAGCGGACGATGTGCGCGGTCATGCCAAGCTGGGGCCCCAAGGTCGCCTCGACGGCCGTGACGAAGGCCGTGGAGGTGGGCTAGCGGTCTGGCCCATCGCCTTCGCGAGTACCTCGTTCTGAGGCCACAGGCGAAGAGTCCAAGGCCGTGGTGGCGAAGTTTCGTTCGAGGGGAGCCGTAGCGGGAGATTCTGAGCCAACACGCGGCACGCGGACCTCCCGAGCAACCCCGCCGGAACCGGTGCGGGACGCCGGCCCCATGCGCCCACACCGTGACGCGACGAGTTGCGGGTAGAGGCTACTCCGATGGCGCCTGCTGCTTGCGGGGGAAGACGTGACTTCGGGCGGCGCGGGCGTCGCAGGTGACCTTGATCTGCTGCATGTGTTTCTCGATGGTCCGCTCGAACACCGGCTTGGTGTAGAGCTTTCCGGCCAGCCAGCCCAGAAGCGGGATACGTTTCCAGATGAACTCCCCATTGTGGACCAGCTCCGTCTTGCCGTCGACGTCGTTGAAGACGAACTCCTCCCAGGCATATGCCAGCGGGCCCTTCAGATGCCTGAAGGTGATGCGCTGCCCATCCTCCAGCGTGATCTCCTCCAGGGTCGTGTAGCTGAAGAATCCGGCCTTGGTCTTGAACTCGGCCACCAGGGTGTCGCCGTCTCGGGATATGACCTTAGAGGACTCGTTGTTGTCGCCCTGAAGCCGCCCTCGACCGAAGGCGGTCATCTTCTGGTAGACCATCTCCCTGGGGGCGTCGATCAGGACCGTGTGGGACTTCAACTGGATGGGGCGGTTCATTTTGCCCTACTCCTCGGCACTACTGCTTCTCACCCTTTGATGTGAGGTTCACGGCCGGAGATTCGCCAAAGTCTCAGCGATGCGAGGTCGCACGGGAAGGGTTTCGGGCGCTGTCAGCAGACGCCTCCCGTGCTCGCCGGGCGAAGGCCGCGATCTTGGCCGGGTCTTTGACTCCATCGGTCTCCACGCCACTGGAAACATCGACACCCCAGGGAGCAGCCGCGCCGATCGCGTCCTCGACGTTCTCGGGCGAGAGGCCCCCAGCCAGCAAGAAGTCGAAGCTGCGACCGAGGCTGCGGGCTATGCTCCAGTCGAAGGTGCGCCCGGTCCCACCAAGCGCGCCCTCCAGGTACGTGTCCAGAACGGCCAGGTGCCCGCGAGATACGACCTCGTCTAATCTCCGGCCGATGGTATCGATCACTTTGCTCTTGGGCCCGTCCTGGCGGACTTTTATCTGCTTGATTACCCGGGCGCTGACCCTCTGCCAGTACTCCGGTGGCTCGTCGCCGCAGAGCTGGGCGAAGTCGAGCCGGCATGTCTCGACGATCTTGTTGACCTCCTCGAGAGCCTGATTCGCGAACAGCCCCACGAGGCTCGGACCGCCGTCCCCCGACCGCCGCCTATAGTCTTCGATGACTTCACGAGCGGCCTCCTCGGACAGCTGGCGCCGCACTCCTGGCACAAAGTTGAACCCCAGAAAATCGGCGCCGGCCTTCCTGGCCGCCAGCGCGTGGTCCGCCTGCCTAAGCCCGCATATCTTGAGTCTGGTCATGCCAGCTCTCGCAGCTTCGCGCCGATGTCCGGCGCCGTGAGCAACGCCTCTCCGATGAGAACGGCGCTGGCGCCGGCCTCGCCGAGGCGTTGGACGTGCTCTCGCAAGCTGATTCCGCTCTCGCTTACGATGACTTTGCCCGCCGGGATGGTTGGCGCCAGCCGCTCGGTCACAGCCAGGTCTGTCTTGAACGTGCGCAGATCGCGGTTGTTTAGCCCGATCAGGTCTGCGCCCACGTCCAGCGCCGTCGCCAGCTCGGCCTCGTCGTGGACCTCCACCAGAACATGCAGCCCCAAGTCGGTGGCCAGCGCCAGAAGCTCGCCCAGAAGCGTCGGCTCCAGCATCGCCACGATGAGCAGGATGGCATCCGCGCCACAGGCTCGGCTCTCGTACACCTGGTATGTGTCGAACACGAACTCTTTGCGCAGGAGGGGCACCCCACGGGGGTGTGCAACTGCCGCTACGGCCTCCAGGTGCTCGATGGTGCCTTGGAAGTGGGCCGTGTTGGTGAGGACGGAGATTGCGGCGGCCCCGTTGTCGACATACGTCGCCGCGAGGCTGGCAGCATCGAAGTCAGGGCGGAGCAGCCCCTTGGCGGGCGACGCCTTCTTGACCTCCGCGATCACTCGCACGGGGTCGCCGCGAAGTGCGGCCGCGAAGTCCAAAGGCGGCGTCTGGGCCGATATGCGCTCCTCGAGCTGCTCGACCGGGGCCTCGGCTTTGAGCCGGTCGACCTCGCGTCGCTTGACCTCGACGATCACCCGCAGGATGTCTGGCGCTTCTTTCAGCAACTCACTGCCTTCGCGTTTCCTAAGTTATGGCGCCTAGAGGGCGCCTTCGACGATTACGGTGGAGCGTATCTTGTCCGCCGGCCCCCCAACCGCAGGGCCTTTTCATTGTCACTCTTTCGCCCTTCCGCGGAAGGGCGAAGAGTCTCAGCGCCAGCCAGGAAGAGATGCTTCGCTTCGCTCAAGCATGACATACTGTCCTCCGCGATGCACTTTGAAGGGCCCTGCCCTTAATCGAGCGAGGAGCTCAGCTCTATGAACGCGTCCAGCTTTTTGCCGGCGCGGCCGCTGTCGATGGCCTCCGCCGCCAGCGTGACACCATCGGTCAGCGACTCGACCTTACCCGCGGCTAGGAGGGCCGCGCCCGCGTTCATCAGGACGACTTCTCTGGTAGGGCCGCCGCCGCCGCCAAGGACGCCCCGCATGATGCAGACGCTTTGGTCGATGCTGCCCGCTCTCAGCGTCTCTAACGAGACGCGAGCCATGCCTAGATCCTCTGGGGAGACCTCGTATGAGGAGACCGCGCCTCCTCTCATCTCCCATACCTGGGTCGAGTCGCCGAGGGTGATCTCGTCCAGGCCGTCGTTGCCGTGCACGACCAGCGCACGGTCGCTGCCCAGGCGGCCGAGCACCTGGGCCATCCTCTCTCCGACCGCCGGGTCTGCGACGCCGATGAGGTGCGATTTCGCGCCCGCGGGGTTCGTCAGCGGACCGAGGATGTTGAAGACGGTCCGGATGCCTATCTCACGGCGTGGTCCGGCCGCGAAGCGCATTGAGGGGTGGTAGCGCTGGGCGAACATGAAGCCGAAGCCAACCTCTTCGAGGCAGCGCTGCACTCCCTCGGGGCTCAGGTCGATCTTGGCGTCCAGCGCCTCCAGCACGTCGGCGCTGCCGCAGGCTCCGGACATGGCGCGGTTGCCATGCTTGGCGACCTTGACGCCGGCGCCGGCGACGACGAAGGCGGCCGTGGTCGAGATGTTGAAGCTGCCGGAGGCGTCGCCACCGGTGCCGCAGGTGTCCACCAGAGGACCGTCGGCGCGGACGTGCAGCGACTTCTCGCGCATTACCCGCGCCATGCCCGCGATCTCGTCTGCCGTCTCGCCCTTGAGGCGAAGGGCGGTCACGAAGGCGCCGAACTGCGCGGGAGTGGCCTCGCCCTCCATGATCTCGTTCATGGCCGCAGCGGCTTCGTCCATGGTCAGGGACTGGCCCGCTACCAGCGTTTCGATTGCTTCGCGAATCATCGTATTGCTGCTTTGTCCGCCCGATCGCCTGTTGACGGAGGCTCTTGAATGCAACGGCAAGGTCTACCTACATCTCCAGGAAGTTGCGCAGCAGGTCGTGGCCTACCTTTGTCATTATCGACTCGGGGTGAAACTGAATCCCCTCCACTGGGTACTCTTTGTGCCGCACCCCCATGATTATATCCTTGTCCGTCCAGGCGGTGACCTCCAGCTCCTCCGGGAGGTCGTCGCGGTACACCGCCAATGAGTGGTAGCGAATGGCCTCGAAGGGGTTTGGCAGGCCTTTGTAAACGCCCTTGCCGTCGTGGTGTATCTGCGACACCTTGCCGTGCATGATCTCGCCTGCGCCGCCGACCGTGCCTCCAAACGCCTGGCCTATACACTGATGGCCAAGGCACACTCCGAGCGTGGGGGTCTTCGGGCCAAAGAAGCGGATGACGTCGTTTGAGATGCCGGCCCTTTGGGGGGTGCCCGGTCCCGGCGACACGACGATCTTCTCCGGAGCCATGTCCGCGATGTCCTCGATGGTCGTCTGGTCGTTGCGCTCGACGCGTACGTCGGCGCCCAGCTCGCTCAGGTACTGGTACAGGTTGTAGGTGAAGCTGTCGTAGTTGTCGATTAGGAGTATCACTTATCCCCTCGTTTCGGCTTCGTCGATGGCGCGAAGGAGCGCCGACGCCTTGTCCAGGGTCTCCTGATACTCGTCGTCGGGCACGCTGTCGTAGACGACTCCGCCGCCGGCCTGCGCGTAGGCCACGCCGTCTTTGACGACCAGTGTCCGTATGGTGATGGCGGTGTCCATGTTGCCCGAAAAGTCGAAGTAGCCCACCGCGCCGGCGTACGGGCCGCGTTTGCTGGACTCTAGCTCAGCGATGATCTCCATGGCCCTGATCTTGGGCGCTCCCGAAACGGTGCCCGCCGGGAAGCAGGCCCTGAGCGCGTCGTAGTTCGTCAGGCCCTTGCGCAGCTTGCCCGTGACGTGTGACACGAGATGCATGACGTGCGAGTAGCGCTCGACGTCCATGAGCTGTGTAACCTCGACTGTGCCAGCCTCGCTGACCCTGCCGATGTCGTTTCGGCCAAGGTCGACCAGCATGATGTGCTCGGCCCGCTCCTTCTCGCTGGTGCGCAGGGCTTGCTCCAGCTCCAGGTCCTCTTGAGGGCTTATGCCGCGGGGTCGGGTTCCCGCGATGGGGTGGGTCGCCACCATTCCGTTCTCGACCCGCACCAGCATCTCGGGGGAGGCACCGACTATCTGAAACCCTTCGAGGTCCAGGTAGTACATGTAGGGCGACGGGTTGATGGCTCGAAGCGCCCGGTAGATCTCGAAGGGGTCTGCCGACGTCTCGCGCATCAGGCGCTGCGAGGGCACGACCTGGATGACGTCACCCTCGACGATGTACTTCTTGACCCGCTCAACCGCCTCTGCGTAGGCCGCTTTGGTCATGTTGGAGGTGAGCTTTGGGCGGGTGCGGTAGTCGGATGAGGCGCTGGGTCCATAGAGGCGCAGGGGCGTCTCCAAACGGCTCACCAGGGCGTCGATACGCTCGACGGCCTCGGCGTAAGCGCGCTCGACGTCGCCGTCGAGCCGGGCGTGGCTCACGACGCGAATCTTATGCCGGAGATGGTCGAAGATGAGAAACGTCGTCGTCAGCATGAACACCGACTCGGGCAGGCCCAGAGGATTAGCCTCCGGCGAGGGCAGGCGCTCAAAGTAGTCGACGGCTTCGTAGGACAGGTAGCCGACCGCGCCGCCGTTGAACCTCTGCAACGACGGCAGCTCGACCATCTGAAAGCGCGAAAGCTCCTCCTCTATGGGCTCGAGGGGGTCGACCGCGCCGTGGGACTGGCCCGGACCGGTCTTGATGACGCTAGCGGGCTCGGTTCCGAGGAAGCTGTATCGGGCGATATGCTCTCCGCCCTCGACGCTCTCCAGCAGGAACGAGTAGGGAGGCCGCGCTATCTTGAGGTAGGCGGATACGGGCGTCTCCAGGTCGGCGTTGATCTCGCGATAAACTGGGACGAGGTTGCCCTGCTCCGACAGCCTCTCGACTTCTTCTAGGGTTGGACTGTACATCCGTTGCCTCTACACGTTCGAGGTTGGTGCGCTGGGCGACTCATGGAGTACCTGCCTGGAATTTGGAGTCTATGCTTCTCTACTCAGGAGACCGGTAGGACCAGGCCAACCTTGCGTTTGATCTCCTCGGCCTTGGGCTCCGATACCGCGGCGGCCCGCTCGGCGCCGCGGGCGAGAAGGCGGTCGAGCTCGGTGACATCGGCCATTAGCTCCGCGTACCGCGCGCGTATGGGCGATAGCTCGTCGATCACGACCTCGGCCACTCTCGACTTGAGCTCGCCGTATCCGCCCGCGTCGGCGAAATCGGCCTCGACCGCAGTCGCTTCCTTACCGGTGACGACCTTGTAGATGACAAGGAGGTTGTTCACGCCGGCGCGTTCAGGGTCGTTGGAGAAGCGAATCTCGTTGCCCGAGTCGGTGACGGCGCGCTTTATAGTACGCTCGATCTCCTCTGGTTCGTCCAGCAAGCGCACGGCATGCCCTCGAATATGGGAGTAGCTCTTGGACATCTTCAGGGCGGGGTCGTTGAATCCCATGATTCGCGCCCCTACCTCCGCGATGAACGGCTCGGGGACGACGAACGTCTCGCCGTAAAGATGGTTGAACCGCTGCGCGATGTCGCGGGCCAGCTCCACATGCTGCCTCTGGTCGTCACCCACAGGGACCTCATCGGTGTCGTAGAGCAGGATGTCGCCCGCCATGAGGACAGGGTAGTCCAGGAGACCGGTGACGACGCTCTCCTGGCTGGACGACTTGTCTTTGTACTGGGTCATACGCTCCAGCCAGCCGATGGGCGTCATGCAGTTCAAAATCCAGCAGACCTCTGCGTGGGCGGCCACGTGGCTCTGGATGAACAGCGTGCTCAGGTGAGGGTCGATTCCGATGGCCAGCAGCATGGCCGCCAGGGATCGGGTCTGGTTATGCAGCTCGTCCGGCGCCTGCGGCACGGTGAGGGCATGGAGATCGACGATGCAAAAGAAGTTCTCTTTTTCGGCCTGTCGCGCGGCCCAGCCCTTCATGGCGCCTAGGTAGTTGCCGAGCTGTACATCGCCCGAGGGTTGGATGCCGCTGAAGACGCGCCGTTTGTTGGAGCGTTTGGGGGTGGCGTTTTGGCTGATGGATGTCTGCGATCGCACTGTTTTTCTCGAGAACCTCTTCTTACGGCAATTGAACGGGTAGGGACAACCCCCTGTGGTTGCCCTGCGCCAGGGCAGGCACGGGGGCCTGCCCCTACGGGACGGGTAGGGGATCACCCGCAGTGGCCAACCCCATGTGGTTGGCCGGTGCTAGGGCAGGCGCGGGGACCGGCCCCTACGCTAAACAAAAAACCCGTCCACTGAAGGGACGGGTATGTTCCGCGGTGCCACCCTAATTCGCCGCCGCCGGACCGGCGGCATCTCTGGCGGGCGTGGAGACCGTCTGTGTCTCGCTCTCGATATGCCCTGGGCTGTGGTAACGGTGCCCTCTCCGTCCAAGCCTACGGCCCCGACGCCGTCGGGGCTTTCGGTTGGAGGCTCCCAGGTCCATTCGGTCTCTGCGCTGGCGCCGGCTCTCAGCTTACCCGGCTCTCTGAGCCCCGCTGGAGGCTTACTGCTCCTGTTCGCAGCCTTGAATTTTCTTATGTTATCTATCGAAGTATAGGTCGCGAGTTGAAGCACTGTCAACTCTCGCCTCGGGGCGCCCGGGGGCTATGCGTCCGACGCCAGCTTCCCCGCCTCTGCCCAGTTGTCCTTCTCCACGTCCTCGAAGACGATGGTCACGGCCTCGGGCGTCGTCTGAGCGATGCTGACGATTGCGTCGGTGATCGCCCTGGCGAGCTCGGCCTTCTGCGCGTGGGTCCTGCCGGCGAACATCTCGATTTTCACGATGGGCATTGGCTTCTCCTCTGCGGTATCTGGGGCTTGGATTGGTCTGAGACTCGGCTATTCTAGCAGGCCTCGAGGCCGGTGCTCAACGCCGGTCGCCTGCGGACGACGCCGAGCGGCCGCCGGTGGTTCGCGGTCGCCAGCACCCGTCAGCCACATGCCCGCGTCGTGGGAGCTCCGGGGCAGTCCAATACGATGCCGAAGGCCTGGCAAATGTCTCCCCGAAAACCCCAGGACGACCCCTTGATTTATGCTTCGGACAGGCATAGCCTAAATATTAGGTAGTAGAGTTTCCTGTCTTATATATACGGAACTAAAATACACAATATCGGTTGGCGTAGCCGCCGATAACAGGACATACGAAAGCGCATGGCCTCATCTTGAGGCCATGCGCTCGCGCGTTCGGAGCGGAAGAGAGCTGGAATGAGGGTAGGCGGGCCCAACGGTGCCGTCCTTCGGATGCCCGGGCCGTGGGAGCGAAACCTGTACGTCCTGTGGGTGGCGCAGGCGGCGTCCGCCATGGGCTTCAGCTTCTTTTTCCCCTTCGTGCCCCTGTTCATCCAGGACCTTGGCGTAGAGGACCCGGGCCGCGCGGCCCTTTGGAGCGGCATTGCCGGCGGCGCCGGCGGTCTCTTCATGATGGTCTCCGGGCCCATATGGGGCATCCTTGGAGACCGCTACGGACTCAAGAAGAACATTCTGCGGTCCCTGTTCGGCTCGGCGCTCGTCCTTGGTCTGACCGGGCTGGTAACGGACGTCTATCAGCTCGTGGCGTTTCGTATGGTACTTGGCCTGGTGTCGGGCACGTGGGTCACGATCATGGCCCTCGTATCGGCCAGCGCCCCGAAGGAAAGGGTCTCCTACGGTATCGGCGTAGTGCTGTCGGCCAGTTTCGTCGGGTTTACGATCGGACCCTTCATCGGCGGGTTGCTGGCCGACAGCGTTGGGTACCGCCTGACATTTTTCGTCACAGGCGCCCTGTGCACCTTTGCCGGGCTAATGGTTCTACTCTTCGTGAGGGAGAGCTTCCAGCGCCCGCGGGAGGTCGAGAAGCTCCGACCCCGCCTGGTGTTTGAGAACTTCGCGCAGTCGATACGTCTGCCGGGCCTCGCGCCGGTGCTACTGGTCCTGCTCCTGGTTCAGGTGGGGCCAACGATCATGATGCCCGTTCTGCCTGTCTTCATCGGAACGCTATCAGCCTCCGGCTCGGCCGCATCCAGCGCGGGCATCGCCTTTTCCATAATGGGTGGAGCGGGGGCATTGTCGTCTGTCGTCACAAGCCGACTCGCCCGCCGATTTGGTATCGGACCCGTGATGACGGTGGCCTTTGTGGGTGGCGGGCTGCTGTATCTGCCACTACTGTTCGTCGGAAGCTTGGCGCCCGTGTTCGTGATCACGGGCTTCATGGGGTTCTTCAACGGAGGCCTGAACACCTTGGCCTTCGGTCTGGTCGGCTCCACCGTCCCTAAAGACAAGCAGGGAGCTGCATATGGCGTCGCCCAGAGCGCCAGCTCACTGGCTTGGGGAGGCGGCCCGCTTGTTGGGGGCGCCATCGCCGGAATATGGGGGTTGCGAGAGGTGTTCCTGGTGAACTCGATCGCGCTGTTCGCCACGGCAGTACTGGCGGCAAGGCTCTTCCGCAAGCGGCCAGTCGAGACGGAAGCCCCCGAGGCGGAGTCTGCCGTGGCCGACGTAGAGCCGGCGCCGAGCGCCGCAACCAGCGGAGACTGATCCGACCGTGTGCGGCTGCTTTCGAGCAAACGGACGGTTTTTTATTAGGCGAGAGGAGGGCATCTCCTCGGGGGGTACCAGAATCTGGAAATCGACGCCATTATCGTTACGTCGCATCATTTGGACGGCATCGCAACGTTGTCGCGGATGGCCCTCTCCGTAGGGGCAGGTCCCCGTGCCTGCCCTAGCGTTGGGCAACCACAGGGGGTTGCCCCTACGGCCGTTCCCCTACTCCCAAGGTTCCATCAGCCGGCCGGAGGACGCGGGGTGACGGCTACCGGGTCAGAAGCGCCACAACCCTGTCCAGGATGCGGTTGCCGACCTCGTACTTGCTCATGAGCGGCAGCTCTTCGACCGCCCCCGCCTTGTCGAGGAGGAGGACTCGATTGTCATCGGAGGCGAAGCCGCCGTCTGATGCGGTGATGTCGTTGGCCGCTATGAGGTCCAGCCCCTTGCCGATGAGCTTGGACCGGGCGTTGGCCAGGAGCTCTTCGCTCTCGGCGGCGAATCCCACCTTTACCAGCCGCTCGTGATTGATTGCCGCCAGGATGTCGGGATTCTTCGTCAGCTCGACACTCCAGCTCTCCGAAGCGCCCTTTTTGACCTTGCTTGTAGCCTGGGAGACGGGACGCCAGTCGGCAACCGCCGCGGCCATCACCAGCGCGTCGGCGTCGGCGCAGGCGTGGACGACAGCGTCCCGCATCTGCAGCGCCGTCTCGACATGGACGACGTGGACGCCTACGGGGTCGGGTAGGGCGGTGGGTGCCGATACTACCAGCGCGGTGGCGCCGCGGTCGCGGGCTGCCTCCGCTACCGCAAATCCCATCTTGCCCGATGACCGGTTGGTGATCACGCGAACCGGGTCGATGGGCTCCTGGGTCCCTCCGGCGCTCACGACGACTTTTCGCCCCTCTAGGTCGCCGTGACGGCCGAGGACCATTCGCAGGTGGGCGATAAGCTCGGCCGGCTCCAGCATGCGCCCCTTGCCGGTCAAGCCGGACGCCAGGCGTCCCTCCGCCGGGCCCGCCACCACGATGCCTCGCGACTCGAGCTTGCGAACGTTCTCCTGAGTCGCGGGGTTGTCGAACATGTGCGCGTCCATCGCCGGCGCGACGATGACGGGGGCCGTCGTCGCCAGGACGGTGGTGGTCAGCGCGTCGTCGGCCAGCCCGTGGGCGAGCTTGGCGATGGCGTTGGCGGTGGCCGGCGCGATCAGGACTACGTCCGCTCGCTGGGCGAGCGCTACGTGGTCCATGCTCAGCTCCGAGGATGGAGCGAAGATGTCCGTGACGACGTCGCGATGCGTGATGCTGCTGAAGGTCAGGGGCGTGAGAAACTTCAGGGCCCCGCGGGTCATGATGACGTCGACCAGCGCCCTTTGCTGCGTCAACTTGCTCGCGAGGTCGACCGACTTGAAGCACGCTATGCTCCCGGTGACTCCGAGGGCGATCTGCCTGTTTTCGAGCGGATTCGGCATAGTGTAGCCACCCTGTGCGGCGCTAAGACTTCAGCGATTCATCTCATAGACGATCCGCAGTCCACTGAGGGTCAGATTCGGGTCTACGGCGTCGAAGACATCTATCTCGCTCTCGATGATGGATGCGAGGCCACCGGTGGCGATGACCTTGGAATCTCCGCCCAGCTCTCTGTCGAACCGGGAGACCATCCCCCTGATCAGGTCGGCGTGCCCCAGAACGATGCCGGACTGGATAGAGTTGATGGTATTCTTGCCGATGGCGCTGGGCGGGAGCTTGAGCTCGACGCGGCGGAGCTGGGCCGCGCGATGAAAGAGCGCGTCCGCGGCCTCGGCGAGCCCGAGGGCTATAGCTCCCCCAATGTAGTCGCCGTCTTTCGTCACGGCATCGAAAACGGTGAAGGTCCCAATGTCCACGATGATGGCCGGTCCCCCATACAGACGAAGCGCAGCCGCGGCGTCGACGATTCGGTCGGTCCCCACGTCCCTGGGGCTGTCGTAGAGGATCCGAATGCCGGTCTTGGTGCCGGCTCCGACGACCAGCGGTGTCACGTCGAGGTAGGACTCGAACACCTCGACGAAGGTCGGAGTCAGGGGAGGCACCACGTTGCACACAACGACGTCACCGATGTCCTTGGTAGCGATGCCCTTGAGCGGTAAGAGCTGATTGAGCACCAGCCCGTACTCATCTGGCATGCGCCCGGCCTCGGTGGCGATTCGCCAGGTGGCCACCAGGTCATCGCCCTTGAAGACGCCCAGGGTGATGTTGGTGTTGCCGATGTCTACGGCCAGTAGCATTGTGACCCTGGTGGACGGATGAGGGCTAACGTTTGATGATGGCGTTGCCCTCTCGGCGCCAGTTACCCCGTAGCAACGGGCTAGCGTCGAGCAGCTTGTCGAGGGATGGGAACCGCGACGCCGTGAGGCGGGGTACTCCGAGCGCTTTGGCGGCGTCTCCCGCGGCGGCCTGGCCCGACAGACGGCGGCGCTGCCGGCGGTTCCACGCGGCGTCGATCTCGCGGTCCCAACCGGACGCCAGCGCCGTGTTGGCGGGGGCGCCCACGCCATTGTCTTGCGATTGGCTGAGCCTCACGATAACGTCGCCTGCACCGTCCGGGTGCTCGTATACGACCTCGTCGCAGGCCGCCAAAAACTGCGTGAAGGTGCGGTGGCCCATAGTCCGGTAGTTGAAGCTCGGGTCGATGCGCTGCATGGTCTGATGGAGCTTCGAGCCGATGACTTGGCCGCGGTCGTCGATGGACGCTTCCAGGGCGCGAACGACGAGCGACCTCTGGGTCGTAGCCGTGTCCTGCGGCGGTTGCTCTTTCTCTGAGGCCGCCTTGACATCGTCCAGATACACGTACCTGTCGCACGACTTCACGAGGGTCGCGGAGGTGGCATCGCGCCGGCCGGCCCCTATCACCACCTTCCCCGCGGCCCGCAGCTTGCTGACCAGCGGGACGAAGTCGCTGTCGGATGACACGATGACGAAGGTGTCTACCGGAGAGCCGTACAGGACCTCTACGGCGTCGATGGTCAGGCGAATGTCGCTGGAGTTCTTTCCAGACCTGCTGGAGCGGAAGACGTGAATGGCCTCGATTCCGAGCTCCAAGAGCTGGTCTCGCTTACCGCTCTGCGTGGACCAGTCGGCGTACGCGCGCTTCACGATCGCGCGTCCTACGTCCGAAAGCTGGTCCAACAGGAACTCAATCGCGTCCAGCCCCACGTTTTCGTAGTCGATAAGGATCGCGAGAGTAGACTCGTTCAGCCTGTTGGTCGGCGATACCATTGCGCCCCTGCTGCGAATAAGTGCGTCGGAACCGTATTATACCACCGCGTCGCGGCGACTCCGTTGCTTGGCCAGGGTCAACTGGAGGGTAACGGCGGATGATTGAGCGACGGCAACGGTCGAGAGCAACTCTACTTGAAGGCTGGGATTACCTTGTCGCAGAAGAGGCGTAGCGACGAGGCGATCTTGTCTTGGGGAATCAGCTCTCCGGCGTTGAGCTCGGCGACCACGCCGCTGAGTTGCAGGGTCTCCTTCATCTGTTGGAGCTGGTCGATTACCATCTCCGGCGTGCCCACGGCGACCTTCTGGCCCTGAACCCTATCCCACGACAGGGCCGCGAGCTGCTCGCTGCGGA
This sequence comes from Chloroflexota bacterium, assembly GCA_022566795.1. Classification (GTDB taxonomy): domain Bacteria; phylum Chloroflexota; class Dehalococcoidia; order Lucifugimonadales; genus JADFIF01. The sequence continues at coordinate 29,133 of JADFIF010000018.1, forward strand.
AGGCCCGATCTTCACGCGGGTCCGAGCCTTCCTTGGCAACGGACGCCGCTAGCTGGGCGCCCAAGCGCCGGAACTGCCTCATGAAGCTCTCCTCGGACTCTCTCAGCGCGGTCTCGCGGCTGCGCGACACATGGACCGGGACCCTCAGAGAAACGTCGATGGGCCCAAGGTGGCCGGCGTCCTTCCAGGCCTTCTCATAGGTCTTCACCTGCTCGGCGACTTGAGACATGGTAAGGCCGCGGACTCCGATGAAAATCGGGTATCCCATCTTCCCAAGGAGAGGGAAGGTCTCGTTTGTGGTGGCCGCGATGCGTATGGGTGGGTGAGGCTTCTGCAGGGGCTTTGGCACCAGGCAGACGTCGTCGAAGGAGTAGAACTTGCCCTGGTGCGAGAAGCGGTCGCTGGTCCAGGCCTTGGTGATGACTTCGAGACACTCGAAGAATCGCTCGCGGCTCTCCGAGTAGGCCATGCCGTAGCCTTCGTATGCTCCGGGAAGCCCGCTTCGTCCAACGCCGTAGTCGAGCCTGCCGTCGCTAATCTGGTCCAGCGAGGCAGTCTCTTCAGCAGTGCGCAGCGGGTTCCCCAGGGGCAGCACGTGAACCGCCGTGCCGATCT
>JADFIF010000124.1 GCA_022566795.1 Chloroflexota bacterium
TTCCCAGCAGGTTCTGTCGAAAACGCCCCTGCTTGCCTCGCAGCAGGTCGGATAGGGATTTCAGCCTGTGATTGTGGCTCCCCGACACTGGGCGGCCTCGCCTGCCATTGTCCACCAGCGCGTCGACGGCCTCCTGAAGCATCCGCTTCTCGTTGCGAACGATGATCTCGGGCGCCTGCAGTTCGATGAGCCGTTTGAGGCGGTTGTTGCGGTTGATGACCCTTCGGTAGAGGTCGTTCAGGTCGCTGGTAGCGAACCGGCCGCCGTCCAGCTGAACCATCGGCCGAAGCTCTGGCGGTAGCACCGGGAGCATAGTGAAGACCATCCAGTCGGCCTTGTTCTCGCTCTTGCGGAATGCTTCGACCACTCGCATCCGCTTGATGGCCTTCTTGCGCCTCTGCCCGGACGTAGAACGCATCTCGTCCTGCAGATAGTCTCGGAGCGTGTCAAGGTCGATCTCCTTTAAGACCTCCAGCACAGCCTCCGCGCCCATGTTGGCCCTGAACACACCGCCGTGGCTGTCTCGCAACTCTCGGTACCGGCTCTCGGTGAGGAGTTGGCCGACGCGCAGATCTTCGAGCTCGTCTATCTTTGCGATGACGTCGTTTTCTAGATCGGCCTTGTCCTGCTCGAGTTTGGTGTTGAGCTCCAACACCGCCTTCTCCGTCGCCTCGTCGAGGGCGACGGGAGAGTCCTGGGTCGTGGGGGTATCTTCGGCCGAAGACTCTTCGTCATCGGCAGCCTCGCTCTCTTGCGGCTCCTCCGCAACCTGCGGGCGAAGCTCGGCGAGCTTTTCTTGCGCCTCCGCTTCCATCTTCTCCAGGCCCTGGGTCAGGTCTTCGCGTAGCTGATCGACGGCGGCCTCTCGGAGCGGCACCTCGACGGTGGTCACTAGGTATTGCGCGAAGTAGAGCACCCTGTCGAGGTTTCGGGGCGACAGGTCGAGAAGAAGTCCTATCCGGCTTGGAGTCCCCTTCGAGAACCAGATGTGAGCAACCGGAGCCGCCAGGGCGATGTGCCCCATACGCTCTCGACGTACCTTCGACCGTGCCACCTCAACGCCGCAGCGGTCGCATATGACGCCCTTGTATCTGATCTTCTTGTACTTCCCGCAGTAACACTCCCAGTCCTTGGTGGGACCGAAGATGCGCTCGCAGAACAGGCCATCCTTCTCGGGGCGAAGCGTGCGGTAATTGATCGTCTCAGGCTTCGTAATCTCGCCGTAGGACCACGTCTTTATCTGCTCGGGCGAGGCCAGCGAGATGCGGATCGCGTTGAAGTCATTGCCGCCTTGGGCCATATTCTATGCTCCAGTTCCCTGCTATCCAGTGCGTTCTGTTTCCAGCTCTTGGGTACGCTCGGTCGCTCGTTGCGTTGCGGACCGGCTAGTCGTCACTGCTGACCGCCTCCTCCGCGGGGACCTCGGCCGGCGGCTCCTCGCCGTCTTCCGCGTCCGCGGCCAACCCCAGCGAAGGAGGCTGCTCCGAGAACTCCGCGTCATCCATCTCATCCACGGGGACCGAAGGCAACGAGAGCGTGTCCACTTCCTCATGCAGGAGCTCGACCGACAGGCCGAGGCTCTGCAACTCCTTGAGCAACACGTGGAAGCTCTCAGGTATACCGGGTTGAATGACGTCCTCGCCCTTTACGATCGCCTCGTAGGTCTTTACGCGTCCAACGACGTCGTCGGACTTGACCGTGAGCATCTCCTGAAGGTTATAGGCGGCGCTGTAGGCTTCTAGGGCCCATACCTCCATCTCCCCGAAGCGCTGTCCGCCGAACTGGGCTTTCCCGCCCAGCGGTTGCTGCGTTATCAGCGAGTAGGGCCCTGTCGAGCGAGCGTGTATCTTGTCCTCCACCAGGTGGATCAGCTTCATCACGTAGATGTAGCCCACCGTAATAGGCTGATCGAAGGGTTCGCCAGTTCGGCCGTCTAGGAGCCGCGATTTGCCCATGATGGGAGCGGCTATCTGCTCCTCACGGTTCAGGCGGAGGCACTCCTCGCGCATCTCTTCGTAGTCGAGGCCCGAGACGTCAAATCCCATCTCCTCTTTGAGCCAGATCTGGAGGCATGCCGTGCGGGCGGCCCCGGACTGGCCGTTGTTATCAAACATTCCGTCCGAGTCGATGCCCCGCTTCGCCAGCCACCGGCGGGCCTTGCCCAGGTCGATGCTCTTGGGGCCGTCCCCGCCCGACGGGTCCGCCTGCGCCGCCCCAGACTTCTCGACTATCCAGGCTTGACCCAACGCATCTTCGATCGCCCTATCGGGAGCGCCGTCGAAGACAGGGGTCACCGCCCGGAAGCCCAACGCATGTGCTGCCCAGCCAAGGTGCGTCTCCAGCACCTGACCAAGGTTCATTCTCGAGGGTACGCCGATGGGGTTCAGGATGATTTCAACGGGAGTCCCATCCGGCAGGAAGGGCATGTCCTCCTCGGGGAGGATTCGCGCTATGACGCCCTTGTTACCGTGGCGTCCGGCCATCTTGTCGCCCTCGGTTACTTTACGTGTTTGGGCTATCCAGAGGCGCACCATCTTGTTGACGCCCGGCGGTAGCTCATCCTTGTTGGTCCTGCTGAGCACTTTGACGTCTGTCACTTTGCCTCGCTGACCGTGGGGCACGCGCAGCGAGGTATCCTTTACGTCGCGGGCCTTCTCGCCGAAGATGGCTCTCAGCAGCTTCTCCTCGGCGCTCAGCTCCGTTTCGCCCTTGGGCGTAATCTTACCTACCAGGATGTCGCCCGGACCGATCTCGGCGCCGGTTCGTATGATCCCCTCTTCGTCCAGGTCGCGGAGGCTTTCCTCGCCGACGTTGGGGATGTCTCTCGTTATCTCCTCAGGGCCAAGCTTCGTGTCTCTGCTCTCCACCTCGTGCTTTTCGATATGGATCGACGTGAACTTGTCGTCCTTGACGAGCCGCTCGCTGATGATGATGGCGTCCTCGAAGTTGTAGCCCTCCCAGGTCATGAAGGCCACCAAGACATTCTGGCCGAGGGCCAGCTCGCCGTGGCCGGTGGATGAGCTGTCCGCCAACACGTGACCTTCCGCGATCACGTCGCCACGGCTAACGATGGAGCGCTGGTTGATGCACGTGCCCTGGTTACTCCTTACGAACTTCATGAGCGGGTACACGTGCTCTTCGCCCTGTGCGTCGGTAACGATGATCCGCTCGCCGGTAGACTCGGTGACGACTCCGGCGGATCTGGCCAGAATCGCTTGGCCGCTATCTTGGGCGACGCGCTTCTCCATGCCGGTTCCGACCAGTGGAGCCTCCGGACGCAGCAACGGTACTGCCTGCCGTTGCATGTTCGAGCCCATCAGCGCCCTGTTGGCGTCGTCGTGCTCCAGAAAGGGGATCAGCGAGGTGGACACGCTGACCAGCTGCATCGGCGAAACGTCCATGTACTTTACGTTGCTGGGAGGCTCCATCGACTGGAGCTCTCCGATGCGGGTCTCCACACGGTCGTCCATGAACTCGCCGACTTCGTTGAGCTTCGCGCTCGCCTGGGCGATGGGCAGACCCTCCTCGGCGTCCGCCGACAGGTACACGATGTCGTCCGGGTCGGACGACACATAGGGTTTGACGGCTAACATCTGCTCCGGAAGTCTCGCGATCGATTTGACTGTCCGGCTGGTAACGATGCGGCGCGCTTTCAGCACGGCCTTGCCATTCGCGCCCACCACGTCCTGCAGAATCGTCCGGCCCTCCATTGTCGGATCCGTGTTGAGAATCTCATGGCGCACTCGACGATATGGCGTCTCGAGGAATCCGTAGTCGTTGGTACGGGCGTAGGTGGCCATCGACCCTAGAAGGCCGATGTTAGGCCCCTCGGGAGTCTCGATCGGGCATATGCGACCGTAGTGCGAGTGGTGGACGTCTCGGACATCGAACCCCGCGCGCTCCCTCGATAGACCGCCGGGGCCAAGAGCGGACAGCCGCCGCTTGTGTGTGAGCTCGGCGAGCGGGTTGGTCTGGTCCATGAACTGGGAGAGCTGGGACCCCCCGAAGAACTCCCTGACAGCCGCAACGACCGGCCTGATGTTGATCAGCGCGGCGGGAGTCGTCGTCGCCGGATCCGCCTGGGTCGTCATGCGCTCCTTGATAACGCGCTCCATACGGAGCATGCCTACGCGGACCTGGTTCTGGATCAGCTCGCCGACGGCCCGAACCCTGCGGTTGCCGAGGTGGTCGATATCGTCGGGCCCGGCCACCCCATTGTTGATCTGGATCATCATGCGGAGCAGAGCGACAATGTCCTCTGGCGCCAGGGTGCGCGCCTCGGCGGGGGCTTCTCGCTTGAACCGCCGGTCCAGCTTGTAGCGCCCAACGCGCCCCAAATCGTATCGCCTCGGGTTGAAGAACAGGTTGTTGAGCAGGTTCTTGGCGTTTTCGACGTTGGGTGGCTCTCCCGGGCGCAACCTGCGGTAGAACTCCAGCAGGGCTTCCTCGCGATTTGTGACTGACGTATCCTTGCTGATAGTCGTCGCCATGTACCGGTGCTCGGGGTGAGTGTCCACGTCCTCGAAGAGGCTCAGCAGCTCTTCATCGGTGGCATAGCCAACGGCACGGAGCAGGGTGCTCACGGGAGTCCGGCGCTTTCGGTCAACCTTGACCGAAAGGATGTCTTTGTTGCTCGTCTCAAACTCCATCCAGGCGCCCCTGTAAGGGATGAGCTTGGCGGAGGCAAGAGACCGTCCGGTAGTGGCGTCTGTATCCGTCGTGAAGTAGACGCCCGGGGACCTCACCAGCTGGCTGACCACGACGCGCTCGGCCCCGTTGATGATGAAGGTGCCGTTGGAGGTCATCATCGGGACATCGCCGATGAAGAGCCTCTGCTCCTTAACCTCACCCTGGCCTGGGCCCTGGGCCTTTATCCTCAGCTTGACGGTGACGTGAAGTGGAGCCGAGAACGTGATCTCCTTCTCCCGGCACTCGTCCTCAGTATACTTGGGGTCTTCAAAGTAGTGGTCCTCGAAGTTGAGCTCGAACCGTCCGCCAGGGAAGTCCTCGATGGGAGAGATCTCGGCGAGCAGTTCCGCAAGCCCCTCTGACTTGAACCATTCGAAGGAGTCTATCTGAACCTGTATCAGGTTCGGAACCTCGAGGACGCTGGGAATCTGAGCGTACGATCGTGTAGGAAGGGGCAAGCCTTTAGAGACCTTCACAGTAGAAGAGGTCATGCGTTCTTACACTCCTGAGAAGCGTAGGCTATGGGTGCGGACGCGATGCGACGGGGGACGTCAAAAGTGGCGTAGCTAGCCCAGGGTTGTGGGCCATCGGAGAGACACGCGGGGAAAATGAGGGCATACTTCGACTAAATATCAGAATAACATAGCAATCCCGGGTTGTCAACGCCGTCTCACGCGATCTCGCGGGCGTTTTGACAGAGGCTCATCAGGTGGAAACCCGGCACTTGCCTCACCTACTGAGGTGATATAGAAACCCAGGAAGTCCACTGGATTCCTCCCCTGGTTTTACGGCCCCTCCAAGAAGTTTGTCATCTCGCCCTGACTAGTTCGGAACTGTGCTCCAATTTTGCCGTGACTTCCAGCGACAGCTTGATTGGGAGTAAAATACGCCCATGATCGACCCGATGGTCTCTCTGGCATTCGCCTTGCACTCCAACCGGGGCGCCTACGCCGCCCTGGTCGGCTCGGGCGTATCCGTGGGGGCCGGTATCCCCACGGGCTGGCATGTGGTGCTGGACCTGATCTCCAAAGTGGCACGGGTTCTCGGCGAAGACCCTGGGGACGATGTGTCCAGTTGGTATCAGCAACGCTTCGGGGAGGAACCTGACTACAGCAGGCTGCTCGATACTCTCGCCAAGTCTCCCGCCGAGCGGAGCGCACTACTGCGGAGCTATTTCGAGCCAACGGCTGAGGAACGTGCAAGTGGCGTGAAGGTACCAGGGGCCGCGCACACGGCCCTGGCTGAGCTGGCGGTGACCGGGCACGTTCGGTTGTTTGTCACCACGAACTTCGATCGTCTCATCGAGCAGGCGCTCGAAGCCGCCGGAGTCACACCGAGGGTGCTCAGCACGCCTGATTCCATCCTGGGGTCGCCGCCCCTCTCCCAAGCCGGATGCACGGTGCTGAAGCTGCACGGAGACTACCTGGACACCCGGATCAAGAACACGCCCGCCGAGCTAGATTCCTACGACGAGGTCGTCGACGCGCTCCTTGATCGAATAATCGAGGAGCATGGCTTCATTGTCTGTGGCTGGTCGGCCGCCTGGGACACGGCCCTGCGCCGAGCCTTCGAGCGGTCTAAGAGCCGCCGGTACACGACCTACTGGGCCGATGTCGTTCCTCCAGGGGAGCACGCGTCCCGCCTCATCGAGCTGCTCCACGGAGAGTTCGTCCAGGTGAAGGGTGCCGACGCATTCTTCACCGACATGGTCGATAAGCTAAAGTCACTTGGTGACGGTGGCGGCGTCAAGACCGAATCCAGGGCGCCAACGAGAAAAGCGAAACATAACCTGCCTGTGCAGCTCACCAGTTTCATCGGGCGGGAGGATGAGATCGCTGAGATCAACAACCTCCTCTCCATGGCTCCCCTCATTACTCTGACAGGTAGCGGCGGAGCAGGTAAGAGCCGCCTTGCCCAGGAGATCGGAGCGGCGAACGTATCGGTCTACCCCGATGGGGTGTGGTTGGTCGGCCTCGCGCCACTGTCCGACCCAAGGTTGATTGTCGAGGAGGTGTCCTCCGTATTGGGGGTGGGGGAAGAAGCCCTCTACGACTACCTAGAGGACAAGTCAACCCTTCTGATCCTGGACAACTGCGAGCACATGGTGGACGCATGTGCAGAGTTCGTCGGCACGCTGCTTCAGCGAGCCCCCGAAGTCAGGGTCCTGGCGACCAGCCAGGAGGCGCTGGGAATCGCCGGCGAGACGGTCCACCGCGTCCCGTCTCTACCGGTCCCGGACTCGCCTCAATCGTCCATGGAGGCCCTGACCAGGTGCGCGGCGGTCCGTCTCTTCGTTGAACGGGCTGCCACGGTCCAGCCCGGCTTCGCCCTCACTGATGAAAACGCAGTTGCGGTCGCCCAGATAACCCAGAGCCTGGATGGCATTCCCCTGGCTATCGAGCTGGCTGCGGCCCGGACCAACCTTCTGTCGGCAGAGCAAATTGCAGACCGGCTGGACGACTGCTTCCGCCTGCTGACCAGAGGGCGTCGCACGGACCTTCCCAGGCATCAGACCCTTCGAGGCGCCGTCGAGTGGAGCTATCAGCTCCTTTCGGAACCTGAGCGCCTGCTGTTCAATCAGCTGTCGGTGTTCCGAGGTGGCTTCACCCTCGAGGCCGCTGAGGAGGTCTGCCCAGGAGACGGCCTGGAGACCTACGAAGTGTTGGATTTGCTCTCTCAGCTCGTTGACAAGTCACTGGTGGTGGTCGAGGAGGGTCCGGAGGGAGAGGCTCGCTACAGACTATTGGAGGTCCTACGTCTCTACGGTGCGGAAAGGCTGGCCGAGACCGGACGGACTGAGGATGTGCGCGGCCGCCATGCCTCCTTCTTCATGAGCCTGGCAGAGCGGGCCGGGCCAGAGCTTGCCACGTCGCAACAGGTGTTGTGGCTGGACCGACTGGAAAGCGACTACGACAACTTCCGTGCAGCAATGACCTGGGCAATGGAATCAGGCCATGGAGAGACTGCATTAAGAGTAGCATCGGCGCTCTTTTGGTTCTGGATTTTTCACCGGCACGTCAACGAGGGCCAGGAATGGCTGGAGCGGGCCCTGTTGCACAGCGGTGACGCCTCCCCCACGGTGAGGGCCATCGGACTTGCCAGAGCTGCCGCCCTGCACGCAAGGGCAGGAAATCTGACGGACTTTGAGCGCCTCAATGGATGGCTGGAGGAGAGCCTGCGCCTGTGCGAGTCAGCGGGGTGGGCCGAAGGTAAGACTGAGGTGCTGTTCCACGCGGCTGGAGTAGCCCTACTCGAGGGTGAAGTCCAACGGGCCTCGGAATTATTGGATGAGGTTTGGCCCCTCCTGGAGAGCAGTGAGCTTACCTGGGGTATGGCCACTGCCCGCTTCTGGCAGGGTTTGGTGGCCGCAGCAATGGGGGACGACCAGCAGGCGACCACCCTGTTTGAGCAGTCCGTAGCCTTGGCTCGTAAAGCTGGTGGCCACTTCTTCCTAGCCTACTTCGTGGTCAACCTGGGAAGTCGCGCGCTGTACCACGGTGACTACGAACAGGCAGCTTCCCTTTACACGGAGAGTCTGCATCTGTTCCACGAACTTAATGACCTCACAGGTGTCGGCGGCGCCCTGGCCGGGTTGGGGACCGTGGCCTGGCTGCAAGGGGATCATGAGGAAGCCCTTAGGCTCCACGAGGAGGCTCTGAATAATTTTAGAGACTCACGAGAAGGGTCAAGCATTGCGTTTTGCCTCACATGCCTGGCTGGTGGTGTCTATCCTGCCGAAGGCCTACAAAAGCTCGTTGAGCGTCATAATGAGCGCCTCGACCTGCCTCCCGAGGACTGGTCCAAGGAAGTCATTGCCGAAGCCGTCCATCGTTCAGGGACGGCAGTCTGATCGACAAGCCCCATCCGGAACGAGCGCTACTCGCTAGTGATTATGTTACGCAGGCACCTTACACCTATTCTCTCGGTCCGCACATGTTGCCTTCGCTTGCGGAGTAGGGTACATTGTCAGGCGTCTCCATGTGCCCCTCGGCGCCCCCGTTATGTCTTGATAGGGCACGTTAGTCCAGACCCCACCGCTACGCTGCTACCTTAATAAAGAGACCACGATGACCACCAAGGAGACCACGATGACCACCCAAGTCTTCGGCTCCAGCATCAAGCGTCGCGAGGACCCCCGGCTGATCACAGGCCAGGGGAACTACGTAGACGACATCAAGCTGGTGGGAATGCTGCACGCCGCCTTCGTGCGGAGCCCCCACGCCCATGCGAACATCAAGGGTGTGGTGATCCGCAAGTCTGAAGCCC
>JADFIF010000125.1 GCA_022566795.1 Chloroflexota bacterium
CTCCCTGAAATTTGACCGCGCCCACCTCGATGATCTCGTCGCTGTCGGCGGAGAGCCCGGTGGTCTCCAGGTCGAGGGCGACCCACACGTCGTCCAGGGGCGATGTGTCTTTACCTATGAGGGTCATTGATACTCAGATCGCGAGTGCAGATTTTCAGTGCTCTGTCCGGTTGTGTGCGAAGATGGGGAATGCGCAAGCCGTTGTCACCGAGTATAACTCCCCGCTGGGCTCTAATACCAATCCCCCTTATCAGCGCCGTACATTGTAGGGGCCTGCCCCTACGAGACACGACCTTGTCCAGGGCGTGAGAACCGCTCGCAATTTACGACGTGTTCAAACAGAATTGGTATAAAGATAGGCCGTCGACCGCTGGTCACGAGGTCAGTTGGCGGTCAAACCGAACACAGCGGCGCAACGCCGAAGTGCTTCCCAATCGCCGTCCACCCTGGCGGCCCCCGAGTCGACCGCGTCGCGCAACGTCGCGAAGAGTCGCACCTTCGGGTGGTCCCGAGCCGAGGGTGCGCTCTCGTGGGTCCGCGTCATGGCGTCTCCGCCTGACCCCTGACAAAGGGGCGAAGCTCGCCGACGTGCAGGCCCTGGGCAGGGCTGCACGCGCCTGCCTTGAGCGCCTCGATCAGGTCGGCCTCCGACCTGACGTCGCCGTCGACGTCGGTCACGCAGTTGCCCAGTCCATGGGTCGAGTGAGCATCGCTTCCACCGGTGCTGGTCAACCCTAGATGATTGGCAACGTCCAGCGCGAATAGGTTTTCGCGCTCCGTGTTGGAGCCGTTGGCTGCCTCGACCGCGTCGACAATCCGAAACAGCGGGTGCTGCGCGGCATCCGCCGGCGAGGTGGGAAAAGGGCCAGAGTTCCCGAACAGAAGGTTGGCGTTGTACGGCGGGCGGTTGAACAGGTTCCGAAAGGGATGGGCGGAGATCATAACTCCGCCGGCCTCGTCGGCGACCTTCCGGAGCTCGGCGGCCTTGTTTATCCCGGCGACGTACCGGTGCAACCCGAGAACTAGGATGTGCCCCATGTCCGTGTCGACTTCGAGTCCCCCGAAGACTCTTATTCCGGCGTCCGCGAACTCACGCTCGAGCTCCTGGAGCTCCCAGCCTCCGCTGTGCTCGGTGAGGCACACGCCGTCGAGGCCGATGGCTCGGGCCGACTTTATCAACTCTTGTGGTGTGAGGCTGCTGTCGCTACTCCCCCTGACAGTATGAACGTGCAGATCAAATAGCGCCAACAAGGCCCCCTTGAAGCGAGATCACTCGTGAGATTCTAGTGGCTCGCGGTCTGGCCGGTCAACGTTTCGGCTCCTCTGCCGCTCTTTCTTTGGCCGCAACCCCAAAATCACGCGGCAAAGAAAGGGAGAAGCCAGCCAAAGACGCCCGCAAACCCGAGGCCGATCGCCACAACGCCTGCCGGTTGACGCCGGAGCAGGACCAGGAACGGCGCCGCCATCGCCACCGCGACGACGAGCACCCCCAGCGTGAAGGCCTGGTTCGGACTTCCGATGCCTCCGCCCGGAAGTTGCTCCACGCTGATCGTATACAGGACCGACATCACGGCCCCGATAGCCCCCCACGTCGGGTAGCCGAGAACGACCGTCCCCAGCGCAAGGCTGCTGGGCGAGACCTTCGCGAAGATGGGCACGAGCGCCGGTGGTGTATTCCGGACCGCGGCAAACAGCATCAGGACCGCGGCCGTCACGAACACCGATGCCATCAGGAAGCCGGCGGCAGTGCCCAGAATTAGCGTGCCCACGCGCCGCCTTCTGATGCTGGGTCCCAGGCGGAGACGAGGTGTGCATCCCAGCCGTGGCTGTGCTTGAGCATGAGTTGGATCGTGGTGCCAAGCTCCTTGCGTGCTACCGGCGCGAACAGGGAGGGCCCGCTGCCCGCCAGGTGAATCTCGCCGGCGCCGAGGGCCGACAGCGTGTTCCAGTAGGTCTCCAGCGTAGGGTAGGCCTCGAACGCTACGGCGTCGAAAGCGTTGAAAAAGAACTGGGGCGGCGCATCGCCCCCACCCCTGATTCTCGCCTCCAGCTTGCGAGTCAGCGCCCCTCGGGTATAGTGGGACGGCGTGAGTTTCCGGTAGAGCGATGACGTCTTTTCGGGCACCGCGATTTTCGGCGACAGGATGACCATACTGTCCAGGTCCACGGCGGAAAGGGGACGAACGCGCTCTCCCTTGCCCTGCACCATCGCAACGCCCCCTTGAATAAAGAACGGTACGTCGGACCCGAGCCGGGCCGCCAGGTCCAGAAGCCGCTCGATGGGTAAGCCGAGGCCCCACAGCCTGTTCAACCCCACTAGCGTGGCGGCCGCGTCGCTGCTGCCTCCGCCGAGACCCGCCGCCACGGGTATGCGCTTCTCCAGGCGGATTCTCGCGCCTTTGCCTCCCCCGGTCGACTCATCGAGCAGCGTTGCGGCACGTAGGGCGAGATTCTCCGACGGGTCTATCGACGCGTCGTCGCACTCGATCGCCAGCGCATCCGCGGGCTCGAGGGTAAGCGTGTCGCACAGGTCCACCGTCTGCATTATCGATACGATATCGTGGTAGCCGTCGTCGCGTTGGCCGAGCACCTCGAGCGTGAGGTTGACCTTCGCTGGAGCCCTGAGCGTCAGCATATCTTTCTGGCCATGGGCCTTAGGAAACCTGGGCCCGGTGCGCTCTGTACAGCAGGTCCCATTCCTCGAGAGAGAGCGTCTCGGCCCGCCTTCGAGGGTCGATGTCCGCCTGCCGCAGCAGGCCCTCGACCGCCTCCGAAGAGATCGCAAGCCCATGCGTCAGGCTGTTGCGAAGCTGCTTGCGCGGCGCGCTGAAGCCGGCTCGGACCACGTCAAAGAAATCCTCCGGGCGTTCGAAGGCCACTGCCGGCTTCGTGAAAACGTCGATGCGGACGATTGCCGACGTGACTTTTGGCGCGGGCCGGAAGGCTCTGGGCGGCACATACGAGACGATGCGTGGCCTGCCGTAGAGTTGCACCGCGACCGACAGCAGGCTCATGTCGCCCGGGGAGGCCGCCATGCTCCGCGCCACCTCTCGCTGCACCATGAACACCATGAGACTGGGCTTGTGCGAAGCCTCCAGGAAGCGCCGGACGATCGGCGACGCGGCGTAGTAGGGCAGGTTCGCCACGACCTTATACGACGTCTCCGGCGACACCAGCGCGTTCACATCGAGCTCTCGGGCGTCGCCCGTGACAACCGTGACTGAGTCGATCGCCTGAAACTCGAAGGTCAGCCGGTCTGCCAACTCCTCGTCCATCTCGACCGCGACGACGCGTTTGGCCCTCGCGGCCAGCGCCCGCGTCAGGATGCCGCGGCCAGGTCCCACCTCCACGACATGGTCTTTCTCCGAGACCTCTGCCGCGTGGAGTATTCGCCCAACCACACGCCCGTCGGTGAGGAAATGCTGGCCCAGTGACTTTTTGGGCTTCAGGGCGGCGGTTTGAGGATTTCGCGGCATGGATTAAGCTCGAGGTGGGATCGACAAGGGTCTTGCGCAGCGCTTGGCTAACAGATGAGGACGGCGCACCTGACTCGATTGGAGGCAACTTTCCAGGCAATGCAGCGGCGTCGCAAAAACAGGCCGTGCACCTCCGGTTCGATCGCTCCCGGAAGCATATCGCCGGACATCGGCTCGAGCCAGGCGAACCCACGGCACCCGGAATATACTGCTTACCGCTGCTTCCTTCCGGACCTGACGGGATTCACAGCCTTCCGCCGCGTGGGACCCAACTCTCAACACCGGCTGCCCGAGACAGAGGCTCCGAAAGGTAGACCTCCGGGAGGGATTCAGCCTCGCTAGAGCGGATTGCGAGTACAGGGCACCGCTATCTCCCCGCTTAGCACGGCCCAAATTCATGGTAGGCGACGCGATGGCGAGTGTCAACGAGGCGCGGCGGGTGAGCATGGGCCGCCTCAAAGCTGATGGGGGTGCTCTAATTCCCACCAGTCTCCCGCAGTCCAAGGGGCCTGATATACTCTGCCGGTGCGCGACCAGGTTGCTTCGGAGGGAGCCATCGGGTCAAGAGCTACCTGAGACGTCAGTACAGAACTATGCCATGAGGGAGGAGCACAATGCCATCACTAACGCTAGCAGAGGCGGAGAAGATAATCGAAGGCGCCAAGGCTAAGCTCGGGACCATGAGCGCCAAGATGTGCATTGCCGTGGTCGACGCCAGGGGAGACCTGAAGGCGATGATCCGCCAGGACGGCGCTCCCTGGCGGAGCGTCCTCATCTGCCAGGGAAAGGCCGCGGCGTCGGCCGCATGGCTTCGGCCCAGCGGCGACCTGACGGACAACGCGCAGGCGCCGGTTTCCAGAGGCCTCATGGCGATGCTGGGCGGGCGGATGATTCCGGGCCAGGGCGCCCTGCCGGTCTTCAAGGATGGCGAGATGGTGGGCGCGGTCGGCGGGAGTGGCGGCGCGTCCCAGGAGGACGAAGACGTCGCTCGCGCCGGTATCGAGGCAGCAGGGCTCTCCACGACAGCGTAGCGCGCCTCCCTTGACGGCCCTTTGCGCCTATGCTAGCGTTTTCTGTAATACGCAAGTATATGCGGTGAAGGGGAGTAGTAGCGGGACGACAGGGCGATAGAGAGCCGGGGCTGGTGGAAGCCCGGCGCCCAGGGCACCCGCGAACTCGCCCCCGAGCATCCGGCCCGAATTTTTCGCGTGGGTTGCCGGGCACTACTGCGAGGCAGGCCAATCCTGGTACGAGGGTGGCTGAACGTCGTGCGTGGGCAATCTAGACCAAGTAAGGCCGGACGGCAGGCGCCGTTATCGCCTTTCCGAGTGGCCCTTCCCCGGTGGGAGGGGCAATAAGGGTGGTACCGCGGGTTAGGATGCAAAGGCCCGTCCCTTGATGGGGCGGGTCTTTTTGTTAACAAGATCACAACTGATGACGAGTCCGATTACACGATAGGTGAAGCGAATGGCAGCGGCAGGAACGACGGAGCAACGCTACGACCACAAGGAGATCGAATCCAAGTGGCAGGAGCGCTGGGCAAGGGATGGACTCTACCGAGTGCGAGACGACGACCCGCGGCCCAAGTGGTATGAGCTCCACATGTACCCATACCCGTCGGGCGACCTCCATATAGGTCACTGGTACGCGATGTCCGGCGCAGATGTTCATGCCCGCTTCCGGCGGATGCAGGGCTACAACGTGCTCCACCCGATGGGATTCGACGCCTTCGGCCTCAACGCCGAGAACGCGGCCATCCAGCGCGGGATCCACCCCTACAGGTGGACCATGGACAATATCAAGCACATGCGGGAGCAGCTCAAGTCCATGGGCACGATCTACGACTGGGACCGCGAGATCATCACGTGCGACCCCAGCTACTACCGGTGGAACCAGTGGCTCTTCCTGCAGCTCTACAAGGCGGGGCTGGCGTACCGCGCGCACGCTCCGGTCAACTGGTGCCCGTCGTGCGTCACCGTCCTGGCCAATGAGCAGGTCATCGACGGCCTTTGCGAGCGCTGCGACACTCCCGTGACGCAGCGCGACATGAACCAGTGGTTCTTTCGGATAACCCGGTACGCGGATGAGCTGCTGGACCACTCGAAGATGGACTGGCCGGACCGGCTCAACACGATGCAGACCAACTGGATTGGGCGCAGCGAGGGCGTGGAGATCGACTTCGACATCTCCGAGCATGGGCTGAAGGAGAAGACGCTTCGCACCTTCACGACCCGCATCGACACGATCTACGGCGTGACCTTCGTGGTATTGGCGCCGGAGCACCCGCTGGTGGACGCGCTTACGGCTCCGGAGCGCAAGGCCGAGGTCGACGCGTACGTCGAGGCCGCCCGACGGCAGACCGACATCCAGCGCCTGTCGACCGACAAGGAGAAGACGGGCGTCCTTACCGGCGCCTTCTGCGTCAACCAGCTCAATGGCGAGCGGGTGCCGATCCTCGTCGGCGACTACGTGCTGCTGACCTACGGCACCGGCGTCGTCATGGGCGTTCCGGCTCACGACCAGCGGGACTTCGAGTTCGCCACCAGGTACGGCCTGCCTATCCGCGTGGTCGTCGCCCCGCCGGACTGGGACGGCGGCGCGCTGGCCGAGGCCTACACGGAAGAGGGCGCGCAGGTCAACTCCGCCGAGTTCGACGGCCTGCCCAGCGCCGACGGCATGCAGCGCATCGCGGCCCACATCGAGGCGCAGGGGTGGGGGCACCGCACCGTCAACTATCGCATGCGGGACTGGCTGATCTCCCGGCAGCGCTACTGGGGCACACCCATCCCGATGATCCACTGCGAGCGCTGCGGCACCGTCCCCGTGCCGGAGGACGATCTGCCGGTGGTGCTCCCCGAGGACGCCGAGTTCCTGCCGACCGGGGAGTCACCGCTGGCCCTGCATCAGGGGTTCGTGAACGTCGAGTGCCCCCAGTGCGGGCAAGGCGCCAAGCGCGAGACGGACACGATGGACACCTTCGTCGACTCGTCGTGGTACTTCCTGCGCTACACGAGCCCCGACACCCACGACAGACCCTTCGACCCGGAGGCTGTGCGAAGATGGAACCCGGTGGACCAGTACACCGGCGGGGTCGAGCATGCCGTCATGCACCTGCTGTACGCCAGGTTCTTCGTCAAGGCCCTGCGAGACCTGGGACTGCTCGACTTCGACGAGCCCTTCGTCCGGCTGTTCAACCAGGGCACTATCCTCGCCAACCACCAGAAGATGAGCAAATCGCGCGGCAACGTCATAGCCCCCGACAGCTACGTCGAAACCTTCGGGGCCGACACGATTCGCTGCTACCTGATGTTCCTTGGTCCCTGGGAGCAGGGCGGAGACTGGAGCGACTCCGGCATCAACGGCATGGCGCGCTGGATGAACCGCGTCTGGGAGCTGGCTCAACGCGACGCCCGCCAGCTCGACGACTTCCCGCGGGACGAGGCGGCGGTCCGCGACCTGAAGCGCAGCGTCCACAAGACCATCCGGCGCGTCACGGACGACATGGAGCGCTTCAAGTTCAACACGGCACTGGCGGCGCTGATGGAGTACACCAACTCGCTGAACCAGGCGTGGGAGCGGAAGGGCATCGTGTCCGAGGACTGGAACGACGCCGTCGAGAAGCTGCTGCTGCTGCTGGCGCCCCTGGCGCCCCACATTGCCGAGGAGCTATGGGAGCGGACCGGCCACCGACGCGTCGGGGCAGGGTTGAAGTCCAGCACCAAGTTAGACCGCCATCAGCTTTCCAGCGTTCACAGCCAGTCGTTGCCCGACTGGGACGCCGCCCTGGCCGCGGACGACGTAGTGACCCTCGTCGTGCAGGTCAACGGCCGGGTCCGCGACAAGATCGAGGTGCCGGCGTCCGTCAGCGAGGATGAGGCCAAGGCCACCGCCCTGGCCAGCCAGCGCGTCGCGGCCCACATCGAGGGCAAGCAGATCGCCAGGGTCATCTACGTGCCGGGCAGGCTTGTGAACATCGTCGCGCGGTAGGTGGCGCGGCGGGTGTTCCTTGCCCATCAGCGCTCGCAGCCAGTCCTTAGGGACCGCGATGTACTCGGCGAAGGCTTGAGACTCGGGGATTGGCAGATGGTCTTCGACTAGTCCTTCGACATGCATGCGAACAGCCTCATGCATCTTGTGCTCGGCCTCTTCGCGTGTGTTGCCGGTGGCGACACAACCTGGCAGGTCGGGCGAGTAGGCGGAGTAGTTGCCGTTGGCTTTTTCGATTACGACGAGGAAGCGGTGCATTGAGGAGGCTGCGGCGAGCCAACGGTAGAACCCATATGCCTTAGATTTCTCGACTTCGCTCGAAATGACATAGGGCGCGGCGGACTCGTGGGAATGACAGGAGGAGGCGATGTCGGGATGGAGGGTGAACCCTCGGGATTGCATGGACTCTAAGTGGCTAGTTCCGAGATCTGGTCAGCGAGATGCTGCTGACAGGTAGCGCCTTAGCCTCCAGACGCGATAGGTCCACGACTTGACTCGCATGGTCGACATCGATTCCTACGAGTCGGCCTTCCACGTCGAAGTCCAGCACGACACCAGGGGCTACCTCGCGAGAGTTGTCGCTGACCCTATTGGACAAGCCTATGTAAAGCGAATCGGTATCTGGATAGTAACTGAATTTCATGGCTCCGTGTCTCAATCATATCATCAGCTCTGTCACATCCTATGCGATGACCCGGAAGCTGTATGTGGTCGTGTTCAGGTCGCCCTCGGCGAAGCGGCTCATGCGGAGGGTCGAGATGTCGACGGTCTTTGCGGTGCCGTCCAGGATGAGCTCGGCCACGACGATGCCCACCATAGGCGATAGCTTGAAGCCGTGGCCGCTGAATCCGGTGCAGATGTAGAGGCCTTCGATGCCGTCGACCCTGTCGATGACCGGATGCAGGTCGGGGGTCGTCGTGTAGAGACCCGCGTATCCGGTGAAGAGCTCGGCGTCCGCGATGGCCGGTATTCGCTTTGCCAGGCGCGGCCAGATGTCCTCGACGAAGTCCATGGTCAGGCGCGGGTTGTAGGCGTCGGGGTCGGCCTCCTCCTCGCGATTGCCGTTGCCTACCAGGGTCAGGTCCGAGCCCTCGGGCCGGAAGTAGATCAGGTTCGACATGTCGCCGCCGCCGGGATGGAACGGCACGCGGTCCAGCGGCCTGCGGAGCAGGAAGACCTCGTGGCGGGTCGCCACCAGCGGAAGCTCGATGCCGATGTCGGCAAGAAAACGCGAGG
>JADFIF010000019.1 GCA_022566795.1 Chloroflexota bacterium
ACTTAGGTCCTGCAGAATCCGTCGAGGAGTCGCAGCACATGATAGTAGACGAGAAAGAACTCATCAGACCAGGGCCGGTTAGTGCGAACGGTCGAGAGGGAATGCGGCCTTTGGTTGACGCTCATTCTGAAACTCATCTCGACCCGCAAATCGTCTCGCGGCCTGCTGTCGAGTTCCGGAACGTCACCCGGGTCTACGGCTCCGGTGATACCCGTGTGGTGGCACTCGACGACCTCACTGTTGAGTTCCCATCGGGATCGTGGACGGCGGTGATGGGTCCTTCGGGGTCGGGGAAGTCGACCTTGCTGCACATCGCCGGCGGGCTCGAAAAGGTTACTAGCGGGCAGGTGCTGGTCGATGGGCAGGACATTACCGACGCGTCCGAGGCCGAGCTGACTGGGCTGCGTCGTACTAAGGTGGGCTTCGTTTTCCAGAACTTCAACCTCCTCGGCTCGTTGACCGCCGAGCAGAACGTGGCTATGCCGCTGAAGCTGGCGGGGCGGCGGCGCTCACGACTCGAGGTGCAAGCCGTGCTCACCCAGGTGGGCCTCGGCGATCGACTGAGTCATAAGCCGCGCGAGCTGTCCGGCGGACAGCAGCAGCGGGTGGCCATCGCCCGTGCGCTGGTGACTAAGCCGACGGTGTTGCTCGCCGACGAGCCGACCGGAGCGCTGGACTCCAACGCCGCACGCACGGTCCTCGGGATGCTCCGATCGATGGTCAACGACGGCGGGCAGACCATCGTGATGGTCACCCACGATCCCATGGCAGCGGCGAGCGCCGATCAGGTCCTGTTTCTGTCCGACGGGCGGGTGGTTGATGATATGGTCCGGCCTTCCGCTCTAGATGTGGCCGACCGACTCGCGCGACTCGAGGAATGAAGTCATGTTAAGGATGTCATGGAGCACATTCCGCGACCGCTGGCCGGTGTTCATCGGGGCGATCCTCACCGTTTCGGTGGGAGTCGCACTGGTCCAGGCATCACTGCTCGGAGTGATCGCCGCCGCATCCCCAACAATTCCGCCCGGCCTCTCCGAGACCGAAGAAACAGCATTCCGCGACGGCCTCACGAACGCTACCGGTCTTCTCGGGATGATGGTAGGAATCTCGGTGCTCGTCGCCTTCTTCATCGTCGGATCCACGTTTTCGTTCACGGTCGCGCAGCGGAGTCGAGACTTCGCATTACTGCGATTGGTCGGCGCCAGCCCCCGGCAAGTTGGCAGACTGCTGCTTGGCGAAGCGTTGCTGCTCGGCAGCCTGGGGACGATTCTCGGCGTCCTCCTCGGCATCCCGGTCATACGCTTCGAGGCTTGGATGCTCACACGAATGGAGTTCGTGCCGGCAGGATTCAGTCCGGACTGGCATCCGTGGATCCTCGCCGTATCGGCGGGCACCGGCATCGTGGTCGCAGTGATCGCCTCGTTGGGTGCATCCCACCGGGCGTCGCGTGTCCGCCCGCTGGAGGCGCTCCGCGACGCCGGCGGGGCAGACAAAGTCATGTCATGGTCACGCTGGGTCATCGGGCTCATAGCTCTGACTGGAGCAGGTGCGCTTCTGGTGATCGCGCCAACTTGGGTCGGAGACCCTGTGGAAGTATTCCTGCCCGGGCTCATCGTGCTCATCATCGCTCTCAGCGCACTCACTCCGCTGGTCGTGCTACTGATCGGCGGTCTCATCGGTCTGGTCTCGGGGCCCCTCCTACGCCAGAGCCCGATCTACGAGCTGGCCCATGCCAACCTGCGCGACGGAGTGCGCCGTAGTGCATCCACTGCCGCACCCATCGTGATTCTCGTCGGGCTCGTCGTCGGCTTCAGCGGAGTAATCAACGTCGTGAACGCGGGCATACAGGCGGAGACCATCCGGATCCTCGACGGCGACCTAATCGTGACCGCGACTGAACCAGTTGGCGAACAATTGGCTGCGCTCGATGGCGTGCGCACCGTGTCGGAAGAGGTCCCATTGAAGGTGTGGGTCGAGTCCGCTGACACAGAAGGTGACAACGTCAACGGCATCGCGATCGACCCGATCGCCTACCTCCAGACCCACCGGCTGAGCGGCATTATCGGCGACCTCAGTGGACTGCAGGGTGAGACCGTGGCCCTCGATCAGTTTTTCGCGTCGGGTCTGAAGGTCCAGGTGGGTGACATGGTAGAAGTCCGCATAGACGGTGTGGCACGAAATATGCAGGTCATAGCCACTTTTCCGCACACACTGAGCGGCCCCAAGGTCCTGCTGCCGATCGCACTCGCACCCGCCGGTGACCACCAACGTCGATACATTATTCAGACCGACGAAACAGAGACCGCCGCCTCTGTAGCCGAGCAAATCACCAACACCATCCCCGGTCGATCTGCGGGTTCAGGCCCGTCGAACGTTTCGGTATCGGCCCTGGACGACTGGGTCCTAAGCGAGATCGATATCCAAGAGCAGGTGAACCGCAAAATCATCATCGCGGTGATGGGGTTGGTGACGATCTACATCGTCATCGCAATGATCAACGCAGTGGTCATCGCCGCTGGCCCCCGCCGGGCCGAGTTCGCCATCGCCCGACTGACCGGCCTGAGCCGCGGGCAAGTAGTCTGGACGGCGTTGTGGGAGTCACTGACCGTCGTCACAATTGGCGTCATCGTCGGCGCGCTCGCCGCCGGGGGCGCCATCGTGGGCGTCACCGCTGCAGTCTCCGAGATCGTCGGCACACGGGTCATGGCGACACCGTGGGCTCTTTTCGGCGCCGTCACGGTCGGAGTCGCGGTGATCGTCGGACTCACTAGCGTCTTGACCACGCTCGCCGCAACACGTCAGTCCGCGATCGATGTTGCAGGCGCCAGGGAATGACGGTGAGGGCGGACCGCCACGGTCAGTTCAAGGTCGAGTGCATCACCGATCATGCTGACTAAGGTGACGTACTCTGCCTCTTCTCGTCCATGTACCTGCGAAGCGACCTGACCTGCGCGAGATCCCAAGCTCGCTGGCCGCCTCTGCGATGCTCTTATGCCCAACCAGGACGGCGGGCAAAATACGGGCAAAACGACTTTTTAGGCCTCTCCGGTCCATTACCCTTGGTCTGCCTATTCTCTTGCCCTGCCGCCTCGCTCTGTCCATGCCGGCTCCGGGGCCACCGCCGGCTGGGGAGCGCACCTCTGCGCGGCCCTTCGTCCGCTGTCCTCGGGTCCAGTGACATGACGTCCGCGATGCCAAACCCAGCGCGAGTTGAGACGTCGCCCCCCAAGTGCCATCCCGCGGCCATGGACGGCACATCTGCGCTATAATGTTGCCCTCAGACCGAGGTGTGGGGTCGGATCCGGGCGCGAAAAATGCGCCTCTCACGAGCTACGCAGAGGTGACCTCATGGAGCCCATCAGAGTCGTTGTCCACGGTGTCCTGGGGAAGATGGGACAGCAGGTGCTGGCCACGGTGTGCGGCGAGGCAGACCTTCAGCCCGCGGGCGGGGCCGACGCGGCCGCGGAGCCAGGTTCCCTTCCGCTCCCAGACGGTTCGGGAGCCGTCCCCCTCTCGAATACCCTGGATGACGTGCTCGACGGCGCTCAGGTCGTTGTCGACTTCACCAACGCTGAGGGCGCCTCCAGCGTCATGCGCGTAGCCTCGGCCCGCAAGGTCAACGTCGTGATAGGCTCCACAGGCCTCACCGATGCCAATATGGCCGAAGCCGAGAACCTGGCGCAGGAGCATCAGGTGGGCATCGTCATCGCGCCCAACTTCGCCCTCGGCGCGGTTCTGATGATCCACCTGGCCGAGGTAGCTGCGCGCTTCTTCGACTACGCCGAGCTGACCGAGGTGCACCACGAGGCGAAGATCGACGCTCCGTCGGGCACCGCGCTGGCCATTGCCCGCGCGGCGGTTGCGGGCAAGGGCGGCAAGTTCACCGCTCCCAAGGCCGAAAAGGAGATCTTGCCCGGTACGCGGGGCGGCACCCACGACGGCGTCAGCATCCACAGCGGGCGCATGCCCGGCCGCGTGGCGCACCACGAGCTCGTCTTCGGCACGCTGGGTCAGACGCTGACCATCCGCCACGACTCCATCAACCGCGAGAGCTTCATGCCAGGGGTAGTCATGGCCATCCACGAGGCCGTGAAAGGCCCTGGGTTGACCGTCGGCCTCGACAAGATCATGGGGCTGTAGAGAGAGGGTCACGAGCAGCACTCGGGGAGCTCGAGTACGTGACGCCGAAAGAGGAGAGGCGCCGGATCGTAGCCGACGTAATCGAAGAGCTCGACGTGGGGCTACGGGGAGAGTAACCCCTTGGCGCGAAAAAAACAGCTTACTAAGACTCCGGAGCAGCGTCTCCGGGAGTGCGAGACGCACCTCTACTTTCTTTGGGATGAACGACGGCTTTATCAGACCGAGCCAGATCGTTACAAGAACATAGCGAGCCACCTCCGGATTCTCGTAGCCGAGCACAAGCCCGCTCGCAGCCTCTTAATGGCCATGATGCAGCACTACGGCTTCGCCTACGAGGTTCAGCCGCCAGGTCCGCCGCTCCACCCCTTTGAGAGGGCGATTCCCATGGTGGGCTGGCGAGACGATCCAATCCAAATAGCGTTGGCGAAGAAGACGGAAGCCGCACTTGGGGATCCACAGAAATTAGCGACAGTTCTCGAACGTGAAGCGGCTCTAAGGCGGCCAGTCCCGTTCCCCGAGTACGTCGAAAAGGGCTTGGCCATGTATATCGCGCCTCATGACTACAGCTTTCGAGACCTTGTACTCGCAGTCGCTCAACAGATCGGCACTAGTCATGAAGCTCCCTCGGTAGATGAGCCGATCGTTCAAGCGCAGACCGTAATAATTGGCGGACACGAGAGCCACATTGCGGCCCTGATCGTCTTTGCTGACACCGTGATACATGTCGGTAAGAAGTTCCTGGAGCATGTGATAGAGAATCACGGGTATAGGCTTCGCCATTTCAAGCAGACCGAGGCACCGGGAGAGTAAAAAAGCGCGCGAAAGGAGGAGTGGTCAGAGCATAGGACCCCCCTGGCGTCAGAACAGATGTTTGCAGGTTTACCCTGTTGGACACTGCAAAACCCCGTTCGGTCTTGGAACGCCAAGCCGCCCGATTCGCATGGGCTTGACCCGTCGTCTCTGCCTGGTGTCTGATCAGCGCACGCGCTATCATTGATCGAAGCGCATAGCAGCCTCACTGGAGCGGAAATTGAACTCTTGCAGAATCGCCGTGGTGGGCGCGACGGGCGCCGTTGGCCGGGTGTTCCTCCGTATCCTGGAGGAGAGGAGCTTCCCGGCCAGCGAGATACGAGTGTGCGCCTCCGAGCGCTCGGTAGGCAAGCGGCT
Organism: Chloroflexota bacterium; assembly: GCA_022566795.1. Taxonomy (GTDB): domain Bacteria; phylum Chloroflexota; class Dehalococcoidia; order Lucifugimonadales; genus JADFIF01. Next base: position 5,308 of record JADFIF010000019.1, read on the forward strand.
GTCGGTCAACGGCCAGGAGCTCGTCGTAGAAGAGGCGACGCCAAAGCTCCTGAGCGAGGTCGACTTCGCCTTCATCTCCGCCAGCGGCGCGGTCAGCCTGGAGCTTGCGCCGGTTGCTAAGGCACAGGGCGCGCTGGTCATCGACGACAGCTCCGCCTTTCGCATGGACCCCGATGTCCCCCTGGTCGTCCCCGAGGTCAACGCCGACGACCTGGACGGCCACCGGGGCATCGTGTCGATTCCCAACTGCTCTACGACGCCGCTTGTAATGGTGCTCGAGCCTCTCATGAAGGTAGCCGGGGTGAGGCGGGTGGTGGTCGACACCTACCAGTCGGTGTCTGGCACCGGCACCGCCGCCGTCGAGGAGCTTCACGCCCAGTCGGCTCACGTGCTTGCCCTTCGACAGGCCCAGGGTGAACGCGACAGCGTCAAACCCAAGGTGTACCCGCACCAGATCGCCTTCAACGCGCTGCCCCAGGTGGAGACCTTCCTGGAGAATGGCTACACCAGCGAAGAGATGAAGATGCTCAACGAGACGAGGAAGATTCTCCACGCGCCCGAGCTGATGGTGTCCGCCACGTGTGTCAGGGTCCCGGTGGCGATATGCCACAGTGAGGCCATTCACATCGAGTTCGACCGACCTGTAAATCCGGATGAGGTGCGAGAAACCCTATCCGCCTTTCCCGGCGTGGCCGTGCTGGACGATCCAGAATCGAGCGTGTATCCTATGCCCGTCCAAGCGGAGGGCAAAGACGAGGTATTCGTCGGGCGCATTAGACGAGACATCTCGCATCCCAACGGCATCGTCATGTGGGTAGTGTCCGACAACCTCCGAAAGGGAGCGGCCCTGAACGCCCTTCAGATCGCGGAGGAGGTCCTGAGCAGGGAGCTACTGGTGGCTTCCAGAGGGAGAGCGAAATCATGACCGACGTTGGCAGGCTTGTAACCGCGATGATAACGCCCTTTGACGCGCAGGGCGAGGTTAACTACCCGGAGGCGAAGCGTCTGGCCTTGGCCCTGGTAGACTCGGGCAGCGAGGGACTCGTGGTGACGGGGACCACGGGGGAAACACCGACGCTGTCGGTCGAGGAGAGGCTTCGGCTATACTCCGAGATCAAGAGCGCGGTCGGCGATAGGGCCGCGGTGATCGCCGGAACGACGGACAACAACACCGCCGCCAGCATCGAGCTGAGCAGGCTTGCGGAGCGAGAGGGCGCCGACGCCCTGCTGCTGACCGTTCCCGCATACAACAAGCCCACACAGGACGGCCTTTACCAGCACTTCAAGTCCATCGCCGAGAGCGTGCACCTCCCGTGCATCCTTTACAACGTCACCAGCCGCACCAGCCTCAATATGAGCGACGAGACGACCGTGAGGCTAAGCGGCGTGGACAACATCATCGGCGTCAAGGAGGCGGGCAGCGACCTCGATCAGATCACCCGGATCATCCGCGACACGCCGGACAGCTTCCGCGTCTGGAGCGGCAACGACAACGAGACTTTTTACATCGTGGCGGCGGGCGGGTTTGGGGTGGTCAGTGTAGCGTCGCACCTGGTGGGCAGCCAGATCAAGGCCATGATCGGCATGATTCTGGAGGGCGATATCGAGAGCGCGGCCGCCGAGCACCGCCGGATGCTGGACATATTCAAGATACTGTTCATCGTCTCCAACCCCATCCCCGTGAAGTACTGCGTTCGCAGGGCCGGTTTCGACGTGGGCAATCCACGGCTGCCGCTGGTACCTCCCGATGATGCTACGGCCGCCAAGATCGACGCGGTCGTCTCGAGGTACAACATCGACCTGCCGGTGCCGGTGGCAGGCGACGACTAGGGTCCCAGTCGGTATCCAGGGGTATCTCGGCGATGTACGGCGCCTTCTTTCGCATGCCGTCTTTCGCATGAAGGTCAAGGGCGGCCAGCTCCAGCGAGTCACCCAGGTATTCGAGGAGTCGCATTCCTGCGTTTGAGGACCGAAGCGGCGGATATCTGGAGAATGGAGGAATCCGATGGCAACCGACACTACTGCTGCCTATCCGATTTCCGTACACGGTGAGGTCGATCCCGACCTGGGTCGATGGCTTTGGCTGATCAAATGGCTCTTGGTCATCCCGCACCTGGTCGTTCTTATCTTCTTGTGGATCGCCTATGTGCTCCTGACGATCTTTGCCTTCTTCGCCATCCTGTTCACGGGCAAGTACCCGCGGGGCATCTTCGACTTCAACGTTGGGGTGCTGCGATGGACGTGGCGGGTGGCCTTCTACAGCTACAACGCGCTGGCGACCGACCGCTACCCGCCCTTTAGCCTGTCCACCAGGGATTACCCGGCAAACCTCGAAGTGGAGTACCCTGAGCGACTGTCGCGGGGGCTGGTTCTGATCAAGTGGTGGCTGCTGGCAGTCCCGCACTACCTGGTGACGGGCATTCTCGAGGGGGGTTTCGGGGGCTGGGGCGGCCTCACCAGTCTGCTAGCCATCTTCGGCGCCGTGGGACTGCTCTTCAACGGCCGGTATCCGGCCGATATATTCCGGCTGGTCCTGGGGTTCAACCGCTGGGCGCTGAGGGTCGCCGCATACGCCTCGCTGATGACTGACGAGTACCCGCCCTTCCGGCTGGAACCGTAGCGCCACCCGACGGCACTAGGCTTCAGCGGCGCCGTGCTCTGCGACTGGCCGATCTTCAACCCGGTAGGCTTAGGATAATCAGACCGCTTCAGAGCTACCTCACCTGCCCTCGACAGACGGGTCAGGGACATCGTGCCCCCAAGTGGCTTAGGTGGGTGACGGGTTTTGCAGCAAGAACACCCTCACGGCCTTTCAGGCGTCGGCTCGCGGCGGGGTCGTGTACGTGCGCGTTGCGGGCGACCGCGTGCGCATCGGCGGGTGGGCGGTGACGGTGATGCGAGGAGAGCTATCGTAGTATAGATGACGGTGTTTTTTCCGCACCGGCGTCAGGACGACGAGCTTGCGAGAGCGCGTGAAGTTGTGAAGGGTCTATAATGTAGCGGCTTGCCAGCGGGGGAGGGTCACACAATGCCTATGTATATGGTCGAGCGCTACCTGCCTCGGATTACTAGCGATCAGCTTGTGGCAGCCGCGGCTCGGGCTAAGAGCACTACGGCGCAGATGACTCAAGAGGGGACGCCCATTCGATACCTACGCTCCATCTTCGTACCCGGGGAGGAGAAGTGCTTCTGCATATTCGACGGCCCGTCGGCGGAGGCGGTCAAGCAGGCGAATGAGCGCGCGGAGATCCCCTTCGAACGCGTCGTGGAGGCCCTACACATCTCAGCGGACGACGTGTAATCCCCCCTGATCACGTACCGTCGTCACGCCCGCTCCTGCGGGAACGCCGCATAGAGGACGGTCTATGGGCACCTACTTTGCCATAGTCTTCTCTCAACTCGATAGGGATGCCTCAGTCTGGGCACGCACGCCGCGGGACAGGATGGCGGCGACAATCGCCGAATACAAGTACCTGGCCGAGTCCGTTGCCAGCCAGTACGGCAGCCTGCATCGCAACTTCACAGCCGACGGCCACCTGTTCCTGTTTGAAGACGCCGACGCCGCGGTACGGTTCAGCCTCAAGCTCATCGAGACCTGGCGAGCAAGCGGCGAGCTCATTCCGCTCCTAACAGATCTCCCCCACGTCCCACTGCGTGTTGGCTGCCACTTCGGTGAATGTACCCTTATGGTGGAGGGCGAGTGGTGGACAGGGAGGGGCATCGCCCTGGCGCGGCAGGTCGCAGGGGCGGCACGGCCGGACACGGTCTACCTCACCGGAAGCGTCTTGGATCTGGTGGACCTGCCCCTGTATCGGTTCGAGGAGGCGGAGAGCAGCGCTCTCGAGGGCGACCACTTACCTCACCGGCCCCTCTATCGAGTGGCGGAGCTCCACGAAGCCCCCGCGGCATCCAGTGTGACTGACGGCATGACAGCCGGGGCCTGGTTCCTCAAGGCGGCCGCGCTCATCGGAACGTCAAACGAGAACAGCCAGCAGGAATCGGACTGCTACCAGGAGGCGCTGCGACTGCGGCCTGACTACCCCCAGGCCCACAATAACCTGGCCGTCGTGCTGAAAGCCCGGGGGGAGGAGGCCGCGGCTGCCGAGCACTATCGGGAGGCGCTGCGACTGCGCCCTGACTACCCCGAGGCGCACTACAACCATGCCGTGCTCTTGCACGCCCGCGGCAGCGTAGCATCGGCAGCGGAGCACTACTGCGAAGCGCTGCGGCTGCAAGCCGATTATGTCGACGCGCACTATGGCTATGCAAACCTGCTCCGGGCTGGTGGTGATTTGGCCGGGGCCAAGGAACACTACTGCCAAACGTTGCGGCTTCGGCCCGACTACGCTGAGGTTCACAACAACTACGCCATACTGTTGGAGGACATGGCCCAGCCCGCTAGAGCACGGGAGCACTATCGGGAGGCGCTGCGCATACGACCTGACTATGCAGAGGCCCTCTACAACTACGCGTTCCTGCGTGACAACGAGGGCGATCCCGAAGAGGCGGAGAAGCACTATTGGGAGGCGCTGCGGCTGCGGCCAGACTACCCTGAGGCGCACAACAATCTGGCGATCCTCCTGCAGAGCAAGGGCGATCTGAACGGGGCAGAGGTGCACTACCAGGAGGCACTGGGGCTCCGGCATGATGACCCGGAAACACACTACAACTACGCGCTGTTGCTGAAGGCGAAGGGCGATCAGGCAGGGGCTGAGGAGCACTTGCACATGGCATACGAGCTGGCGCCAATGGAGTGGGTGGTCGCGCTTCAAGAGCGTGCCGGGTCTCCTAAGGCCGGTCCCCTTCTAAACACCACCGGGCTGACGCCCCGAGAGCTCCAGGTGCTACGCTTGATAGCCGTAGGCAGGAGCAACCGAGAGGTAGGCGAAGAGCTGGTAATAAGCCTCAGCACCGTTGCCCACCACGTGACCAACATCCTCAACAAGACCGGCGCCGCCAATCGGACGGAGGCGGCAGCTTACGCGGCCCATCACGGCCTCGTCTTCAGGTGAGTTGCACTTAGGCATCGCGCCGCACCGGCCCGCCTAGCCAACGCCTTAAGCCTCACCGGCAATTTCTTGCCATCTCCCTTCCACCAGTCCTCAACCTACGCACGTTTTTCTCTTCGAGAAACCCTCAAATTTACCGATGTCATCGCTCCCGTCAATGACGAATATAGGTGCGACAAATCTTTAGGAGGTTGAACATGGCCGTTTACATGGCAGACCGCGATCTTCCAGGGATCACCTTGGAGCAGTTGGCCGCCGCCCAGAAGGCGGCGATAGAGACGTCGGAGCGGTTCACGTCAGAGGGGAAGCCAGTCCGGTACATCCGGAGCACCTTCGTTCCCGGCGACTCAAGCTGCAGGTGCCTCTTCGAGTCAGGGAACGCCGACTGGGTGAGGGAAGTCAACGAGGCGGCAAACATCCCGTTCACCCGGATCGTTGAGGCGATGGACCTGACGCCGTAGGTTTCCGACCACAGCCGCGCCTATCGACCAGCTAAAGCCCAGCCGACGGGCCTGTATTAGCAAGGCCTCGGCTGGGTGGGCGATGCCGATGGTCTCCGCTCCCGCCAGGTCGCGATGGTGCGGGCCACCTTGAGGGCGCAATCAACCCCTCTGGCTCGGCACAGGCGATCAGCGCGATGCGGTGCCTGCGGGCCAAGGCGGCGAAGGCAGCCAGCAGGCCGCCGACAGGCGCTAAACCTCGATTATGGCGCGCGCCTTTATCGTCTCGTGCCGGTAGGGTCCCGTGGAGATCAGGTCGAATGGGCAGCCGATCAGCTCTTGAAGGTGATCGACGTAAGCACGGGCCCGCGGCGGTAGGCTATCGAGCTCGGTGGTGCTGGCCGTTGGGCTGTCCCAGCCCGGGAGCTCCTCGAGGATCGGCTTGCAGCGGGCCAGCGCGGCGACGGCCCCCGGAAACTCCGTTATCGTCTCGCCGTCGAGGTCGTAGGCGGTGCAGACCTTGACGGAGTCGAAGCCGTCTAGTACGTCTAGGCGCGTGAGCACCGCCGACGTGTATCCGTTGATCTGGGCGCTGTAGCGCGCGGCCACGGCGTCGAACCACCCGACTCGCCGCGGACGTCCGGTCGTCGTCCCAAACTCCTGGGCCAGCTCCCTGATCCTCTCGCCGGTCTCGTCGTCCAGCTCCGTGGGCATCGGCCCCGCCCCCACGCGCGTGCAGTAGGCCTTGAAGACCCCGATGACGCTGGTAACGTAGCGGGGCTGGATTCCAACGCCGACGCAGGCGCCGCCCACCGTAGGGTTCGACGAGGTTACGTAAGGGTATGTGCCGTGGTCCAGGTCCAGCAACGCGCCCTGGGCGCCCTCCAGGAGCACGTGGCGCCCCGCCTCCAAGGCCCGGTTGGCTATCCTCTCGACGGGGCCGATCAGGGGAGCCAAACCCTCGGCCCAGCGGCGGCACTTTTCGAAAACCTCATCCAGCGGAACCTCGGTCCCGCCATAAACCTTGGTTATGACGGCGTTCGTATGCTGAAGCACGGTGTCCAGGCGCGGCAACAACGACTCCAGGTCGAGAAGGTCGGCCGCCCGGAAGCCTCTCCTAGCCGCCTTGTCGCTGTAGGCCGGTCCGACGCCCATGCCAGTCGTGCCGATGGCGCCGGAGCCGAGCGCTTCCTCGGCCAGCCGGTCCAGAACGATGTGATACGGCATGATCAGATGCGCATGCTCGCTCACCACCAGCCGCTCTGAGATGTCGATGCCTGACCGGTCCTTGAGGTCAGCTATTTCCCCCAGAAGAACGTCGGGATTGACCACGACGCCATTGCCGATGAGGTTGGTAGTCTGCGGCGAAAACACGCCGCAGGGGATAAGGTGGAAGCTGAACTTGCCGTACTCGTTCCAAACCGAATGGCCGGCGTTGTTTCCGCCGGAGAACCTCGCGACAATATCCGCCTCCTGGGCGAGGTAGTCTATGATCTTCCCTTTGCCCTCGTCGCCCCATTGGGCTCCAAGGAGAGCATAGGCGGGCATATTTACATCCCTTTTTCGCGCGCTTGAAAAGACCTTGGCATTTTGGCCGTGGGGAGTATAGCAGATGGCCACGGAACTTGGGAAGGCGACCCGACACACGGCCCTTCAACCCCCGTGGCTCAGGGATAATCAGGTGGGCCACAGCCAGGCTGGCCCTTCCCTGCGCGGTACACACCTTCACAGCCAGCGAGATACATTTGCGTCAGCACTAGCGGTTACTGTATCTTCTTTGCGCGCGAGCACCCTTCAATCAGTTTCAGGCGGTGTGGTACATGGCGGATCAGACGTTCGAGTCGCAGTACACTACCCTATCGGACGACGAGTGGCCCATAGTCAGGGCACAGCCCCGGAGCTTCTTCAAGGCGCCGCTGTGCACCGACCTCGACGCTCTGGATGCAGACGTCGCGTTCTTGGGCGTTCCTTTCGACCAGGGAACCATCGGCAGGCCTGGCGCACGCTTCGGGCCTGACGCGGTCCGCGACGCTCCGCGCGCCTACGCCTACTCCGATCCTCACGCGGCCCAGAAGGAAGCGGGAGGGTTCTTCGACATCGACGTCGGCGACGAGCTGCTGCGTGGGGTCACCATGGCCGACTGCGGCAACGTCACCGTGCTGCCATCCGATGTCCTGAGAAATTTCGGAAAGCTCACCGCCGCCGTGGAGAAGATGGTGGAGCGCGGCGCGTTCCCGGTCGTCGTCGGCGGAGACCACGCCATCACCTTTCCGGTAGTGCGCGCATTAGGCAAGTTCGACCCGCTGAACATCGTCCACTTCGACGCCCACATGGACTACAGCCACGACATCCAGGGGATTTTGCTGTTCCACGGCAGCCCTATCCGGCGATGTCGCGAGCTGCCCTTCGTCGACCACATAACTTCGGTGGGGATTCGCGCCGCCCGGCGAAAGGCCTACGGGGAGTCGCAGAGGGACGGCAGCCTCATCATCACGACAAACGGGTTCCGCGAGCTGGGCCCGCAGGGCGTGGTCGACAAGATACCGCGGGGGGAGAACCTGTTCATCACCTTCGACATCGACGTGATGGACCCCAGCCAGGCGCCGGGCACGGGCACGCCCGAGGTGGGCGGGCTGTTCTATGCGGAGGTGCGCGAGTGTCTCGAGGCGCTGGTCGAGAAATCGAACCTGGTCGGGCTCGACCTCGTGGAGGTCGCCCCGCCCTACGACTCGTCGGACATCACCAGCCAGCTCGCGGCACGGCTCATCGTCGACGTGCTCAGCGCTCGATTCCCGTCGCGCTAGTACCAGACTGCGGGAAACCGCGTCACAATTTGTGCCCCGCGTTGGGGACGCACTCGTGATCTGCCATGGACCGAACCATCCCCCTTTTCTGGAAGGGGGAAAGAGGATTATAGGGGGCACCCCCAGTACCCCCGCCAAAGGGGCTGTCGCCCCTCTGGACTCCCGACCACATCGACCGAACGTTACGCTATTTCTGCCACTAGGGGTTGCAGCAGCCGCTGCGGGCGGGCCTTCGCGGGGGGCTTAGCCCCTCTGCACTCCCAGTTTTTCGTCAGCCTCTGCTAGGCCGAAGGTAGCTGGGCCTCGACCGAGCCAAGGGCGCGATCTACGCCCGCCACGATCTCGTCGACCTCGCTCCGCGTTATGCACAGGGGCGGCCCAAAACCGATGCCGCGGTCGGTGGCCCGGAGTATCAGACCCTGCTCACGGAGCTTTTCCGATAGACGCTCGCCGAGGTGGAGCTCGGTGGGATAGCGCTCCTTGGTGTCGCGATTCGCCACGAGGTCGATTCCCAGCAGCAGGCCGAGTCCGCGCACGTCGCCGATGGACTCGTGGTCGTCTTTTAGCTGGTGAAGCTGCTCCAGGAAGTAGCCGCCGACTTCGGCGGAGTTCTGGACCAGCCCCTCCTCCTCCATGAGCTCGATGTTCTTCAGCGCGGCGGCGGCCGCTACCGGATGGCCTCCGAAGGTCAGCGCCTGCCGGAAGATGTTGTCCTTGCCGCCGAAGACGTCGGCCACCTCCGCGGTCGCGACGGTGGCAGCGATGGGAAGGTAGCTGCTGACCACGCCCTTGGCGATGGTCATGATGTCCGGCACGACGTCCCAGTGCTCCATCGCGAACATCTTCCCGGTGCGGCCAAAGCCGCAGATGACCTCGTCGGCGATCAGAATCACGCCGTGGCGGTCGCATATCTGCCGGAGCATCGGCCAGTACTCGTCTCCGGGGACCGCGGCAGTCGCCGACGAGGACACCGGTTCCGCGATGACGGCGGCCACCGTGCTGGGGCCGTGGAACAGTATCAGGTCTTCGATGGCCTGAGCGCACCGGACCGCGCACTCGGATGGGGTTTCGCCGCCGAGCTCGCAGCGATAGGGGTTCGGCTGAGGCGCGTAGACCATGCCGGGATACGCGGGCTCGTAGTCGGCAAGGCCCGTCGCGCCGCCGAGCCACATCACGCCGCCGGTAGCGCCGTGGTAGGACCCCTTGCGGCTAATTATCTTGTAGCGGCCCGGGTCGCCACGCCGCTTATGATAGGCGCGCGCGATCTTGATGGCCGTTTCATTGGCCTCGGACCCACCGGTCACCGGCCAGGTACGCTCGAGACTTCCGGGGGCGATTTGGCCGATCTTCTCGACGAAGCGGACCAGCGGCTCGGTCGTCGTGCCCTGGGGGAAGTACGCAAGCTTTCGCATCTGCTCCCGGGCCGCCTCGGCGATCTCCGTCCGGCCGTAGCCGATGTTCACGGAGCTGTAGCCGCCATTGACGTCGATCCATGACTTGCCTTCGGAGTCGGTGACCCTGATGCCTTTGCCTTCGACGATGATGGTCGGTCCGCCCTCCTCGGCCATCTGCGTCCAGTCGCGGTTGTGCATCCAGACGTGCTCGAGGGCCGACCTTCTGAGGGCCTCTGTTTCCTGCGTCGTTGTCATGTACTTCTCCTTTGCGCCCCCCCGCTCTAGCAAGGCGCTGAAACACTCTTTCGACCATCCCTCTGGCGCCTTTTGGAGTAAGGAAAGGGAATAAATTGTATCTGAGGGACACCCTCAGAGCTCCCGGCAGAGGGGCTTAGCCCCTCTGCACTCCCCATTCATCAACCTGCTAGCTGTCCCCGGGGGCGAAAATCAGTCCCTTCCCCTCCCGGGGGAAGGTTAGGATGGGGGGCGCAAAACAAAACCCCGTCCTCAAGTCAATTGGGCGACGCCGAGCTCGCCTTCGAGCTCCCAAAGCGAAAGGTCGAGTGCATGCACTATCTCGTCGACCTCCTCGCGGGTGATACACAGCGGCGGCCCGATGTTCAGGACCTCGCTGTTGACCCGGAAGATGAGGCCGTGCTTCCTGAATTTCTCGTTCAGCCGGTCGGGAATCTTGGCTTCCGGCTCGAACCTTGCCTTGGTGTCGCGGTCCGCCACCAGCTCTACCGCCATCAGCAGCCCAAGCCCTCGCACGTCGCCGATCAGCGCGTGATCGAGCTTGAGTCCCTCCAGAGCCTCTTTGAAGTAGGCGCCGACCTCCGCCGAGTTCTCCACCATCTTCTCGTCTTCGATAATCTCGATGTTCTTCAGCGCGGCCGCGGCGGACACGGGATGGCCGCTGAACGTAAGGACGTGTCGGAGCTGATTGTTCTCCCCCGCGAAGGCGTCCGCAATCTCCTGTTTCACGATGGTGGCGGCCAGCGGCAGGTAGCTGCTGACTATGCCCTTTGCGACGGTCATGATGTCCGGCTCAACGTCCCAGTGCTCGATCGCAAACATCTTGCCGGTGCGTCCGAATCCGCAGATCACCTCATCAGCGATCAGCAGCACTCCGTACCTGTCGCAGATCTGTCGCAACATCGGCCAGTACTCGTCGCCTGGCACGGCCGCTCCCTGCGGCATGGCGATAGGCTCGGCTATCACCGCGGCCACGGTGTCCGGTCCATGGAACGTGATTAGGTCCTCGACGGCTTGCGCGCATCTGACCGCGCACTCGGAGGGCGTCTCGCCGCCTAGCTCGCAACGGTACGGGTTGGGCTGAGGCGCGTGCACCATACCGGGGTACATCGGCTCAAAGTCGTCACGCCCCGCCGACGGGGTGCCTCCGAGCCATAGGACACCGGCGGTCGTTCCATGGTAAGACCCACGCCGGCTGATTATCTTGTAACGGCCCTGGTCGCCCCTCCGCTTATGATATGCGCGGGCAATCTTGAGCGCCGTCTCGTTGGCCTCTGACCCGCCGCTCACCGCGAAGACGCGCGACAGACTCCCAGGCGTAATCTCGGCCAGCTTTTCCGCCAGCTTGATCGTGGGAATGGTGGTCGTCCCGTTGGGGAAGTACGGGAGCTTGACCATCTGCTCGTAAGCGGCCTCCGCGATCTCCTCACGTCCATAGCCGACGTTAACCGAGTTGTAGCCGCCGTTCACGTCGATCCATGTGTTGCCTTCGGAGTCAGTTACCCTGACTCCGTGACCGTCGACGATGAAGACCGGGTCCCCCTCCTCAGCCATCTGTGTCCAGTCGCGGTTATGCATCCAGAGGTATCGCAGCGACGACTGGCGGAGTGCCTCGGCGTCCAGCGTGCTTACCATGTGAGCCTCCTTCGTCGGTCCGTGTTGGCGTCGGTCCGTGTTGGCGTCGGTCCGTGTTGGTGGCTGTTCGTGGTGGACCGCTCCCCTGACTCGGCTCAGGGCAGCGGCGACGGCCCTACTCGGGCACGGCACTCGGTAGAGTGGCAGTGTACGCCACCGATACGGCGCGCACAAGCGGGGGTGACGGGGTTAGGATATACTTGGGCAGTCCTCGGAAAGCCGAGAGAGAGACCTATTGGAGGGGTCGCAGATGCGCTTTGGGTCGTTCGTGTTTCCTGTTAGCCACACGCCGGAGCGGGACGGGGCCGTCATCGACGATACGCTGGAGGAGATCGAGCTGGCGGAGGCACTTGGGTTCGACGCCGTCTGGCTAACTGAGCACCACTTTGACGGCGCATCTGCCTACGTCGACCCTGTCGTCTTCGGGGCGGCTGTGGCCGCGAGAACTCAGCGCGTGAAGATCGGCTTCGCGGTCGTCGAGATGGCGTTCCACCATCCGGTGCGACTGGCCGCGCAGACCGCTCTCCTGGACAATCTGAGCCACGGCCGGCTGATCGTCGGCATTGGCCGCGGGTCCGCCTTCAACCACTACGAGTACATCGGCTTTGGCCTATCGATGGAGGAGGGCGCCAGCCGTCTGGCCGAGGCCGAGGACCTGCTGGTCAAGGCTTGGACGACAAAGGACCTCCGGTACGAGGGCGAAACCTGGAAGGTGGCCTTCCCTATCCTGCGCCCCCGGCCGTACCAGAAGCCGCACCCGCCGCTGGTGAGGGCGTGCATAAGCGAGGCGTCGACCCGCGCCATGGCACAGATCGGCCGTCCGATACTGATGGGCATCCAGGCGCCGGACGTGATCGGTAGCCGACTGAACGCTTACCGCGAGGCAATGCTTGAGGCCGGATTCGACGAGCCCTCCACCGAAAGGGCACTGGACCAGACGTGGGTCTCCAAGAACCTCATGGTGGCCGGCAGCTACTCGGAGGCGCGGGAGATCGCCGAGGCGGGGTTCCGTCGCGAGCGCAAGCACTTCAGAGGGGCCCGCGAGAAGTACAACCCCGGCGGTTTTCCGGCTCCGAAGCCCGGCGACCCTACGCCACCCGGCGAGGACCTGGACCTGTCGTTCATCATGGGCACGCCGGAGCAGACGGCGGACCAGATCGCAGAGCTGCGGGACCTGGGCGTCCGCAATCTCATGCTCAAGCTCAACACAGGCGAGATGGAGCAGAAGCACGTTCGCGCCTCGATGCGGCTGTTCGGCGAGAGGGTCTTGCCGCTCTTCCGGTGACTAGCGCGGCCTTGGAGGACGTGCCAGGGGACACTCGGTCCCTCCACCGCGCAGCGAGGAGGCCTAGAGAGAGGGCGTAAATCTTGAGCTCGCTGGCGGTACGCGAAAGAAACGCGCGCCAACGCTCAGCAAACTCAAAAGAGCCATCCCTCCAAGAGCTACCTCAGTACCGCGGAGGCGATCGACTCCAGCTGGACCATCGTCTCCGCCTCGGGGGCGGTTTCCACCCTGATCATGACCCGGTTGGCTCCCGCCTCCTCAAAGCGGCTGACGAGGTCGCGGTCGGAAGCCTGGCCGAAGACTGAGATCTGGATGGAGCTCGGGTCACGGCCCGCCGCCTCGGCAAGCTCGTCGATGGCCGCCCTGCCCTGCTTCACCTGCTCGGGCGTGACGCGGTTGGGCATCCAGCCATCTCCCCACGCCACGACCCGCTTGAAGACGTTCCCCGCCATGCCGCCGAGGAGCACCGGCGGATGCGGCCTCTGGGCCGGCCGCGGAAAAGAATACACCGGCGGAAAGTCGTAAAAAGCGCCGTGGTACTCGCTCTCCGTTTTCGTCCATAGCTCCTTCATGGCAAGGATGGCCTCGCGGGTCTGAGACCATCGACGGCGGAAGTCGCCGCCCATCATCTCTGTCTCCTCTCGGAGCCAGCCCGCGCCGATCCCAAACAGGAACCTTCCGCCCGAGTACATGTCCAGCGTGGCAACCTCTTTCGCCAGCAGCAGCGGGTTACGCTCCGGCACGAGGCAGATGCCCGTGCCCAGCTTCAGCGTCGAGGTAACCCCAGACGCCCGGGCCAGGGCCACGAAAGGGTCTACGATGTCGGCGTAGAGCCTCGGGATGACACCGTCCGCCGAGCCCGGCCAGGGGGTCTTCGCCCTCACAGGAAGGACGGGGTGCTCCGGCACCCACAGCGACTCGAAGCCCAGCTCCTCGGCTCGCTTGGCCACCAGCGCAATGTCGGCGGAGTAGTCGGTTGGAAACGTCGATATTCCGATGTCCACGGGGAGCCACCTCCTTCAAGTTGGGCAGGGTGGGGACATTATACGGGCACGGGGGATGCCTGCAGACCGTTGCGGGTAGCATACCAGCCCCCGGGCGGCTAGCCCGTCACCATCCCCTGTCCTGGAGGTAGGGTCAAAAACGAACCCTCTCAGCCGATAATCCAGGCTAAGGGCCAGCCGCGGCGAGAGCTCGCGTGATGCGCAGCGGGCAGATTGCCTTCACCGCGGCCTCGCCACTTCCCCAGACCGGCTGTAGACGGTAAACTAGGGACATCACGAGATTGGAGCCGAGCAAGCTGGAGATAGTCGACGGGGTGCACACCATACCCGGCATCTCGTGGTCTCGCGCTTATCTGATCGAGGACGAGACTCTGGCGCTGGTTGACGCCGGACTGCCATGGAACGTCGGAGCGGTACTGCGCTACGTCGAGTCCATCGGCCGAAAGCCGGAGGAGATCTCCTCCATCCTCATCACCCACAGCCATCCGGACCATACGTCCGGCGTCCCGGGCATCGTCAAGCGAACGCATGCCGGCGTCCTCGCCCATGCCGACGATACGAGAGCGCGTCGGGGCGACGAGGTCTCTCTTAGCTACATGGGCGTGTTCTCCGGCCTCAAGTTGCCGTTGCCATTCCTCGAACGCACCCCGGCAACGGCCCTATCGGATGGCGACGTGCTCCCACTGCTCGGCGGCATTCGGGTCATACACACTCCGGGACATACACCCGGAAGCGTATGCTATCTGGTCGAAAGCCGAGGCCTGCTGTTCTCTGGAGATACTGTTTTCAGCGATGGAGCAAGCGTGAGCCGCTCAGTCCCCTTTCCCGGCTACGACGGACTCAAGTACCGGGACTCAATCGAGCGGCTTGCAGGCATGGAGTTCGACACGCTCTGCGGTGGTCATGGCGAGCCGTTGGTCGGCGGCGCCTCCGACAGACTCAGGGACCTGCTTAAGCTAAGGCCCGACCCGCCGACGTGGAGGGGGTTTCTTCAGAGCGTTCCGGGGCGCCTGTTGCACGCCCGCGGCCTCCACGGCGAGGGCCCGTGACGGCGCAGGCACTGCCAAGGATTCATGTGCCCTCCCACATGACTGAGAGACTATCTCAAAAAGGCAAGTGCTTTGTTCCCACCCACCCGCCCGAGGGTCTTTCGCTCCTGGGGGCACATCCCCCAGACCCCTTGCCAGAGGGGTCACCCCCTCTGGACTCCCCGGGTGGGATTCGAGATGGTTCTTAAGTGGTAGCAGAGGGCTGCTCGCGCTCCTCCTCGCGCTCTTCCAGGATGCGCGCGAGCTCCTGCACAGCCGCGTAGGCGTAGGCCACGTAGTCGCCGGGTGCCAGCTCCAAGTCCTTCATTTCCTCGATCTGGTCGACGCCGCCGATATCCACCGGGCCAGGGAGCATCCGCAAGACGAGCTCGTACAGGACCCCATCGGGGAGAACTACCACACAGCCCTTCTCGGGGTCGGCCACGCCGCTGGGGTCGATCTCGACGGCCTGGATGCTACTGATGCCGAGGAAGTTTGGGAACGGGTCGAGGGCGGCCGCAAGCTCGCGGATAAGCTTGTTGAGCTCCTTCGACGCTCGCTCCACGACGCCGTCGGCGACCGCCCGTTTGACGATGGGGTCTATGCTCTCGGTAGACAAGACGTTTCGGCCTGTTTGGCTCCGGCTCGGCCCGGCGGTCGCCCCGCTCTGACTCCCGCCGGCGGCCCGTCTAGGCCCGCCCGGCCGTTGACACTGCCATCGGCTTTCGATATGATTCGTCGTGGCGACAGCAGGCTGGCAACGTAGCTCAGTGGTAGAGCGGGCGCTTCATAAGCGCTAGGTCACAGGTTCGAGCCCTGTCGTTGCCACATCGTAACACAACCGATGTCTCGCGACCCTTACTGCCGAGCTTCTCACGCAGGAGCTTGCGCCGGTGAAGGGTCGCTCTGGTACACTAGACAGGAGTATCTCCGGGCGGTTAGCTCAGTGGTTAGAGCGCTCGCTTCACACGCGAGAGGTCCGAGGTTCAAGTCCTCGACTGCCCACCAGAGAGCAATCAGTCTTCAGCCACCGGCTCTCATGCTCGAACCACAACCGCGGGCTGACCGTTTGGAGGCTGACGAATGGCTGTGCCGAAGTGGCGGAACGGCAGACGCGCTACGTTCAGGGCGTAGTGCCCGCAAGGGCGTGTGGGTTCAAATCCCTCCTTCGGCACCACTACAATGATACGGTGAAGGTAGACTGGCTTAGAGGCCAGTCTTTTCCTTTTCAGGGGCATTTTGCCGACATTCTGCCGACACGTCGTTCATCGTTGCTATTCCATGCGGTCAGTGAGGCGTCGTGCGAAAGACGCTCACTTCTCCGTATACGGTCTATACCTCTCGAGGGGTGGGTTCGGCTACCGCAAGCCATCATGTAGGGCATGACCGTCATCTTTTAAAGTATTCCGCCCCCATAATCGACTGCGAATGCTCCACGGGCTGCAAGGATGTCGAGAAGGCTTTCTGGAGAAATGGTGGGTGTCGTGGGCTTCATCCCTCCCCCGTCTCCACCACAAATACGAATCAGCCCCCAGCGCATGTACATGGGGCGGAGGCTGACCTGCTATCCGAGGCTCGGCCTCCGGACCGTGGACCAAGGCCACTTCTGAGCCTTCCCTGGTGGTCGCGACTTCAAACACCGGCGCGAGCGCCTATCGGGGCGACCAGAATCCCAGGGTCCCGTCTGCTATTATGTACGTCAATGGCTCGGGGTTCGTATCCACAACTATGATGTGGGATTCCTGTCGGGCGAGACTGTAGTGTGCCGAAGCCGCCGTTGCATCATCCACGAGCCTTCCAGCGAACACGAGCGACCCGCTGTCCGGCGACCATAAGGAATGAGAATAAGCGTACTGGTCGAAGAACCGGAACATCGTCAGCTGGTCCCGCGAGGGAACAAAGTCAACAAGGGGCCAGCGCTCGCCGTCCGCGGCATTGACAACCACCCAACGCAGGGCACTCGCGGTTCGGGAGGGCGCGACATAAGCCAGCCTATCGCCATCAGGCGACCAGAAGTAAGCTATCACGTTGTCCTGGATAAGGAGTGTCTGGGCCTTTGGACTGTCCGAAAATAGAGCCAGGTCTCGATAGACCATAAGGGGTTGTCCGAGATACATGACCGGGCGCGTTGAGCCGGACAACGCTAGGAGTTCGCCACTAGGAGACCAGAGGAATGCGGGAGCGAGCGGAAATCCGATCTCACGGAGAAAGGTTATGGGCTCCGGGTCGTCAAGCCCATTCCCGACGACGCGTGCGTTCAGGATTGTGTAACGATCGGGCCCGACTCCCCGGGCTAGCGTTATGATGCCTCCCTGCGGCTTCCACGCGGGGACTCGGTACCCTACCGCTCGGACCCCCAAGTCATTCACCCGTATCCCTTCGAGCGTGTTGACCAGGAAATGGTCTGCTCCGCGATGTACCAACAGGTATTGAGAATCCGGCGACCAGGACATCCACAGTGGGCCTTGGTCCATGACGAAGACGGGTCCAGCACTGTCCCTAACGTCGTCAAGGAACAGAGACAGGCCCTCAGACGTGAAGGCAATGAAGGCGACCCGCGTACTGTCGGGCGACCACAAGGGGTAGTGGACAACGCCTTCGGCCAATAGTCCCCTGACGCCCGGCTCTCCTAGAAATAGCTCTGTCACGTCGCCGCTGGCCCCATCGAAGGCCAACAGACTTGTCCTGAGGTTGCCGGTTTCGTCCTCAGCGACGCCAGAGAATACCAACCCACGGCCATCGGGAGACCATGTAGGCCAGGTGAAGGCACCGGTCCCCGAAGAGATGCTCCGGGGGTGGGAACCGTCCGGGTCCACGGTGTGGATGTGAGCGTCCAGCCCCACGAAGGCGATTCGGTTGATCTCACTCTTCGGAGGAAGGGAGGCGACTGATGAGTCGGAGCTGCCTCGGCCACCCAGCACTGCGACAACGATCAACAGAACTGACAGCATCAGGCAGCCAGAGTATAGCCTCAGCGAAATTCGCAATTTGTTACTACAGCACTACAACGCGTTTGCCGTCCCCGTTTCCCGTGTAGGACCTCGCCCAGGCTCCCGTCTGATAAGCAGTCTAGGGGGCGGTCAATCCAACGTCAAGGCTGACCGGACTCGGTGGGCTTGGGTCGCCATTCCGCCGGGGTCGGTCCCGAGACAAGGCCGGTGTATAATCGGCGCGTCAAGAGAGCGCGGATCATCGCTGAGTATGTCCGTTACATCGAACAGCTCGGAGACGGTGAGGCAGGCAGGCTCCATGCGGCTGAAGGACAACCGATCACGACCGTTCGACGGAGACTCGGTGCTGCAGAAAGGCAGTTGGGGAAGAGTCTCACGATCCGCCGAACGGGCGACGAGATCTACTTCTGGGCGAAGGAGACGCGTAGGCGAGGGCGCGGACGACCAAAGTCAGGATGTGACCAGCCCGAGCTTCGGGCGCGAGCATGAATCGCTGTGGAGGTCTTAAGCCCATTGCCAGCGCCGCATTCGCATCGTGCTCGGCGTTAACTACCTTAGGGGGTGGCAAGTGGTAGCTATGCCCGAGTTTCAACCGGGTCAGCGGGTTAGGGTTCCCGAAGAGGGAGGAGGCTCACGGATGAAAGTCCTCATTGCGGCCACCGTTACAGTTTTGGTCTTCGTTCTGGCTGGGTCAATCGCGCTCAATGTCTACTACTACACCCAGGCGGGGTCACTGGTTTCTAGGTTGGAGACCGCCAATGTTGGCTTTCGGTTCCAAGGTCCAGATTCTCCCTCAGACGTCCTGAAGATCAGCGAGGTCAACCGTCACATCGGCGCGGTAATACGCGAAAGGGACCGGGCCGTAGTGGCTCTGAGGGAGATCGAGCGTGAGATGCACGACCCGCGAAACTTCGGACTGCGCTGGGGCGACGCGATAATGAGAATCTCGCCATTCTTCATCGGTGGCTCTTAGGGGGTGGTAAGTGGTCGCCATTCCAGAGTTTCAACCGGGTCAGCGGGTTAGGGTTTGTGAGGAGGGCGGTGATCCCGATACTCAGCCTGACAAGAGCGTGCTAGGCAAAGAGGGAACCATCTGGCACGGCACAGGCAGCGAGGAAAGCGGTCTCACCATTCACTACTTCGTGGAGCTTGATGACGAACAGATCGAAATTATTAGCCCAGATTGGCTTGAGCCAAGTTGATTCTCAGCGGTGGATACGAAGCGACCTGACCAAGATGAGCCGCTTGCCATAGAGGCGACTCAGGAGCTATCAGAGTGTCAGCATCAGTGGGTGATAGCCCCGCCGAAGGGACCCGTTAGCAAAGGGGTGTGCCGTAGTTGCGGAGAACAGCGTGACTTTCCAAACTACGTCAAGGGCGGAGGCGGCTGGAGCCCTACGCGTAGGAATCCTGGTGGGGCAAATTAGGGAGCGGAGACCACAAGCCATCGGCCGCGTAGCATCCCCCGACGAGATCGCAAGGGTGGCTCTGTTCTTGGCCAGCGACGAAGCCAGCCTCGTGACCGGGTCCGCATATGTTGTGGATGGATTCAGCGCTGGGCTATCCAAGGCCGTGGGTCTCGCTTAGGAGCCCAGTCAGCCACGACTGAAGGCCTGGTCCAACTGGTCGCTGTTCGACTTTAGTATCACAATGACATTAGGCCTGGCTGTTCACCAGTTCAGCGCCACCTGGGCCATGGTCTTGCCGACCTCTGAGACGCTATGGCCCGCAGGGCAGTCATCCCCCTGTCGGGCGGCAGGCGTGGCCTAAAGGCCAGCGAGCCACTGGCCAACGGTGTGTAGGCCATGATCGTGACGTCGCTCTCTTGACGATAGGGAAGCAACTCTCGCTCGATCTCCCTACGTTTCAGGTTGTAGAGGACCTGGTTGGAGACTATGGGATACTTGGTCATGGCGGCTTGAGCCTCACGAAGTTCTCGGACCGAGTTACTCACGCCGACATATCGGACCAGCCCTTCTATCGACCAACGCCTCCATGGCTCGCATTGTCTCGAAAGGGTATCGACGAGTTCGGCCAGTGAATCTGGTAGAGGTCGATCTGGTCTATCCCTAGCTTGCTGAGGCTGCCGTCGGCGGCCCGCAGCACGTCTTCGTAGCGCAGGTGACCTCCTGAGACCTTGCTGGCAATGAACACGCTATGACCGCGCTTCGAGGCGGGACGGCATCGGGAATGTCCCGCGGGCCTCCTTCGACAAGGGGCGACTGCACGCCCCGCGCCTCCAATGATTCATATTTGCTCGGGAGGTTAGAGCCGCCCGATGATCGGTAACGCGGCCCCTACAAGAATCCCTAATGCAAGACGTCTCGTACGTGTATAGGGGCGCACATCGCTTTGAATTTCAGCTACTAACAGTGATAAGATGGCATGGTGTGGAGGCCTAATCATGGTCGCACTTGTCCCACCTGCGGAGCGATGGCCGCCACGACGAGGAGAGGTCATATCGAGCGCTTGTAGCTCAGTTTGGATAGAGCGCAGCCCTGCGGAGGCTGAGGCCGTGGGTTCGAGTCCCGCCAAGCGCGCTTTCGCCCGACATATACGATACAATGCCGCGAGCCCAATCGACGTCGCAGGGTCATTCCCCGCTTCGCCTTCGCCGTTGTTGCTCAGGGGGTAGCTGTCCGTTCCCAACCTCCCATTCGCGAACAAAGTCCCTATCATCAGGGAGCACAGCCGTCGCCGGCTGGTGAGCCGAGTGGCCACGCGCACATGGGCATGAGGCCCTGGCAGCCAGTCGCGTATTGGGAGGGCGATTAGCTCAGATGGTTAGAGCGTCTGCTTTACACGCAGAAGGTCAGAGGTTCGAGTCCTCTATCGCCCAGTTTCCCGTCTACGGGGCTCCACCAACCGAGATCTCCAAAAGCCCTGCCCGCAGTGAGGCAGCGGCGTTATACCCTGACCGGTCAGAAGACCTCGGCCCAAGGAGAGTCATTTGCTAGAGCTGGATCGGGCCCGCGAAGTAGCCCGCGACATGACCGAAAATGTAGAGCGGGTCATCATAGGAAAGCCTCACGCCGTCGAGCTAGGCATCATTGCCCTCGTTTGCCAGGGCCACGTGCTGATCGAGGACGTGCCTGGAGTCGGCAAGACGATGCTGGCGAGGAGCATTGCCCGGTCCGCCGGCTGCGAGTTCAAACGCATCCAGTTCACGCCTGATCTGTTGCCTACCGACGTCACTGGTGTGTCGATCTACAACCAGAAGAGCGGCGAGTTCGAGTTTAGAGCAGGGCCTATCATCGCCCAGCTTGTGCTAGCCGACGAGATCAATCGCGCCACTCCCAAAACCCAGTCGGCGCTCCTGGAGGCAATGGAGGAGCGGCAGGTGACGGTCGAGGGCGTGACGCACCCGGTGCCGCGCCCGTTTATGGTCATGGCGACCCAGAATCCCATCGAGTACGAAGGTACGTTTCCCCTGCCCGAGGCGCAGCTGGACCGCTTCCTTCTGATGATCACCCTGGGCTATCCATCGACCGAGGAAGAGCTGGCCATCGTGGAAAACCAGATCCTGGCCCACCCGATCGAGGCGCTCGAAACGGTGGCCTCGTCGGAGCAGATAATCGAGATGCAAGAGGCCGCCAAACGAGTCTATGTCGACGACCTTATCAAGCAGTACATCGTGGCCATCACCCAGTCGACTCGCGACCATCCTGACATCTCGCTCGGAAGCTCTCCGAGAGGCTCGCTTGCGCTGTTC
The DNA here is from genome assembly GCA_022566795.1 of Chloroflexota bacterium. GTDB lineage: Bacteria > Chloroflexota > Dehalococcoidia > Lucifugimonadales > JADFIF01. The sequence continues at coordinate 26,825 of JADFIF010000019.1, forward strand.
CGAGGTGCACAGGCGATGGCGATGATCCGAGGCAGGGACTACGCGCTGCCCGATGACGTCAAAGAGCTAGCGATTCCGATGATTGGCCACCGAATCATCGTGTCGGCCGCAGCCCGGATGCGCGGAACCCAGGCGCGAGATGTTGTCTCGGACCTCGTGGACCGGATTCCGGTGCCAGGGGCGCAGGTTGGCGGCTGGCTGAGGAGATAACGCATCTACACCCGACGGATCATCCTGCAGAAGCGCTTTTTCCTCATCCTGGTCTTGATGGCGGTGGTCCTGATCACTGGCGTGGCGACTGGATTCGTGCTCTTCTTTAGGCTCCTGTACGTTCTGGCGCTCACGACGGTCCTAAGCTTCATATGGAACTGGCTGAGCGTACGATCCCTTGACGTAGAGGTCGATCGGCGCAGCTCGCGAGTGCGCGTGGGCGACACCGTCGACGAGCGAATCACCGTGCGGAACCGTAGCGCCATTCCCAAACCGGTCCTGGAAGTCGAAGACATGACGGACCTTCCTGGGTACTCAAGCGGCATGGCTGTCAGCTTGGCGGCGAAGGGGTTCCGGTCGTGGCGCACTCTCACGCCTGCACGCAAGCGCGGCGTCTACTCGATGGGCCCCGTAAGGGTTGCCAGCAGCGATGCCTTCGGCCTGTTCCGCAGAGAGGAGTTCTTCTGCGGAACGGACAGCCTCATCGTCTATCCCCGAACCTTTGACGTCCCCGGCTTCACGATTCCCGCCGCAGACCTCTCGGGTGAAAGCTCGACGCGGCGGCGAAGCCACGACCTCACGCCCCATGCGGCGAGCGTGAGAGAGTACGCCTCCGGAGACAGCATCAGCCGCGTTCACTGGAACAGCACCGCCAGGCTGGGAAAGCTCATGTCCAAGGAGTTCGATCTGGGCATGTCCAGCGACATCTGGCTTTTCGTGGACCTTCAAGGCGACGTGCAGGCTGGCGAGCTGGACGAAAGCACCGACGAGTACGCTGTCGCCATCGCCGCGTCGCTGGCCCAAAAGTATCTCCAGTCGCGGCTGCCGGTCGGTCTCATCGCCTATGGAGACCAACGCTACTTCCTGACCTCAGACACGGGCACTGGCCACTTCGATCGCATCATGGAGCTCCTAGCGCTGAGCAAGGCCGAAGGCACTGTGCCTCTCGAGACCGCCCTGCCGCAGGAGGAAACCCTTTGGGGCTACCACAGCTCGCTGATCGTCATCACTTCGTCGCATCGGTCAGAATGGACTACGGCACTGCGAGAGCTCATTCGCCGGCGGGTTCGGGTGGCCGTCGTGCTTCTAGACGGTGCATCCTTTGGAGGCATCTTCAACACTCTCGAAAACGTGCCGGAGCTGTATGGCCACGGCGTGCCTCCATACGTCGTTCGGAGAGGTGACGACATTCCTCTCGCGCTCAGCCATATGTTCGCCCTGGAAGCGTACGAAGGAGCGGAGCAAGTCGAAGGGATGGAGGTGAGGCTGTGACCGCCGGCGGGCTCGCCGCGCCCTTCTTCACCTCGCCCGAAGCCCAGTCCCCCAGCCGCGCGACAACACTCTGGGCTTTGGTCCAGCGATTCACGCCAAGCCAGGGCTGGGCGATGTTCGCGTTCCTCGTGGCGGCGCTGCTCATCGTGGGTAGCTCTGTGACCTCTGCGGATTGGGTGGAAACCCCTTCGTTGGCCGCGATCCTCTTTTGGGGAGCGACGGCCGGCCTTCTGCTTTCGAAGGTAAGGGCGCCCGCCGTAGCGTTGCACCTCGCAGCACTGGTCATAGGGTCGGTCGTAGTCGTCTGGCGAACCGCGTCTCTCGTCGATGACCCCTCCCTGGCAGGCCAGGTCCAAGAGATGTGGAACCGTCTGCAGGACTGGTACGAGGCAGCAACATCTGGAGGTATTAGCACCGACCTCTTGCCTTTGACATTGATCATCCTCACTACCGCCTGGCTGCTTGGGTACTTGAGCTCTTGGTTCATATTCCGGCGCAGTAACCCGTGGGTCGCGGTAGTCTTGATGGGAATTGCTCTGCTCACAAACCTGAGCTTCCTGCCAGACCAGTTTGCCTCTCGGTTTTTCCTGTTCATTTTTCTCGCCATGCTGCTGATTGTTCGTATGAGCATCGTCCAGAAGCAAGAGGAGTGGCGGGCCTCGAGCATGGGCTTCAGCCAGTTGACTGGATGGATGA
>JADFIF010000126.1:0-1380 GCA_022566795.1 Chloroflexota bacterium
TATCAGTTCATCCGCGACCGGACTGAACGCCAGGTGAAGATGACGATTCCTGGGCCGATGACGATCATCGATTCTGTGCTTGACGACTACTATGGCGATGACGTAGCTCTCGCGATGGACCTGGCCGCGACCATCCGGACGGAGGTAGAAACACTGGCCGCCGCCGGCTGCGACGTCGTTCAGTTCGATGAGCCGGTTTTCGCGCGTTCGCCAGAGAAGGTGCTTGAGTATGGCCTGCGAGCGTTGGAGGCATGCTTCGAGGGCATTACCGGCATCACCACCGTGGTCCACATCTGCTGTGGTTATCCGATTGAAGGCTATGACAGGGCCGACGCGGATAGCTATACTCACCTGGCCCCCATGCTTGCCAATTCCAAGATTGACCAGATTTCAATCGAAGGAGCCCATGGACCATTGGATCCAGTGGTCTTGCAGGGTTTCGGAGACAAGGGCGTCATCTTTGGTGTGGTGGATGCTGGGGACTCGCGGATCGAAACGGTTGAGGAGATTGAGGCCCGAATCAAGCAGGTGCTCGGCCACGTAGAGCCTGACCGGCTGTCCGTGGGGCCCGATTGTGGCATGGTCTTCCTTGAGCCAGAGGTGGCCAAGGCCAAGCTGGCGAACGTTGTGGAGGGCGCTCGGTTGGTACGAGAAGCCCTGGACAGATCAGCCAACCAGGTACTTCGACAGAGTTGAAAGTGTCAATTCAAACCAGGGAGGGCAGGATGGCATCGAGTGATGGCGCGGCCGAACCTCCGAGAATCTTATTCCCGCATTTCTCATTCGACTTTCGCCGAGCCAGAGTTTTGGCTACGTTGACACACGAAATATCCGTTTGAAAGCATGACTATGGAAGGTATAGAGGTGACACATGCAAACACATACGGAAAAACAAGCTGTAATAATTCAAGACATTGGGACTGGTTCTCAAAGCATGACAGTCAATTGGGACGACGGTCATGTCAGCGAATTTCACTATAGTTGGCTCCGAGACAACTGCCGCTGCTCTGCCTGTTGGCATCCACAGGCACAGGAGCGACTTTTTGATGCACTGGCCATAACATCCGAATTAATCCCGAGTGCCATTCGTAAAGATAGCGAAGGCTTCCTAGTCATAGATTGGGATGGCCACAAGAGTATCTACGATCCAGTTTGGCTGAGACAACACTGTTATTCAGCAAGTGAAAGAACCAAGCGCCTGGTCATACCGATGTTGTGGAATTCCAGCTTGGCGGCGAATCTGCCCAAAGTTTCTTACGAATCGATCATGAGCGGAGATACGGGATTGGTCAACTGGCTTAAATTGATCAGTGAATACGGCTTCGCTCTCATGCACGGTGGACCAGCCATACCTGGTGAGATCGCAAGAGTGGTCCAAAA
>JADFIF010000126.1:1480-5192 GCA_022566795.1 Chloroflexota bacterium
ATCGCCGAACTGCGCACGACCAATTACGAACCAGTTTACGATGTACAGTCCAAGCCGGACCCTAACAGTATCGCGTACACTGCAGTTGAACTCAAACCACATAATGACCTGACCAACCGCTACGCTTCTGGAGTCATTCAGTTCCTTTATTGCATAGAATCCACAGCCACAGGCGGCGACTCGATTCTGGTCGATGGCTTTAGCGCGGCTCATGAGTTCCGTCGCCGCGACCCGGATGGGTTTTCATTACTCACTTCGACGCCTCTGCCTTTCCGATTCCAGGACGAAACCACCGACATTCAGAGTAGGGCACCGATCATTGCCCTTGATGTTGAGGGAAATATATTCCAAGTTCGATATAACAATGCGCTGATGGGCCCACTTGACGTCGCATCCGAGTTGGTAGGACCCATTTATGCTGCCTATCGCACTTTTACTCTCATAATCCGCGATCCGGATTTTCAGTTGACACTGCGACTGGAGCCCGGTGACATGATGGCTTTCAACAATCTCCGTGTAATGCACGGCCGCAGTTCATTCAACCCTCAAAGCGGACGGAGACACTTGCAAGGTTGCTATGTCGACATAGAAGATTTCCAGAGCCGGCTTAAGGTCCTAGAACGACAGAAGACGAGTTAACGACGGCCCATCATTTGTAATTCGGATTCTTGGGCCTCTCGGCCACCTCAGGGTTCATCGCCGTCATGATACGCGTGTAGACATGGTGGCTGACCTTTTCTTTACGGTCATATGGGGTTTCTAGAGAAGGCCAGCGCCCTGGCGTAGGCACAACTCAAAATCACCTGCCACCGGCTGGAACGCATCACCTAAGCCGCAAAAGCCGCAAATCACAAGATCAGCCTGCCTGGGCGTCAGATCGGAATTGACGGCATCGGAGGGTGGTGCTATGGTTCAGCCCATCGCGTCGCACCCGTCAATCGGGGTGCTAGGAACGCTACCGAGAAGGAGGAAACAGTTATGGTCACGGCCACGCAGGGCATATCGGAAACCACCAGGCAGTTCGAGGCAGCGTTCGCTCGTGGCGACGCGGCGGGTGTCGCCGCGTGCTACACGGACGACGCCGCTATCTTGGCACCGGACGTTCCGATGATGACCGGAAAGCAGGCCGCTCAGGATTACTGGCAAGGCGGCATCGACATGGGCATAAAGAGCGTATCTCTGAAGACCGTGAACCTCGAGGACAAGGGCGACACCGCCATAGACACCGGAACCGTCGTCGCGGTTATTCAGCCGCCGGGCGGGCAGTCCATGGAGGCTTCAGCCAAGTTCGTCGTGATCTGGAAGCGCCAGGCGGACGGCTCGTGGAAGATGGCCGTGGACTGCTTCAACTGGGACGCGCCCATGGGGTAAAGCGGGCCGGCCATTTCGGCACGTCAACCGCTTAGAACGTGTCCTCTGCCCTCTGCATCCGGTCTTCGACACGAGCCTGCCCGACCGACCACCTTGAGCGCCTTGTCGGTGTCGATATGCATCAGGGTGGAGGTGCGGGCACCCGCTGAACCCGTTCTCCCGGCTCAACCAGGTTAGCTTCACCCTCAGCGAGGTGGTCTACAATCAATTCCGGGCAAACTACCTGAGCTAGTGCTTCGTTGCGTGAGTCTTGATGCGGCCCACCGCCCACCCTCGAAAAGGCTCCGAGGGGGACAAGTCCCTCGGGCTCACCGGGGGGGATCCAAGTCCCGACTCGTAGGGATTGGCGGGGGTCTGGGGGTGTCCCCCAAACCCTAATTCCTCTCCGGCAGGTGGGGAAAGTACGTATCGCTTTCTGCTGACTAAGTAACTATCTCAAAATACCGTCCGAGGGAGTCCAGAGCGGCTCACCACTCTGGCAAGGGGTCTGGGGGATGTGCTCCCAGTAGCCAAAGACCCTTGGGCGGGTGAGTGGGAACATGGCATTTTGCCCTTTTTGAGATAGTTTCTAGGCTAAGAGCCTATCTCAAGATCCCGTCCGGGGAGTCCAGAGGGGCTGACTCCTCTGGCAAGGGTTCTGGGGAATGTGCCCCAGGGAGCCAAAGACCTGTGGGAGGGCGGGTGGGAACAAGGCTTTTGCCTCTTGAGATCTAAGTACTAGTTGTGGCAGCCCCTGGCCAGAATGCCCCAGACAGCTTCGACGCGACCGTTGCGGACCGCAATGAACTGGTCCCAGCGGTTGACGAGGATATCCTGCTGGCCGCTGATAAGCTGGAACTTTTCGCCCACCGAGAGCGGCATTTCGCCCTCGGACCTCAGCACAATATGCTCGTCGTGCAGCTCACCGACTCGCACGCCCGGCACGCCGTCGAGCGCCGGCAGAACGCCGTTTGGAGAGGCCAGCGCTCTTACTCCGACGTCTCCGATGGCGACTCCAGGCCTTGGCGTGCTGATCACGGTCCCGAGCACGGTGGCCGCGACCTCGAAGTCCTCCATGTAGCCGGCGTTGGTACCCATCAGCGCGTAGGTCCCGCCCTCGATCTCGGTGACGCCCGGAATCTCGGCGGCGACGTCGAAGGTCCAGGTCTCGCCCGTCGAGACGATCTCCACGGGAATATCCTCGGCCTCGATGGCCTCCTTCACCGCGAGGCACATCTCAATGAACCGGCGCCCCTCGATGTAACGCGTCTCCCGGTCCGGGTCGCCGGTGAGCGACTGGTGGCTCATGACCCCTTTGAATGCCGTCCCGGGTAGCTCTGTGGCGAGCTTCGCCAGCTCAACTCCCTGCTCGACGGCCCTGATGCCGGCGCGGTGCATAGACGTATCGACCTCGACGAGCACACCCAGCGTAACGTCGTGCTCCTGGGCCGCCTCGGACAGCGCCCTCAGATTTCGCGGGTCGTCGATTCCGACCTTCATATCGGCTCTTCGGGCCAGCGCGCAGACCCGCGCGATCTTATCCTTTGTGACGATCTGATTGGTGATGAAGATGTCGTCGATGCCACCCTCAACCATGACCTCGGCCTCGGCGACCTTGGCGGCACAGACGCCTCCCACGGTTCCCCCGGCGTTGATCTGCATCTGGGCCATTATCGGCGTCTTGAGGTTTTTGACGTGGCCTCGCATCTTCGCCGACGTGTCGCGATAGGTCTTGGCGACGACTCCGAAGTTATGCTCCAGGGCTTCGAGGTCGACCAACAGGCAGGGCGTGTCCAAGTCCTGCACCGGAGTGCCGATAGCCGGCCGGTAGGCGTCCATTAATCTCTCCTTTTGTTGCCTCGCGTGGGTGGCTACGTTGAGGGGTGACCCTCCTGGGGTGACTCTGAGCCATCTTCGTCTGCCAGTCCCGTGAAACGCGACTCCGAGCCGCAGGCCAAGAATCTAGGGCGCTCGCCACATACCCGCCGCTCACAGAATGACATGGTTGCTGCCATCGGTAGGGCCCCGAGGCCGGACCCTAACGGTAGTGGCCTCGCGCCGCAATATCCCACACCGCCTCTAGCTTGCCCTTACGTGAGACCTGGATGTAGTCGTACACGTTGACGCAGTTCGCAATGTCCCAGGGGGTCAGCCAGACCTTGTCGCCCAGATCGACGTTTTTCTGCCCTTCGCCGGTCAGGTCCAAAATCCCGTGCTCCGCGCTCATGCGCGCCAGCTTCACCCCCGGCACGTCTTCTACCACCGGCAGGCCGAGATCGATGCCCATCGCCTTCTGGCCCGAGTCGGTAATCGCGGTTGTCCGGTCGGGAACGCTCGTAACGGTGGACATCACCCTCGCCGC
>JADFIF010000126.1:5290-8585 GCA_022566795.1 Chloroflexota bacterium
CAGGCGTGAACTCCGTACGGTACTGGCAGTAGCGATAGTCCATCAGCGGATAGGAGCCGGCCGGGACCTCTGTCACGCCGGCCATGGCCCCAACCACCTCGTAGTTGTGAGTCCCGCCCGCCGAGACGACATCTACCGGCATTCCCGCCTTCTCCACCATTTCCCGGGTGTCGAGCACCTGCTGCACCCACTTGCGCGACTCCTCAGCGGCCGATTCGGCCTCCTCCGCCAGTATCTTGCCCTCGTAGGTCATCAGGCCGGCGAAGCGGAGGCCGGACGCTCTGGAGACCGCTCGGGCCAGGTCCACTGCGGGCTGCCCCGGCTCGACCCCGCAAAGGTCCATACCCGTGTGGACGTCGACGACGGCGCTGAGCGTAACGCTCGCCCGCTGCGCCGCATCGGACAGATCGGCTACGTTTCGAGGATTGTCGACCGCGACGGTCACGCCGACCTGTTTGGCGAGTGCGCACAGCCGGTTGATCTTCGCCGATGTCACGATCTCACTGGCGATGAATATGTCTGCGAATCCGTTCTGAGCGAAGACCTCCGCCTCGCCGACGGTTGTCACGCTGATGCCGCCCACGGTTCCACCGGCCGCCATCTGCTTGTGCGCGATAGCCGGGCATCTATGCGCCTCGACGTGCGGGCGTACGTTGGCGTCGGCTTCACGAAAGAAGCCGTGCAGGACCTCGATGTTGTGCTCCAGTGCGTCGAGATCGACGACGAGAGCAGGTGTGTCCAGCTCCTCGACCGGGGTGCCGACCGGCTTGAAAACGGGGCGTTCCATTGCAGCTCCTGGCGCTTGGCTTTACCGCTACGGCCGCTTTCTGGCGACGGCGCCGCTCGTCGACCTCCGCTCGCCGCGACCGCGACGCGCAGAGAGTATCACACTCCTTTTGACCAGTCTATCGCGCCGCAGGCGCGGCCTTGGAGTCGGCCCATCGGCGTGATAACATCCCCAGCGTCAAGGCGTGGCGGATGAAATCTTCGAACCGAGGCGGAGCATGAAGCTTATAAGAGGCGTGAGACTGATCGACGGAACAGGCGCGGCTCCCACGGACGATGCGGCGGTACTTGTCAACGGCGCCCGCATCGAGGCTGTCGGCCCTACCGCAAGCGTCGCCGCACCGCCCGATGCCACGGTAATCGACGCCAAGGGCATGGCGTTGCTCCCCGGCCTGATAGACTGCCACGACCACCTGGCCTCCTTCAGCTACGAGATCGCCAGCCGCTGGGGCATAACGGAGATGCGAAGCCTGAGGCACCTGCGCATCGCCGCCGTCTTGCGACAGACGCTCGAAACCGGGTACACGACCGTCAGAGACGCTGGAGGCCTCGACGCGGGCTTTCGCATGGCCGTCGACGAGGGCCTGATCCCGGGCCCTCGTCTTCAAGTAGGCCTGGGCTTCATCACGCCAACCAGCGGGATGGGCGACCGCCTCAGCCCGCTGGGATACGCTCCTCCCAGCGGGCCCGACTCCGGTCTCCCCTGGGGAGTAGCCGACGGCGCCGACGGCATGCGGGCGAAGGTACGAGAGATGGTCCGGGCCGGCGCCGACCTCATCAAGACCGCGACCACGGGCGGCGCCAGCTCCACGGCGGGTCTGGGCCCCAAGGACATGCTCTTCGAGCGTGAGGAGCTCGACGCGCTGGTCGACGAGGCGCACAAGCGGGGCCGGCGAGTCATGTGCCACGCGCTTGGAGGTCCGGGGTTGCGGGCTGGCGTAGAGGCCGGAGTCGACTCGATCGAGCACGGCAGCTACCTGTCCGAAGACCCCGACCTGCTGCCGATGATGGTCGACAAGGACATCTACTTCATCCCAACCTTCAGCGTGTACGTCCACCACTCCGCTAAGGGGACTCCCCACGGAAGGGCGCGGGCGGCGGCCCTCAGGGAGCACCACGTCAGGAGTCTTCAGATGGCCCTCGAGGCGGGCGTGAAGGTCGTAGCTGGAACCGACGAAGGCGGATGGGAGCACGGCAACAACGCCCACGAGATACTATGCCTGGTTGAGGCCGGCATGACGCCGATGCAGGCGATCGTCGCCGCAACCGGCCACGCCGCGCAATGCATCGGCCTCGACAAGGAGATCGGCACTATCGAGGCGGGCAAGAACGCCGATCTGGTGCTGGTCGACGGCGACCCATCCCGCGACGTCTCGGTCCTCGAGCGTGGCAAGGGCGTGAAGCTGGTGATGAAAGACGGCAACATCTATAAAAACGAACTCACGACGTCTTGAGCCCGTCTGCCGCCGGCGCGATGGTAGTCCAAGATCATGTGCTCATCGTTGTGAGGTCCGACGGCACATGTGCATGGAAGGATGAGGATGAGTTCTCAGAAACCTCGCCGAGCTGGTAGACAGGTGTTCTAGTCTCTGCTATAAGTCGCCGCTGATCCTACGAGCCAAAGGCCGCCTCGTGCGACGGCCATGACAGACGTCATCGGGGAACACACTTGATGCGATACGGTCTTTGCCTTCCTAATGCAGGCCCGTGGGGCGACCCGCGCACGCTGGGAGCGCTTGCGCAGGTCGCAGAGGAGGCGGGATGGGATGGTGTCTTCCTCGAGGACTACATCGTCTGGCAAGGCCACCAGGGCACGCCGACGTACGACCCCTGGGTCATACTCGCGGTGATGGCGCTGCGGACCGAGCGCATTCGCCTCGGCACTACCGTAACACCCCTGCCTCGTCGGCGGCCCTGGAAGTTAGCCAGCGAGACGGTCACGCTGGATCACCTGTCCAATGGACGCCTAATTCTCGGCGCTGGCCTGGGTGACACAGAGAGCGAAGATGTGAGCTTCAGCCACTTCGATGAGGAGTTGTCGCTGCCGGAGCGCGCTAGCATGTTGGACGAGGCACTCGACGTGCTCACCGGACTGTGGAGCGGAGAGCCGTTTAGCTACCATGGCAAGCACTACCGACTGAATGAAGTCACGCTCTCGCCTCGGCCCGTGCAGACGCCAAGAATTCCCATCTGGGTCGGTGGGGGCTGGCCACTCAAGGGGCCAACGCAACGTGCGCTGCGCTGGGATGGTAGCTGCATGTACAAGCACACCTATGGCGGACCCTGGGAGGACTGGACACCGGATGACGTCCGGTCACTGAAGGCCCTTTCCGACAACCAGCGGGGAGTGTCGGGTCCGTTCGACATCGTGGTTGGAGGCAGCCGCCGCGACGACGATTGGGAGAGGCGTCGAGCACTGATCCGCTCGCTGGCTGCGGCGGGCGCGACGTGGTGGCTCGAATACATTCCGCCGGATACAGGGGGGCTTGATATAGTCCGCGACCACATC
>JADFIF010000127.1 GCA_022566795.1 Chloroflexota bacterium
GGCATTGTCTACTTCGGCGCCTTCGACCGGAACGTCTATGCCTTGGACATCAAGACGGGCGCAGAGGTGTGGCGCTTCACGACAGGTGCGGGAATCCTCTCCTCCCCCGCGGTGCATGACGGCACCGTCTTTATCGGGTCCATCGACGGCAATCTGTACGCGTTGGACGATCAGACCGGCGCGCAGCGATGGCGATTCACCACATCAGCTCCGGTGTTCTCATCGCCCGCTGTGCGAGACGGTGTGGTGTATTTCGGTTCAGACGACGGCTTCGCCTATGCGGTGGATGCCGGGGATGGCGAGCAGCGATGGCGATTCAAGACAGGGGCCGAGGTGTTCTCCTCGCCTGCGGTGGCGGACGGCAGGGCGTACATTGGGTCCAGCGATGGGTTCGTCTACGCGTTAGACGCCATGACGGGGGAGCTGGTATGGAAAATCGGCCTCGGCGGGCCGGTGCTATCGTCGCCAGCTATATTGGGGCGACTCCTTTATGTTGGGTCCAGCGATGGCAGGCTGTACGCAATCGAGCGATCTACGGGTCAGCTCGCCTGGAGCTTTGTCGTCGGAGATATGGTATGGACCTCTCCCGCGGTGATAGACGGAGTTGCCTATTTTGGCTCCCACGATGGGAAGATCTATGCCATCGAGGCCGTCGGCAAGGACTAGAGGGGTTGCCACCGTCCAGCTGCCTAATACGGTTTGCCATCGACCTCGGTCCCGGGCCTATTTGAAATCATGCTCTTCGCCAGCTAGCACCAATTCTGTTTGAAAACGTCATAAATTGCGAGCGGTTCTCACGCCCTTGACAAGGTCGTGTCTTGTAGGGGCAGGCCCCCGTGCCTGCCCTGACCTTGGGCAACCACAGGGGGTTGCCCCTACAAATATACGGCGCTGATTAGGGGAATTGGTATAACATGCTTGCCGGGAGAGCACGACATCTGCTAGCCCGCAACTGTGGAACGCGTCCCTTAGCTGTCGTGAAGAGGTCAAGCCGCCAGAGACCCCGTTTCACTTTGATATGAAAGGACCGAAATGAAGATAACCGATCTCAAAGTAACCATGTTCAGGTGGCATTTTGCCCCGTGGAAGACAGGTGTGGGCACAGCGTTTGGCGGCCAGAAGCTGTTAGGGATCGTCACGATAGCCACGGATGAAGGCATCGAAGGCCACTCGTTCCTGGGTTCATCCAGGCAAGGAGCCGATGCGTACGCCGGCCCGCTAATCGAGTTCATTAAACCGATGTTAATGGGAACCAATCCTCTGGACATCGGCGCGATCTGGAAGAAGATGTGGAAACAAAACCGCTCTGTATCCACTAACGCCATAGGCGCCGTGGACGTGGCCTTGTGGGACATTGCCGGAAAAGTCGCTGGATTACCGGTTCACCGTCTCCTGGGGACGTGCCGCGACAGCGTACCGGCTTACTCCAGCACTGCCTGGCACCCCAATGCTGAAGAGTACGCCGAAGAGGCGAGGCATTTCCAGTCTCTGGGCTGGAAAGCCCATAAGATACACCCTCACGGCGATCCAATTCAGGACGTCAAAATCTGTGAGGCCGTTCGTAAAGCCGTTGGAGACGATATGACCCTCATGCTGGATTCCATGTGGGCATACGGATACGAGGACGCATTGAGGGTTGGACGTGCCATCGAAGAGCTCGACTACTTCTGGTACGAAGATCCGCTCGTCGAAGAAGACGTTTACAACTACGTCAAACTTAAGAGCAAGCTTGATATCCCCATAATGTCCACAGAATATGCTCCCGGAAGGCTGTATGGCATGGCTCAATGGATTATGAGCTATGCCACCGACATGTTGCGTGGCGACGTCGCCATCACAGGTGGAATAACTCCGCTGATAAAGATTGCCCACATAGCCGAGGGATTTGGCATGAAGTGCGAGATTCACCACGGGGGCAACTCACTTAACAACGTTGCCAATCTCCACGTAACGATGGCCGTGCATAACTGTGATTACTATGAGGTCTTTCCTGCGACTGGGGCAAACAAATATGGCCTTGTTGAAGACATAGAAGTTGACGACAACGGCCTCGTCTACGCTCCCACCGAGCCCGGCCTGGGGTACAATATCGACTGGGAACTGGCCAAGAGAGAGCATGAGCAAGTGGTCTCGTGACTGAGGCTTGTAACCGTTCGTCTCTAGGGCTGAAAACGAATCGAAAGGAGCTCCGATCATGAAAATTACAGATCTCAAGACGTACGTAGTAGGGAACCCGCCTCCTCATCATGGTGGTCAATATTTCGTCTTCCTGAAACTCACGACGGACGACAACATAAAAGGCTTTGGCGAGGTCTACGGCGTGCCCTTCAGCCCGCACAAGGTGACACAACTGATCGAGGACCTTGTAGAGCGGTATGTCATCGGGTGGGACCCATTCAAGATAGAGCTGCTATGGCGCACGATCTACTCGAGCGGGTATAGTCAGCATCCCGACCTGACGACACAGGGGGTGCTTAGCGGCATCGAGATTGCCTGCTGGGACATCGTAGGAAAAGCGCTCAACCAGCCAATCTACAACCTGCTTGGTGGTCAGGTACACGAGAAGCTGCGTTCCTATACCTATCTCTACGCCGCACCGCAAACTGTTCTCTCGGAAGGTCGGCGGGCGACCAGCATTCATACCGATCCGGAGATCGCACCCGAGCGGGCAGCTTACTACGCCGAGCAGGGCTTCACGGCCGTAAAATTCGACCCCGTCGGGCCAATGTCTGCACTTGACCCCAGGCAGCTTTCTCTCGAGGTGCTTGAAAACGCGGAGCTCGTCACCAAAAACGTACGCGAGGCCGTTGGCAGCAGGTGTGACCTGCTCATAGGGACCCACGGCCAAATGACTACCTCCAGCGCTATCCGCCTCGCAAGGCGGCTGGAGCAGTTCGACCCGCTCTGGTTCGAGGAGCCAGTACCGCCCGAAAACAGGTCGGAGATGGCGCGCGTCGCCCGATTTACCACTATCCCAGTGGCGACTGGGGAGCGTCTGACCACCAAGTACGAATTCGTTGAACTGCTTGAAAAGCAGGCAGCCGCGATTCTGCAGCCTGCCCTCGCGAGGGTCGGGGGAATACTGGAGGCCAAAAAGATCGCGGGCATGGCGGAAGCGCACTACGTTCAGATCGCTCCACACCTTTACTGTGGTCCGCTGGAAGCGGCAGCCAACATACAGATCGCCACTTGCAGCCCCAACTTCCTGATCCAGGAGAGCATCGAGACGTTCGGGGGATTCTACGCGGAGTTACTCAACGAGCCGATCAAGTGGGAGGACGGCTACATCATACCCCCCGACAAGCCGGGCTTGGGTGTCGAGTTGAACGAGGAAGTCGCGGCCCAGCATCCCTATGAAGGGACGATATTCCCACCGATGGCCACCAGATCGGAGTAGTCGCTCCTAATCCAAGCGTCCTCTCAGCTTGGGGTCCAGGTGGTCTCGAAGGGCGTCCCCAAAGAGATTGAAGGCAAGTATCGTAACTGTGATGGCCGCGCCGGGGAAGGCCACCAGCCACCACGGGGGTTTGAAAGACGCTACAAGTATCCCACCCAGCATGTTGCCCCAGCTGGGGTCGGGTGGGGGTATTCCCAATCCCAGAAAGCTCAGGGCCGCGGCACCATCAACGCCATCAAGCTGAGGCTGGCGCCGTTTAGGCTCGTGGGAATGGCGACTCTGTTCACCGGAATCGGTCTGGCGCTGGCGCCCATCGTACAGGTGCTGCGTTGGCAGTCCAACCGGCTGTCGAACATTCTGTTCTGAAGCTGGCGAAGCCACAGCGCACCCTGAGTCGAGCGCCACTGAGGCGGCCACGTTTTCGCCAGCACGGTGCTTTTTGGCACAGCTGGGTTCCTGGCCGTCTACTACAGGTTGAAAAAAGGGCTCCTGATTCCGTCGCTGGCTATTTTACTCGCCCTGACGTTGGCCGTGGGCTTTTCTCGCATGTTCCTAAAAGCCCACTGGCCCAGCGACGTTGCAGCAGGATTTTTACTCGGGGCCTTCTGGACTCAGGTGCTCGCCACCGCCATCGTCTACGCCCGCGGCGTAACATGGCTGTCCTCCCCGAAACAGGCTTCAGAGCTAGCTGTCCTAGACTGTGAGAGCTGCCGATTGGCAAGCTCGATCGCGAGTATCACCACACTCGCAGTATGTCGTCCCTCGCAAAGAGAGGCCCTACGTCAAGACCAAGAGAAGGGTGCGAATAGAGGCCCGGCGGGATGCTGATATCCGCGAGATAGAGCTCACCGACCTGTTTCTTCGCCGCGTCGTGCTGAAGTCCCTGTTTGGGTAGGGCCAATGTCAGCGTGGCCTCTGCCATTATGGCGGGGTCATATGCGGCGCCAGTAGCCGTATCCACACCGCTGGGAACATCCAGGGCTAGAACGGGAGCGGTATGGGCGTTGGCCGCACGTATCAGCCCCGCCGACGGTCCGCGAGGCGCTCCGCTCAGGCTGTAGCCGATGAGGGCATCAACGATCAGATCCGCCGACGGAAGGTCCGGTTCGTCACCGGCTATCTCGATCGGGACCTCCATGCGCTCTAGAATAGTTAGTTGGCGACGGGGAGTCTCCGCGAGCTGTGAGGGTAACGCGGAAAGCCACACGCTTACCTCGGCGCCCCAGTTGTCGAGGCGGCGTGCGCAAACCAGCCCGCCACCGCCGTTGCCTCCCGTTCCCGCAAGGACGAGGACCTTTCGCCCTCGTGGGTCGCCTTCCAGGAATCGACTTCGTGCCAGATGGGCAAGCTCTCGGCCGGCGTTCTCCATCATCTGGATCAGTAGAATGCCGTAGTCCTCTATCATGGCCCTGTCTACCTCTCGCATCTGGTCGGTTGAGATGAAGGGAACATCTTGCTGGCCGATTGATGAGGACAATTCGCGCTTCCCCCAGTTCAAGGATTCGGACTTGCTTAGCGATCACTGGCACAGCGATGAGTACGAACACCAACAGGTTCAACCTTTCAGGATAGCTTTCGGTCCGTACCAGAGCGTCTCCCTATTCCCGAGCGTCGAACACTTCAATGGAGCCCCGTCGGTCGAGTACCTCCCAACGAGAGTCCGGCCCCTCGCGCCAGAAACGAAGATGCAGCTCCGAGTCGCCGACCTTGAGCTGACTTAGCTGGATCTCCGGAAGCCAGGGGGGCAGGGTGGGCTCTACGTAGATCCTGCCCGCGGGGGCATCTGCCCGAAGCCCGAGGATCGCCTGGAGCAGATGGAAAACCGAGCCTGCAGCCCACGCCTGAGGAATGTTGGCGCCAGG
This sequence comes from Chloroflexota bacterium, assembly GCA_022566795.1. Classification (GTDB taxonomy): domain Bacteria; phylum Chloroflexota; class Dehalococcoidia; order Lucifugimonadales; genus JADFIF01. The sequence goes on from JADFIF010000127.1 coordinate 5,260, forward strand.
GTATTGGACCGGAAACGTCCCGGGCTGTCGTGGCATGCCGCAGTAGAGCTCGGGCAGCCGATAGCTGTCGAAATAGCTGGCCGCCTCGAAGATATCGCGCGCCACACGGCTCGCCTCCTCGTGGAACCCGTAGCGCTTGAACCCCATCGCGATGATCCCGTTGTCGTGCGGCCAGACCGACCCCAGCTGATACTCGAAGGGATTGTAGGCCGGATTCTTGCTGCTGAGCGTCCGAATGCCCCAGCCGCTCCACATATCTTCCTGGAGAAAACGCCGCACGATCCTCTCAGCCCGCTCGGGTCGCACAATGCCGCTCCACAGGCAGTGGCCGGCGTTTGAGGCGATAGTCTTGATCTGGTGTTTGTCGGCATCCAGTCCATAGGCGACGAAGCCCTCGTCCTCCATCCAGAAGACCTCGTCGAAGCGACGCCGGAGATCAGAGGCTTGCTCACGCAGGGCGGCTGCGCGATCGTGTTCGCCGAGGGCGTCGAACACCTCCGCCATGCGCTGCTTGGCGTCGAAGACGTACCCCTGCAGTTCGCAGAGAGCTTTCGGCTGCTTGACCTGGCTGCCATCAGGGTAAACGACTGCGTCCCCTGCGTCTTTCCAGCCCAAGTTCTCGTAGCCAAGGGAAGAGCGGGTCTTGTACTCCTGGAAGCCGTCTCCGTCAAGGTCACCGTAGCGATCGATCCACTCCAGGCAACCTAGGGCCACGTCGCGGTACTCGCGAAGGATGGCCGTGTCGCCCAGCCACTTCCAGGCCTCGTGCAGGGTGATCAAGTACAGGATGGTGGCGTCGGCGGTGCCGTAGTAGGGGGTGTGCGGGATTTCCTTGAAGTGGGCCAGCTCGCCGGAGCGTAGCTCGTGTGGAATCTTGCCGGGCTCGGCATCGCGGTAGTCGTCCATCTCTTTCGCCTGGTACTGAGCGAGCTTCCTCAGCGCGCCGAGGGCGAATGGCGCGTGCACCATCATGTTCTGGAGCGAGACGATGAGGCTATCTCGCCCGAACACGGTGACGAACCACGGCACGCCAGCGGCGGGCAGCCAGACGTCAGGGGCGAAGTCGAGGTCGTAGAGGCGGAGGGCCCCCATGTCCTCGACCGACTGGGTGTAGACCCGGTAGACATCCTCGTTGGCTGACGTCAGCCGTGTCGTCAGGGCACGCCACTCGGCCTGGAGCTGGTCGACCTCCGTCCCATCGCTATCGACGGCGTTGCAGCCGTACTTCGGCTCTCGCACGCGGTCCCCCTCGACGAGCGTGTACAACGCGCAGGCGTGCCAGGTCTCGCCAGGCCCGAGAGCCACCTCGAAACTCACTCGGCCGTTGGCGTAGTGGGGCGAGGAGCTGAACTTGAGGATCTTGTAGCCAAGGAGGCGCTTGAAGTCCTCGTGAGTGTAGGCATTTACCAGCTCGGCTCTTTCGTCATCCCACTGGGTGGTGATCCTGCCGCGGCGGACCAACTTGTGCGACTTGACCTCGAACAGGTCAGCGAAGTCGGAGCGGAGCGAGATCTCCAGCGTGAAGCGGACGGGATGCAGAGCGTAGTTGGTGACGTCTAGATCCTCGTGGATGCCATCGCCGACTGTCCGTGTTACGGTCAGGCCCACGACCCGAGGACCAACGTCTCCGTCCTGGGTGACCACGGGAGGGTTGGTGAAGTAGAGACGCGCTGCGTAGTAGCTGACCGCGCTCGAGCTCAGCAGCTGCCAGCGCGCTCCGTTGATGTAAAGCTGGTAGAAGCTGACGAAACGAGTGTCCCCAGCGAAGACGCCCTGCTCACTCTCGGAGTCGATCTCGCCTCGCTGGTCCGTCACCATGAAGGTGCTTCCCTGGTTGATCGTGATGACCGGTGGCCCTACGGTAATCTGGACCGGCATTAGTTACCTCTCCTCTGTCTCCGCTAACCTCGCCCTACGCCTGTCTCCGCTACCCTCGCCCTACGCCGAGCCACCGCTTCCTGGATGATGCGACCGGTGGGCTCACGGTTCTACGAACAGGGCACCACCAATACCGGCACTTCGCAAGAGCGGATAACCCTGTCAGTGACACTCCCTAGCAACAATCGCTTGAGTCCACCGAATCCGTGAGTGCTCATCACGACGAGATCGATGCCATGCTCCCTGGTGTAGTCGACTATATTCTCGGCGGCGCCCCCTTCGAGCAGCGCCGTCGTGACCTCGATCCCCGCCTCCTCGAGCTGAGCCGCAACGCGGCTAACGTACTCCTTACCTCGCGTGACCCGAGCCTCCACCAACTGACGTGCCGCGTCACGCTCAAGGTCCGCGACCAGGATCGAATCGCCGGTGCGACCGGCCTCCAACTCCGGTAGTCTCGATACGACCTGGACGAGGTCAATAGCGGCGTTGGATGATCGCGAGATACTCTGCGCCAGGGGCAGCGCTCTTTCAGCCAGTTCAGATCCGTCGAGAGGGACTAAGATTCTTGTAAACATCGCGGCTCCTTGCGGCTCCGAAATCTGCGACTCTTCTCCTGGTCGCAGGAATGGGCAGTCGATGACGACGCTTCAGTTCGTCTTCAGCAATCTTGCAGCATCCCTGGTCACGAACCAGTGGATGATGCCCTGGGCAGCGCGAACCATGGCCACTGGCAACGTGTCCTCCCCTTGTGCAGGTTCCAGCATGTTCAGCAGCACCTCCGCCTTGGGCTCGTCGGTGGCCAGAAAGACTATGCTCTTAGCCATGTTAATCAATGGCACCGTAAAGGTGATCCGGTGGGCCTGCAGGTGCGGGGCCCAGTTGCCACTACCGGTTTTCGGTTTTCCCGCAGGGCCTCCGTGCCGGGGAACAGGGAGGCCGTGTGGCCGTCCTCGCCGATGCCCAGCAGGATCAGGTCGAAGGGGGGCGACGTGTTCCCGAAAGTGTCGACAACCACGTTACCATACGCCGCAGCGGCTTCTACGGGCTCGATCTCGCCACGCATGCGGTGGATCTGTTGCGACGGTACGACTTGATCGTGTCCTCGGTTGCCTCACCGCGGGCACCATTACCCAGATCGCGCGTGGAGGCAGCAGATGACGCCGCGCATCGATGGGATCGTGGTAAGAGCTTACGCCGATGAGGTTCTGGAGTAACTCGGCCAATCGCAGTCGACCGAGGCCAGAGCCTTCTTTCGCTCTTTGCCAAGAGGGCAGATGTGGGCGGTGATGTCGCAATGAACCGTCACACTTTACCTCTGCCGCCCGAGGGAAGTCGGACGGACTCCGTAACGGTTCTGCCTACTATAACCCTTGGTGGA
>JADFIF010000128.1 GCA_022566795.1 Chloroflexota bacterium
GCTGGTGCTGGGGCCGGCGCAGGGGCCGGCGCGGGGGCCGGTGCGGGCGCCGGTGCAGGGGCTGGTGCTGGTGCAGGGGCGGGCGCTGGAGCGGGCGCAGCCGCAGGCGCGGCCTCCTCGTCCGACGCGCAGGCCAGCGCGACGGCGAACACCATCGCCACCACCACACCGAGCAGCAGTCGCCTGTCTACACTGAGTGCGCGCTTCAGCGGTATCGTCAGCATGTCTACCTCCCATTGGGTTCTACCCAAATACGGTAAGCCACGGTAAGCTCAATGGCTCGGGTGATTCTACGCATATCATAGTCCGCTGTCAACCCTCGCATGGCGATGTGGGCTCCGCCAGGTGGTTTTCGACCGGGCCCAGGCCCTTTCCACAGGCCTTTCCAGGTAGGGTTGGGCGCTATTGACGCCCCCATCGCCGATATCCTTCTTGCGCTGCCGATTCCACACCTGTATACTGCCCCATCATGAAGACTTTCAACATCTTTATGCTCCTACTGGTATCGATCACCGCTGTGGCTACAGCATGCGGCGGCGGGGATGATGTCTCGTCCCCCGCGGAAGCCCCCGGGGCGGCTGCGGCGCCCGCGACCGGGCCCGTCGGCTGGACCATCCTGCCGCAGTTCCCTCCCAGAGAACAGGTCATCAGCAGAAGATTGCTGGGGCTGAACGACCTGATCATGCTGGACGAGAGCACCGGCTGGATCGTCGGTACCGACGGGGCCATCGGCCGCACCACCGACGGAGGCGACACCTGGGTGCTCCAGAAGACGGGTACCGCCATAAATCTTACCGCGGTCTCGTTCGTCGACACTCAAAACGGTTGGGTCGTAGGGACGGCCGGGACCATTCTCCACACCAGCGATGGTGGGGACACCTGGGAACAGCTGGACGGCATAAAAGGCGTGCTCTTCACTGAAGGCGTGCAGTTCGTCAACTTGACCACGGGCTGGGTCGCCGCGGATTTCGGGAGCATGTTCCATACCACGGACGGAGGGCTTACCTGGACCAAGCAGGACACTGGCAGTCTCGAGGACCTGAACGACCTGCTCTTCGTCGATGACCGGACCGGCTGGGCGGTGGGGTTCGGCGGGACCATCCTCCATACCGCCGACGCCGGAACGACCTGGACCGCACAGGACTCCGGCGGCGATACGCAGCTCAATAGCGTGTGGTTCTTAGACCCGAACGTCGGCGCCGTGGTAGGGCAATCGGGCATGATCCTCTACACCACCGACGGCGGGACCACTTGGACCCCACAGCAAAGCGGGACCACTGAGGACCTGGTGGGCGTACACTTCCTCGACCCGCAGAACGGCTGGGCCGTGGGTTCGAAGAACATCATAATCCATACCAGCGACGGCGGCGCCACCTGGGCCCAGCAGGAGACGATCGCTTCCTCCGACTCCCTGCGGGGAATCTACCTCACGAGCCTGCGAAGCGGGCTTGCGGCCGGAAGCGGCGGCGGCATATGGAAATACGGCCCCCTTGGGCGGTAACACCGTGCCGCTCCTTAGACGCGGCGAACCGATATCGCCGCCTGACATCCGGCAACGATAACGTAGGGGCAACCCCCCGCGGTTGCCCAGCGTCAGGGCAGGCACGGGGACCTGACCCTATGGCAGGGCATGGTGCCGCTCTAGGTCCCACGCGAGCGCCAGCGTGGCCTCGCTAAGCTGCCCGGGTTCGAGCTCGTAACGAGCTCCGAACTCCTCGCGGATAGCCCGAAGGACCCCCTGATAGTCTGCACCCGGCGCCTCGTCCTGGATGCTACCGGTCGTGTCGGGGTCCCATCCCACCCCAAGGGCCTCGTAGACGGGCACGAGGACATCCTTGATGCGCTGGCCCCCTCCGACCACTACGACACCGCCGACGTGTGCCGCCCGCCTGACCACCCGCTGCCCGACCCCCATCAGCTTGGTCTTACCCCGTGCGTTGACGCTGTGCCGCCCCGGGCAGTACTCGCCGGCCACCTCGCCGACGCGGGCATCGATGCCCAGGCGGCGAAAGGCTGCGGCCATGATCTCAGCGACCTCATCGAAACGAGCGTCGACCGAGTCGCGAGGCGCAGGGTGCGGCATGGCCCATGCGAAGGCGATGGTCTCCTCGTGGAACACCGCCGCGCGGCCTCCGCCCAGCCGCATTACGGCTTCGAAGCCCCTGGCGCGGGCCGCGGCCACCGCCTCGTCGAATCCCGCGGACCTGGCGTCCTGCGGACCGAAGACCACGCTGGTGGCTGGCGTGTAGAGTCGCAGCGTCTCGGGCTCCGCGCCGTCGGCGACACCCTGCAGGAGGGCTCTCGACACCGCGATGTCCAGGGCCGGCGTGCCAGAAAAGGCCTCGAGGGTCAGGCGAATGGTTCTGAGGGCCATGCGGTCCGGGCGGTCGCAAAAGCTTCGTTGCATAAGTCTTCATACACCGCACCGCCCACTCTCGAAAAGCCTCCGAGGGGCCATGCCCCTCGGGCTTCCCGGGGGTTCCAAGGGGGCATGGCCCCCTGGCGGGGGCCTGGAGGTGTCCCCCAGACCATACTCCTCACGGGCGGGTGGGTGGGAAAAAGCACGTACCGTTTTCTTGCTGAATAAAGGGCAAGAGCTTCGCGGGCGAGTGGGTGGGTTCCTCCGCGGAAGGAACGCATCCCGACTATCGGGCCCGCTCGGATTCGAGCAGACGGCGCAGATCGTGCTTGGCGCTCAGGATGTCCGCCCAGAGGTCGCCGACTCGCGCGACGCGGTCTGGGACGGTCTCGATGTCGAAGGCCGTGGGGTAGACCGAGCCCAGCTCGTCCCAGCGGAGCGGCATCGAGACCGGCGCTCCAGCCAGCGGCCTCAGCGAGTAGATCGAGGCCATGTTCTTTCCCATCACGTTCTGATTATGGTCCAAGAAAATCTTGCCGGCGCGCTTGTCCACGGACCACTCCATGGTGACATCCCTGGGCAGCTGCTGCAACAGGAACCTGCCAACCAGCTCGCAGGTCTTGCGGGTCACCTTGTAATCGTACTGACGCAGAATCGGCACGTAGATGTGGAGACCGGTCTTGCCCGATGTTTTCAAGAAGGACGACAGCGAAAGCTGATCGAGAATGTCTTTGAGCGCGCGCGCCACCTCGACCGCCTTGGCGAAGGCCTGCCGGTTCAGCTCCGGCTCGTCGCCCTTCCGCTCCTTGCCGGAGTAGATGTAGGGGTCAAGGTCGAACACGATGAAGTCGGGATAGTTGAGCACGCTTCCCCGAATCTTTTCTGACGAGCCGGTAAACGTCGTGGCCAGGTGGTTGGCGTCGGGCCACTGCACTGTGCGGGAGAGCCAGGGATGCAGCTCCAGATCGGCGAGCTGCGCCAGCCAGATTACCGTCGGAACGTTATTGACGAGGAGGTACTCGACGTTCCCCTCATTCCGAGAGGAGAACAGCCTGACCGTCTCCACGAAGTCGGGCAGCTCGTGCTCCCAGCGCTTCTGGTAGAAGCTTTCGCCATGGATGCCGTCCGGATAGCGGGTGAGGGTTAGCGGGCGGTCCATCAGGTGTGGCAGCAAGAAAGGCGCCATGCGCGCGTAGTAGCGGATCATGTCCCGCTTGGTCAGAGGCCTGCGGTCCGCGGTCTCAGGCCAAAACACCTTGTTCAGGTTGCTGAGGCGGATGCGGTGCCCGCCAAGCTCCAGCATGAGGTCGTTGGATGAGCCCGACAGCTGGCCGAGGACCGAGTCGATGTCATCGAGGCCGGCGTCAGTAGAGCCCCCAGCCTCGACGGGCTCAGGCCGAAGCGTGGCATCCGCGCCTTCCCGGCGCACGGCCTTTGGCTCGATCCCTCGCTCCATGCCTAGAAACACCGGCGCTCGTAGCCGCCCATCTCCGGTCCAGTTGGCGAACTTGACTCGAGCTACGAGCCTGGCCTTGACCCATTGAGCGTCCGTCTTGTCGAGCTCCGCGTCAGGAGCGAAGGGACTCTCGTCGGCTTCGAGGCCCCGCAGCTCGGCGGCCAACGAGTCGAGCGAGGTCTTGTCGAAGCCGCTGCCCACGCGGCCGGCGTAGCGCAGCTCCTGCCCGTCGTAGTATCCCCCATCGTAGTATCCAAGGACGAGCGCGCCGAACGTCGCTTCCCGTGCGCCCGCGCCCCTGGTGTAGCCACCGACTACGAACTCCTGGGCCTGCTCTCCTTTGACCTTGAGCCACGCGCGGCTGCGGACACCGGGCTCGTAGATGCTGTCTCGGCGCTTCGCGACCATTCCCTCGAGGCCCAGCTGCACGGCCGTCTGGAAGAACTGGTCTCCCTCTCCGGATACGTACTCCACCGGCTGGATGGCGCTGCCGGGGACGACCACGCGGGTCAGCAGAGCCTTTCTTTCGGACAGCGGGACCTTGTGCAGGCTGGACCCGTTAAGGTACAGCAGATCGAAGGGGTAGTAGACGATGTTCTCGGGCGTCTCTATGTGGATGGCTCGGCCGCGCTCTCCCAGGTCCACGCTCCGCTGGAGGAGGCCGAAATCGGGCAGACCCCGCTCGTCCAGGGCGACTACCTCGCCGTCGAGGACCATCTCAGCCTCGGGCTGCGCCGCCAGCTCGTCGACGACCGCCGGGTAGTAGCCGGTCAGGTCGGTGCCATTGCGGCTGAGAAGCGTGACCTCACCGTCGCGCAGGAACGCCAGGGCGCGAAATCCATCGAGCTTCGGCTCGAACAGCCAGTCGGGATGCGAGAAAGGCTCGACGATCAGGCGAGCCAGCATCGGCTTGAGCTTCTTCGGGAACGGGGCCGGCGTCCCGATGTTGCCCGCGCCCTGCCCCGCAGCTACAGCGGGATCTGGCATTCGGCCGTCCTTCAGGTCCGCGATGGTCAGTCCGGACTGGATAGAGCGGTCTTCTTTAAGGACGTCGCGCTCGGAGTCGGCGTACTCGTCGCGATGCTTGATCAGGAGCCACTCCTTGGGGCTGCGAGCCGTGCGGACCAGGGTCCAGGAGCCCTTTAGCTTGCGCCCCCGCAGCACAAACGACAGCTTCCCGGCTTCCAGGCCCTGGCGCATCCGCCGGTCGGCCTCGTCGCGGTTGCCGAATGACAGCCGGCCACCCTCGTCGGGGGAGTAGGTCCCGGCGTCCCAGACGATCATCTCACCGGCGCCGTAGTTCCCGTGGGCGATGACGCCCTCATAGCTCGCGTAGTCCAGCGGATGGTCCTCCACCATGACGGCCAGCCGCTTTTCTCGAGGGTCGAGGGATGGCCCCTTGGGAACCGGCCACGACTTGAGGACCCCGTCGAACTCCAGGCGAAGATCGTAGTGGAGCCTCCGCGCCGCGTGCTTCTGGACCACGAACCGGAGGCTTCCTCTGGGCTGTCCGGTCGCGGCGGGCGCGGGCTCGCCGGTGCGCGAAAAGTCGCGCTTCTGTTTGTAGCTCTTCAGCATCGTGACAACTTAGTGACTATCTCAAAATCTCGCCCGGGGAGTCCAGATCCCGACAAGTCGGGACTGGCAGGGGGTCTGGGGGATGTGCCCCAGGAACCAAAGACCCTTAGGGCGGGTGGGTGGGAACAAGGCATTTGCCTTTTTGAGATGGTTTCTTAAGAGCGGACATGCTACCGGCCGTCCAACCTGATTCTCAGCTCGTTGGCAAAGTCAGGGCCCTTGCCCTCCTTTTCGTGCTTGAAGTAGACGAAGGTGTCTCTCCAATCGCTCGCGCGCTCGTTGATGGCGTTGGCCCATTTGTCGAAGTCGGCGTCTCGATAACCCTCGTCGCGAAGCCGGAAGTAGCCGTAGTCGGCCGTGGCCTCGATTGCGGTCGTCGTCTTCTCGCTGTCGGTGATGCAGAGGGCCAGGTTTCGCTCCCGCAGCCGGGAGTAGACCTCTTCCGTGAGCCATGACGAGTGCCTGAACTCGAAGGCAGCTCGAAGGTCTCCGGGCATCTGTCCCAGGAACTCGTCCAAAACGTCCAGGTCCTTTCGAAAGTAGGGAGGCATCTGGAAGAGCAGGACGGCTAGCTTTGGTCCCAGCGCTCGGGCTCTGGAGCAGAAGACATCCAGGAGCTCGGCGCAATCGTGCAGCTTGGCCTGATGAGTGATTCGGCGCGTGGCCTTCAGCGTGAAGGTGAAACCGTCGGGGGTCCCGCGGGCCCAGTCGCCTATGACCTTCTCGCTGGGCAGGCGGTAGAAGGTGTTGTTGATCTCGACCGTAGAGAACCGCTCCGCGTAGTAGCCGAGCATCTTCGAGGTCGGCAAGTCCTCGGGGTAGAAGGTCCCCTTCCACTCGGTGTAGCTGTATCCCGATGTGCCGATGCTGATCATGTCATCAATTATAGCAACCGACTCCGGGTCCCTTGGGGCGGCGCGCCATTATAGCATCCCCCTCAAATCAGAGGCAGCGCCATCGCTCCCAAGCGACAGAGGTGGAGGCTTGCAAGGGCCCCTGGGGGAGACACGCAAAGCCTGGACCTACACCTGGGCCTAGTACACACCTAGGTCAATGGATGGTTCCATCGTTCTAGGATCGGTAGTGCTTTCGTACCTTGTGGAGGGGAAGGTTTACCGGTCATTAACCGAAATTTCGCAGGATAGTGCCGATTCTAGGCCATGACTGATTGAGTCCACGCGGTAGCCTAGGGCCTAGAGGTCTGAGCCGCCCTTGACGCCGCCGTGGTTGACGAAGGCGTTACAGGAGCCTAGAATCCGGCGGCCCGACCGTAGGAGAGCACCAGATGGTCAGTTTCACGGGGCACAGCGCGGCCGACGTCCGAGCCGATGAGCCGGGGCTGGCCAGCCGCATGTGGATGGGATTCGCCGTGGCGCTGCTTCTACTGGGTTTCGGACTGGTGGGACTTCGACTGGCCGGATTCCAGTTCATCTCCGTCCGCGGCAATAGCATGGAGCCGACCTTCTCTCCTGGCGCTCTGCTGATCGCCCGCTCGGCGGCGCCGGCGAGCGTCCAGGCCGGAGACATCATCGCCTTCTCGGGCGTGGCGGGCGAGCCCAACATAGTCCATCGGGTCGTCGCGCTTCGAAGCGGCAGCACCCCGGTGGCGACGACCATGGGCGACAACAACCCGGTGACAGACCCATATCCTGTAGTGCTCAGGGGCGCCGTGCCTCGCGTCATATGGTCCGTGCCCCAGTTGGGCTGGTGGTTCACGCCCGGCGTCGGCCGCCACCTGCTGGTGGTCAGCTCGCTGCTGGCCGCGCTCGTAGCGGTGCGGCAGATCGGCCGCCTGATCGCAGAGCGAGGCCTTCTACGGCGATCCCCGGGGCCGATTGGGCCTAAGGCCGCAACCCCAGCGCCTCTATAGCGCCTCGGTCACAGCCACCCGCGGCGTCGTCAGCCTACCTCGACGCGTCGTCTTCCATGTCATGTCGAGCGAAGTCGAGACATCTCAAGCGCTACGCCGCGGAGCCAGCGTCGACTCGCAAAGAAGCGTCTCAGACCTCTCGACTGCGCTCGAGGTGACAATAGGCTTCCTTGCTCGACAACCCCGTCATCTTCGCGCGGGGCGTGGTGCTAGGACTGTTCCAGTGCACCGACTCGGCTCCAACGGCGACCGTCAAAGTCGCCAGCTTACGTCGCTTCGAGGGCTCCCAGCGGCTGGCGATCGGAATGCCGCGCGACCGGCGCAGCCTTCGGACCCCTCCCAGGCAAAGAGGTGATTCAGGCGAGGTCAGACACTCGCTGTCTGCAGTGGCTTGCCGTCGTGCGAAGGCACGATTCACCCCCCGGTGTCTCCCCTGCAGGAGGCGCGTCCTGCAGCACCCGCACACCTCCTGTGGCCGAGCAGGCCTTCTGGGTCGCCTCACATGGCGTGAGTAGCGCATAGTATAATCGCGGCGTCAGTGTCGGAGGCGCCATGGGCCAGCAGGAGAGGCCCGACTTGACTGACCCCCTCACCAAGGCCAGCTACGAGGCCACGGAGGCGGAGCTCGAGTTGATGGTGCTGGAAAGCCATCAGCTTCCAGAGGAGTTTCGCGGCTTCCGCCTGGGCCGCGAGGGCGAGATGGACAACGACGCGATGGCCGAGCACGGGTTCCCGGGAAACACCGGCGAAGGCTTCAGAAGGCTGGGCCGCATCACAGGGTACCATCGCGAGTTCGTCCCGCCGCCCACCCGTCGCACGCCTCTCGAAGGAACCGACGTTGCCGTGGCCACTGTCGCCCATCTGTTCACAGACGAAGACTCCGTATCCCACTGGATGTCCGACGTCTTCTTGGGGCAGTTCGAGGAGAACGTCGGCAAGTCGGTCGGCATGGACCAGCGGTTGGAGTCGGTCGAGCGTGTGACTGCCAGCGGCTACCAGAGCGACGCCCTGGGGCTCCGAGCCGTTCAGAGGGGCTCAAAAGGCTTGTTGTCGAGCACGGTGATAGATTTCCGCGTGGGCCGCATGCTGGGCGTCGCATTCATTCTGACCGTTGGAGACTACGAGCGGGCGGCGCTCACAAACACCCTCGCCGGCGAGTTGGAGCGCCAGATCGTGCGGGTGCTGTTGAGGTAGAGGTCACCGGGCCCTCGCCCACGAGGAAAG
>JADFIF010000129.1 GCA_022566795.1 Chloroflexota bacterium
GAGCTTGGACGCTCGACCCTGTCCCTGGACCTGATGCGGTAGTCGGGGGCCTCCACACGAATCAGCACGCCGACGTATGGGTCGCGGATGCGCGAGCTGATGGGGCCTGTCTGGTCCGCGAAGTCCAGCGTGCTGGTAATGACGGTGGGCAGGCGCGCGTTGTGGCGGTGCACGACGATCTGGTACAGCTTCTCCTCGGCCCAGGGGCTGCTCTGCTCCTGGCCAAGGTCGTCGAGGATGAGCAGGGGCGCGTTCTTCACCTGGTCGAACACGGTGTCGTACGTCACGCGGCTCTCCGGAGTGAACGTGTAGCGGAGATAGTCGAGGAGCTCCGGAACAAAGGCGAAGGACACGGGGTGACCCTTGTCGATGCGGTGGGCGGCGATGGCGACGGCCAGATGGGTCTTGCCCACGCCGGTCTCCCCGAACAGCGTTAGCCAGCCGTCGGGGTCTGAGGCGTAGTTCTTGGCGAACTGGCACGCTCCAGCCAGGCTGGCCTGCTGCTGCGCCGTGGCGTCGTTTCCTCGCGTGTCGTAGGTTTCGAAGGTCATTCTCCGCAGCATCTCGGGCTCGATGCGTCCCAGGTACTCGACGGACGCCGTCTCTCGCGATCGCACCTCGAGCACCCGTGTAAGGCCCTTCGTCTCCAGTCTAGCCCGGATGTAGGGGTCGATCTCCTTCAGGCCGACGGCCGTCGTGACGACGGTGGGCAGCTCCGTGTTGAAGCGATGGTTGATGATCTGCTGAAGCTTCTCCTGCGCCCAGGGAGTCGCGCTCTGGCTGCCCAGGCCGTCGAGAATGAGGAGGGGCGTGTTGCGGACCTGATCGAACAGGTCGCTGTACGACAGCTCGCTGTCGGGGTCGAAGCCAGCCCTCAGGTGGTCGAGCAGGTCCGGAACGTGGACGAAGAAGGCCGGCGTGCCACTCTCGATGCAGCGGTTGGCGATGGCGGCCGCCAGGTGGGTCTTGCCGGAACCGTTAGGACCGGTGAAGACCAGCCACCCGGCGGTGTCGGCCGCGTACTGCACAGCGGCGTCGAAGGCCTGCCTGAAGAGCTGCCTGCTTTCGCTGTCTTCGGCCCGCCCGTCGGGATCGAGCGCCTCGAACGTGAAGCGGGTCAGGTGGCCCAGATTGCTGTACCGCAGGAGCCTGACCGACCGCTCCTGCTTCAGCCGGTCCACCTGGCACCGGCACGTGACGACCTGCCCAAACTCGGGGTGGCCGGCGGGCACGTCGGCGGTGAACCAGCCCCGCCCTTCGCAGACGTCGCAGGATTTTCCGTCTTCGGCGGCGTAGGCGGGCTCGGACTGGTTTGCGCCGGAGTCGCCGTTGGCGATCTCTCTAGTAGTAGCCAGCCTTTTTAAGATGTCTCCCAGGTTCTCCATCGTCTCTATTGCTCCGGCCTTCGCGCTCCCATCGTTCGAGGATGCGAGCGATGTACCTCCAGCTTCGTTTGTTCTGGCCCACCGCCTCACGGAATGCGTCCTCTAGCCAGTCGAGGGGATAGAGCTCTTCCGCCTCGCGGAGCTCGTCGGCGATCATGGGGTTGAGCATCCCGATATTGTCCTCGTAGAGGGCAAAGACATTGCTGCGCTCCGGCGCTCCCTCCCATGGTGGCGTGTGGGGCGGCGTGCCGGCCGCTGCGCCCTCGCCGGCTATCTCCTCCGCGATCGTGGCCAGCGCGTTGCGGTCCTCTTCTCGGTTGAGCGCGTAGACCCGGCCGGCATCGCCGTCGCCGCCCGTGGTTGCCGTAATTAGCGTCCCTCGGGAGACGGCGAGGCCAAGGGCGCGCCGAACGCCATCGGCGGTCAAGGCGTCGACGAGAGTCCTGTCGGCCAGCAGCTCCTTGAGCGTGACGAAGCGGGGGAACCCCCTCTTTTGGTGCAGCAGCCATATGAACCGCAGGGTACACTTCAGCTCCCCCAGATCGTCGATCTGCGTGAGGAGCGGGCCAAACAGCGGGCTCGGGACCGGGGTGTACCGGACCTGCCGGGGGAATCCAGGAAAGCCTTTCCCGAGGGTTTCCATTAGTGCCCCGTTTGGCAAGCCGCGGCATCCACGTGGCTGACCACTAGGCGTATTCCATCGAGTGGCTGGCGCTCTGCAGACTCTCGAAGCGGACACGATCGCTGCGGAAATAGAGTGGCACGGTTCCCAGCGGCCCGTTCCGGTGCTTGGCGAAGATGAGCTCGGCGATGTTCTGCGGATAGTCCCGCGTCGGATTCCGCTTCTCCCAGTCGTCCCTGGTCGTGTAGATGTCCTCGCGGTGGATGAAGACGACCACGTCGGCGTCCTGCTCGATGCTGCCGCTCTCCCTCAGGTCGGAGAGCAGCGGGCGGTGAGTCGGGCGCTGCTCGATGGCCCGACTCAGCTGGGAGCAGGCGAGAACTGGAACGTCCAGGTCGCGGGCGAGACCTTTCAGCGACCGCGAGATCTCACCCATCTCCTGGGCGCGATTATCGACTCTGCCGCCGCCGCTGATGAGCTGCAGGTAGTCGACGATAATCAGGTCCAGGCCTCTTTCGGTCTGAAGGCGGCGTGCCTTGCCGCGCATCTCGACGATGGTCTGAATGGGGGTATCGTCGATGTAGACGGGCAGGTCCGAGAGGGCTCCAATGGCGTCGAGCAGGCGCCGCTCCTCCGCGTCGTTCAGGAGCCCGAGTCTCAGCCGGTAGCTGTCGACATCGGCCTCGCTGGACAGCAGCCGCATGCCGATATTCTCCCGACCCATCTCCAGGCTGAAGATTCCGACCACGAAACCACTCTCAGCGGCGTTGCGCGCGATATTGAAGGCCAGCGTGCTCTTTCCCAGGCTGGGCCTGGCCGCCAGCACTATCATGTCAGAGCGCTGCAGCCCGCCAGCAAGCAGCTTGTCGATGTCGGCGAACCCCGTGGTCACGGGCGCCAGGTGCGCCGCATCGGGGCCGTGCATCGCGGCGCTCTCCGCCATGTAGGTGTCGAGGATGTCGCGCAGGTGCGTGAAGTCGCGGGACCCCCTGCCGGAGCGGACTCTGAAAAGCAGCTCCTCGGCCCTGCCAAGCGCGACCTCGGCGTCCGGCCCGCTTTCGTAGCCGACGGTAGCGATGTCGCTGCCGGCGCGAATGATCTGCCTCATCACCGACGTTCGGTGCACGATGCGGGCGTAGTGCTCGACGTGGGCCGACGTGGGGACGGTGCTGACGAGGTGGCCCAAGTAGCCGGGCCCGCCTACACCTTCGAGCCGGTCGTGCAGCGACAGCTCGTGAGCGACGGTTACCTGGTTGATGGCCTCGCTGCGCCTGAAGAGGGCGTCGATGGCTTCGAAGCACCAGCGGTTCTTCTCGCTGTAGAAGTCCGCCGGACCAACCAGCGACGTCACCCTGAAGAGGGATTCGCTGTCGATGAGGATGGAGCCGATGACAGACTCCTCGGCGTCGATGTCGTGGGGCGGTAGTCGTTCGGCGTACAAGTTTTGGTCCCCGCAGATAAGCTCAAGGCATGGAGGTGGACGCCATCGTCCGGGAATGTCTCACGGGCACGTGGGCGCGGCACACTTGCGGCCACTATCGTGAGCGCCGCCGCGCTTCAGTCCCCGGGTTGGCGTCCAAGGAGGAAGATGCTCCGGCGAGAGGGCGCTCGCCTGGACTGGAAGCTGCCCGCCCTAGGCCTCGCCGGCTTTCGCGTCTTCGTCGTCAGCGGAGCCGTCTTCCGGCTCGTCGGCCTCGGAGTCGGCAGGCTCGATCTCGGCGACGGGCTCCTCGGCTACTTCGGCCGTCTCAGACATCTCCGCCGTCTCGCCGTCGCCGGACTCCGCTTCCTCGTCCTCAGCCTGAGCCAGCGGGTCGGTCCCGATCGGGTAGACGAGGACGTTGATCTTGGCTTCGACCTCGGCATCGAGACGGACACTCACCTCGAAGGTGCCCATCTGCCGGATGGGCTCCTCGATCTCGATCATCCTGCGGTCTACCTCACGCTCGGTGAGGCTCGCAAGCCCCTCGGCGATCATGGCGTTGGTGACCGAGCCGTACAGCCTGCCGCCCGAGCCGGCCCTCATCTCCACATTGACCTGCGTGCCGTCCAACTCCGCGGCCAATGCTTTCATGTCCTCCAGCCGCTTCACCCTGGTGGAGTCGGACTCTCTGGCGAGGCGCTCGACGCGCTGCAGGGCGTTGTGAGTGGCGGGCACGGCGAGGTTCTTCGGGATCAGGTAGTTTCGCGCGAAGCCGTTCTTGACCTCCTTAACGTCGCCCCCTCGAGCGACGCCGGACACATCTTCAAGGAACACAACCCTCATGGCAAGGTCACCTCTCAGGAATTTGGGCTTTTATTTCTTCGGGAAAATATATAGAACACACGTGCGTTTTTTGATTATAGCATATGGGATGTGAGGTTCACACAAGATGGTAACACGCAAGGCCTTTTGATTGTCACTGGTATCAAAATGTAATTCCCGTGAGGAATGTCATTCTGGAGCCGCAGGCGAAGAATCTCAAGCGATGAGGTAGACCCTTCGCTTCGCTCAAGGGTGACAGCGGCCCAGGAGTTTTTCATCCTCCAGGGTGCCGGTGCACCCGACATGGACGATCTCTTGAGCGCCGCGAAGAGTCTCAGCGCGCGGCCAGAAGGAGATGCTTCGCTTCGCTCGAGCATGACTTACTGTCCCGATGAGCGAAGCAAATCGGGACGCGCTTTGAGAAGGCCCTAGTAACACGAGCCTTGGCGCGTATGGTAGGTCGGCCCGTTTCGCGAGAGACTTGCTGGACTTAAACGGACTCCGCGGCCAGGAAGCGGCTGAAGACCTCGTTGCCGAGCATTCGACCGCGAGGGGTCAGTTTCAGCGCGCCGTCGGAATCTTCCAGCAGGCCCACCGCCGCGAGGTCGGCAACGTCGTCAGGGTAGACCTCCGCGGGGGAGCGGCCGAAGCGTCGGGCGAAGTCCTCGGAGATGATGCCCGTGTCCAGCCTCAGGCCCATCATCATCGTCTCGGCCATCTCCAGGCGCGGGCCGATTGCCTCAACGGTGTCCACGACGGGCACGCCGGCTATTCTTTCACTCATGGGGCTGGACGCCTTCGGCAAAGGTGGCCGGGAATCGAGACGCTCTATGTACTCCCTGGGCGATTTGAGATTCGCGAATCTGAAGCCGCCCAGATAGGAGTGCGCCCCCGGTCCGACCCCCAGAAAGGGCTGGTTGCGCCAGTAGATGAGGTTATGGCGGCTGGGGAACCCCGGTTTGGCCCAGTTGGAGATCTCGTAATGCCGGTAGCCGCGCTGCCCCATGCGCTCCTCGGCCATCTCGTACATGTCGGCCGCCAGGTCCGGGTCGGGCTCCGGCACCTTGCCCAGCTGAACCCACTGGGCCAGCGGGGTACCCTGCTCCAGCGTCAGGCAGTACATCGACACGTGGGGCGGACCGAGGGAGATTATGCCGTCGAGAGTGTCTCGCCAGCCCGTCAACGTCTGATGCGGCAGGCCGTACATGAGGTCGATGCTCACGTTGTCGAATCCGGCGTCGACGGCAGTGTGGTACGAACGCCTGGCGTCGGCCGCGGAGTGGCGCCGGCCGAGGGCCTCAAGGAGCCGGTCGTCGAGGGACTGGACCCCGATGCTGAGGCGATTTATGCCGACGCGTCGGAGGGCGTCCAGCTTGGCCGGCGTCAGGTCTCCGGGATTCGCCTCCAGGGATACCTCGGCGCCCGCGGACACGCCGAAGGACCCTCGGATAGCCTCCAGAATGGCGACGATCCGGTCAGCCGGCAGGTACGAAGGGGTCCCGCCGCCGAAGAACACGGTCTCGAGTGGCGGATGGTGCAGAAGCGCGCCCCAGAGCGAGATCTCCGCCTGGAGGGCGTCGACGTAGCGGGGGACGAGGTCCTCGATGCGGGCGTAGGTGTTGAAATCGCAGTACGGGCACTTGGTCTTGCAGAACGGAATGTGGACGTACAGGCCGCGGGGCCTGAATTCGGGCTGGGTGCGGCCCGAGGACGCCGTTGCCGGGTCTGCCGGCCTGTTCGTGTTCTCCGACCGCATCTACTCTCCGCTGCCCTAGCTACACGTTGAACAGGATATTCACGATATCGCCGTCCTTCACGATGTAGCCCTTCCCCTCCTGGCGCAACACTCCCTGACGCCTGGCCTCCGCCAGCGTGCCGCATCGCTCCATGTCGTCGTAGGCGACTACCTCGGCGCGGATGAACCCTCGGCTCATGTCCGAGTGAATCTTTCCGGCCGCGTTGACGGCGGAGGTACCTCTCGGCACCGCCCATGCCCTGACCTCATTGGTGTTTCCCGTGAAGAAGGTAATGACGTCGGTGACCTCGTGGGTCATCCGCAGCATCAGGTCCAGGCCGGACTCCGATAGTCCCAGCGACGCACGGAACTCCTGCTCGTCGGCGGGCTCCATCTGCGACAGCTCCATCTCAAGCTTGCCGCAGAAGGCTGCGCAACGCGCGCTCCTCTCATCCAGGAGTGGCCTCAGGGACTCTGGGCGAGCTGCTCCTTCGGCTGCCTCGTCCTCTCCGAGGTTCAGGAGCACCATCAGCGGCTTGGCCGTCAGAAGCTGGAACCCTTCCAAGAAATGGGCGTCATCTCTAGCCAGCGGCTGGTCCCGAATGTGCGTGCCGGACTCGAGACCATCCTTGAGGCGCTCGATAAGGGCCTGCTCCCGCGCGATGGGATCCCTCTCCGCGGCCTTAGCGCCCTTCAGTCCATCGGCCAATCGAGCCAGCCTGCGGTCCAGGATCTCCAGGTCGGCGAAGGCGAGCTCGTAGAGCATCGTCTCGGCGTCCCTCACCGGGTCGAGTCCGTCGCCCGCGTGGGCCACGGACTCGTTCTCGAAGGCTCTGACGACGACCAGGAGAGCGTCGGCGCGCTGAATAGAGTTGAGGTAGAGTCCAGAGATGCTCTGGGTCTTGCCCAGACCTTCCGGCGTGGCCGGTACCTCGCTGTAGGTGACCTCTGACAGGACGGTCCGCTTCGGACTGAAGAGGCTCACCAGGAGGTCGATGCGAGGGTCGTGGACCCTGGCGACACCGACGTTTGGGCCGCTCTGGCCCGAAGCGCCCGAAGCGTATGGGACGACTTCGGCGGACCCTCTCGTGAGGGCGTTGAAGACGGTAGTTTTCCCGCTGTTGGGGAGGCCGAGTATCGCTACTTCCATCTGGCCAGTCGCGTGCGGTCGCGCACATCTCGAAAGGGTGGCGTCGGTCGCGACTCAGGAGGCTCGCTCGTCGTCGTCGAGCACCTGGTACTCGCCTTCGATAACGGGGCCGTTCTTCTTCTTTGGGGTGTCGCCGGACCGCGGGCCTCTGATGTGCTCCATGACGATCTCCCGGGGCGCCGTCCCCAGGAAGAAGACGAGGGAGAAGATCACGACAAGAACGTCGTCTATCCGGCCGAGAATTGGTACTATGTCGGGAACCAGGTCGGCGGGCCAGATCAGGTAAACGAGGGCGGCAGGAAGTATGAGCTTGACGCGAAGCGGTACCCGCCGGTCCATCATAAGCCGGATGACGAGACGCGGCACGCCGGTCATGTTAAGAAGGTAGAGGACGCCCCTAAGCACGCCTGACACACTCCCTTCGTGTCATCACATTATAGCTGCTGCAGCTTGGCAAAGGAAACGACCCCGTGATCCACCTCCTGTTCGGTGGCGACGAGCTTTCGCTCGAAGAGCGCGTCGATTCACTGAAGGCCGCCATCGAGCCCGAGGAGCTGCGCGACGTCAACGTTAGCAGCCTGGACGCGCAGAGCCTGAGCCTGGAAGAGCTGAAGGCCACCTGCGACACGGTGCCTTTTCTGGCCGAGCGGCGCCTCGTTGTGGTCCGAGGGCTCCTGTCGCAGTTCGAGGCGCGCCCCGCGACGCGCGGCGGCTCAGGAGCTACGCGGGCGGAATCGCGCGGGCTGGGGGCGTGGGAAGGGCTCGCCGAGTACCTCCCTCACGTGCCGGAGTCGACGGACCTCGTGCTCGTCGACGACCGCCTGAGCGACCGCAACCCGATGCTGGCCAGGATACGGCCCCTGGCGCAGGTCAAGACGTTCCCCCTACCCACCGGAGGGGCGCTGCGCCGGTGGATACAGGCGCGGGCGGAGAAGCACCAGGTCGATATCGAGCCGAGGGCCGCGGCCGCGCTGGCTGAGGCGGTCGGCACCAACCTCAGGGTCCTCGACCTGGAGCTGCAGAAGCTCTCGCTCCGCTGCTGGGGTCGAACCGCTGCGGTTGAAGATGTCGAGGAGCTTGTAGCCTACGCCAAAGAGGCCAGCATCTTCAGCGCCGTCGACGCCGTGATCGAGGGCCGGCCGGGCGTGGCGATCCCCCTGGTCCATCAGCTCCTCGACTCTGGGAGGCCCGCGACGTACGTCCTGTCTATGATGGCGCGGCAGGTCAGACTGCTGCTGCTGGCAAAAGACCTGAAGGCCCAGGGCGTGTCGGCCGGCCAGATTGGGGGCCGGCTCTCGCTGTCGGGGTATCCGCTGCG
>JADFIF010000130.1 GCA_022566795.1 Chloroflexota bacterium
GGCGGCCACCGCGCAGAATAGGCGGCACCAGGTAGAAGGTCCGAAATCCCGCGCTGACGAATGCCTCGAGGACCTGGACCGCGATCTCGGTCCCGGGTCTTCCGCGTCCAAGATCGTCCGTCACCCACCTGGGTATGCTGCCAAACTGGATGCTCTCCGCGGTCATCACCTGAATCCCGTGGAACATCGGCAGGGCGAGATCCTCTCGGTGGTGCTCGGCGTAGGCGTCCAGGAACCGGGTGGGCTCGTCTGGGCCAAACGTCGGCTGCGAGATCAAGAAGTGGGCGCCGGCCTCGACTTTCCGCCGCGTGAGGGCGACCTCGGCGGCGAGGTCGCGGCCGAGATCTACCGTCGCGCCGATACAGAATTGCGTCGGGCCGCGCAACTTGAGCCCCCGGAAGTCGATTCCTTCGTTGAGCTGGGCCACCGCGCGGATCAGACCCGTGGGAACGTAGTCGTTGACCTCCGCGAGGACCGCCAGGTCCCGGTCGTTGAACTCGTCGCCCTTCACCACGACGAGATTCTCCAGCCCAAGGAGCTGCGCGCCAAGCAGAAGGCTCTGAATGGCCACCTTGTTCATGTCCCGGGTCGCCAGCGTGAAGATGGCGTCCGTCGACGTGTTGGACTGGACCCAATGCGCGACGGCAGCGGAGTTGACCCTGGCGGACTTGCCGGGGTTGTAGGCCACGGAGATGAAATCGACGCTTAAAGCTCTGGCCGGTTCCAGCAGCGCAGGATCCCCGCCGCGCGGGGGAGAGAAGTCGCAGATGAAGATGGGGCGGCCGGTCTCTTGAGCGTACGTTGCAGCGACAGTTGTCATCGCCTGGACCAACAGCCGCCAAGCGACGGCCCTCGATTCGCTATCCCGTGGCTTCTCCGCGGCTGCCCATCCTTTGCCTGCCGCGTATGAAGCGCAGTTGGGTGCGACTCAGACCGATGAGACCTTCCCTACTTCCAGCCCAGGGCGCCGTTCCTGCCCGGTGTCAAAGATACCCTGTGCCCGTCGGAGCACTTGTAGCGCTCCTCACGTGCCTCGCGACGCTTGCCTGAGAGTGACGACTGACTCATCGCCTGCCCGCAGAAAGGGCACCGTACACCATACACGACGCGGTTACGTAACCGCACGAGCTTGACGTGCGTCAGCGTCTCCGAAAGCGGGGAGGACTCGCCAACGTAGCGTAGCACGGACCGCGTGCCGGCACTCATGAGGTTGGTCTTGCGCCGGATCTGGTCAGGCGCTGAGTAGGCATAGTTGACGTAGCCGCACTGCAGGCATATCGGCTCGTCGTAGTTGAACCTGAGCCGCGAGTCGCAGCGAGGACAGATAAGAAGAGGCCTGGCTTCCCGAGTCGTGGGGCTCGCTACCGATGTAATCAAGATATACTCCTTAGTCCGTCCTTTGGCGTCCTCAGGCGTCCTGCGCCTTCGGGCCTCGCCTAGTCTCGGTGGGTGGGACTAAAGCCAAGCTGATGCGGGTTCCTTGAGACGGGCTTCGACGAGAAATTAGAGCGGGCTTCGCGGGCCAGACCACACGGAGTGGCTTGGGTTTCCGAAACAGTAAAACGGCTAGTCCTTTGACAAGGCGTGGTCATTATTTTAGATTTCTCCTAATGATGTCAAGGCAATGTTTCAACCAATTAGAGCAATTTCAAACTGCATGACCACACTACTCGTGTGAACATCTGTATTTGATACATAACATGTTTGAGATATTTCCAAATAACTTCCACATTGTGCTTCTACAAGAGCGATCCAGTTGCCGGAGCCTCGTCTTGTTGACAACCGCGACGGGCGTGCCTACCATGGCCCGCACAGGCTGATACTGCGGTGGACGGCCGAGAGCCCGACGCGCGAGGCACATACCCGTCCGAACGGAGGTGAAGTGATGAATGTCATATGGATCGTGGCCGACACGTTCAGGCAGGACCACATCGGGGCCTACGGCCATCCGTACATCAAGACCCCTGCGCTCGACGCGCTGGCGACCAAGTCCATCAGGTTCGCCAAGCACTACGCCGGCGGGTTTCCGACGATGCCGACTAGGGCCGACCATGCGACCGGCCGATGGACCATGTCGTTCATGGGCTGGGAGCCTCTGCCCGAGAGTACGACGACCCTCGCCCAGCTCCTCGCCCGCAACGGATTCCACACCGCCGCCGTCGTGGACACGCCCTTCTACGTTCGTGGAGGGATGAATTACGACCGTGGGTTCGAGACCTTCTTCATGTACACGGGACAGGAGGGGTCTGGTACGAGAGTGCAAAGGAGGGGCCATCACGAGTCCAGGGACCTCGTCGCCTCGTGGCGCTACGAGTCCGACCGAAACGCCCCTCAGACTTTCGCCCGTGCGATGCGATGGCTGGAGGGTCACTACAAGGAGGACTTCTTTCTCTACGTCGACACCTGGGACCCGCACGAGCCGTGGGACGCACCGGCGTACTACACGGAGCAATACCTTCCAAACTACAGCGGGGAGATCGTGCAGCCCGTCTATGCCCGCTGGCAAGACGCGCCAGGCCTGACCGAGGAGCTCGTGAACGTAGCCCATGCCACCTACTGCGGGGAGATCACGATGGTGGACGCATGGATCGGGCAGCTTCTGGGGCGGGTTGAGACCATGGGGCTAATGGAGAACACCGCCATCATCTTCACGTCTGACCACGGGTTCTACTTCGGAGAGCACGGCGGCCTGTTCGGGAAGATGACCTTCGGCAAGCGCGAGGACGGGACCCCGCATCAGCACGGAGATCGGGATGCTCGCTGGGCGCACTCGCCCCTCTATGAAGAGCTGGTGAGAATCCCGCTGCTCGTGTACCTGCCGGGCGTCGATGCCGGAGTCTACCAGGGGTCTACGTCGGTGGTGGACGTAATGCCGACCGTGCTCGACTTCCTGGGCCAGGAGGTCCCGGCCGCCGTCGACGGTGTCTCGCTCCTTAGACAGGCCCACGACACGTCAGCGCCAGGGCGGGAATTCGTGGTGAGTGGCATCCCGTTCGCCAATCCGGGCGACGCTGTCAGGTCGGTGGACAACATTCGGCGTCAGCTCGGCGCGCCACCGGTGACCACGGTGACGGCGGGAGACTGGTCGCTGCTTTACAGCCAGGACGAAGGCATGTCGGAGCTCTACGAGCTGTCGGCGGACCCGCGACAGCAAAAGGACCTCATCCACGACCGGCCCGAGGTGGCCAAAGAGCTTCACGGGCTCCTGGTCAAGTTCATGCGTGAGACCGGCGTCCCTGACGGCCTCTTGAAGCCGCGCCTCGAAATCCGGATCTAGGCATACGCCGAAGAGGCTCGTCGGACCGCGCAATCGCATGAGAGCTCGCCGCTCTCGACCCCTTCAGAAGGCAGCTTGTCCCGTCCGGCGTTGTAGCGTGGGAAGCTGGTTCCCGAGGCCCAACCCGGCGTTCGCTGGCTAGCGGCCGACGTTTCAGCTCAAGGTAACTACTTTGTTCTTGACTCCTCACAAGCGCATGCCTCAACTGGAACGAGAAGTTGCAGGAAGCTGTCCCCTGACATGGGCCTGCGGAGCGCACTCCGTCGGTCGGGGTGGCGCGATGGCCCCGTTGACACTCCCATAGCCCGATGCTATATTCCGATGCGGCCCCGCGATTTGGGCCGCATATTGCAAGCCTTGGGAGCCTCCATGCCGCTCAAGATCGTCGTCTGTGTCAAGCAGGTGATGGACCCCGAGACGCCGGTGTCGGCGTTCAAGATCGACCGTGACGCCAAGCGCGTCATCCCAGCGCCCGGGATTCCACCGGTCGTGAACGGATTCGACGAAAACGCCGTGGAAGCGGCGCTGCGGCTGAAAGATGGCGGAGACGCCGAGATTACCGTCGTTTCCGCCGGCGACAACTTCGTCATGGACGTCATGAAGAAGCCTCTCTCGATGGGAGCCGACCGCATGGTGTTGGTGCAGGACGAGGCCGTCGAGGACCTGGACGGATTCGCGACCGCCTATACGCTGGCGGAGGCGATCAAGAAGCTCGGTGAGTACGACCTCATCTTGTGCGGACGCCAGGCGTCGGACTGGGACAATGCGCTGGTCCCTCTGGGGATCGCGGAGATGCTGGGGCTTCCCTGCATTACCATGGCGCAGAAGATCGAGGTCACTGACGGCGGCGTGATCGTCGAGCGTGCGATGTCGGACGGCTACGAGGTGGTGGAGGCTTCGCTGCCCGCGCTGGTGACGGTCAGCAACGAGTTGGGCGAGCCACGGTACCCAACCCTGCGGGGGATCATGACGGCCAGCCGCAAGACGCCGGATATCTGGTCGGCATCGGACCTTGGCCTCGACCGGGCCAGATTGGCTCCCAGTCTCGAGCTCGCCGACCTCTTCGTTCCGGTCAGCGACCGGCAGTGCGAGTTCATCGAGGGCGAAGACGAAGCTGACGCCGGCCGTCAGCTAGCCCTCAGGCTGCGTGAAGAGAAGCTCATATGACTCGACGAACTATCTCGAGGAGACGCATGAGCTCGCCCAGACTGTTTGATTGCCGGCCGATAGCCTTGCTAAACGGAGATAATCGATGACGGAAATCCTCGTAGTCGGCGAGGCAGCCAACGAAAAACTCCAGCCCGTGGTGGGTGAGCTGCTGGCGGCCGCACGGAGCCTGAGCGCGTCGACGGGCGAGGAGGTGTCGGTTGCGATTCCAAGCGCCGGCGGCGATGAGGAGATCTCCTCCGAGGCCATCGCCCTGGGCGCCGACAGGGTCTACATGATTCGCGACCCTCTCCTGGCCGAGCCGAGCCTCGACGCTCAAGTTGCGGCCATCGAAACGGCATGCCGCCAGATCGAGCCCAGCACCGTGCTGGTCGGCAGGACCCCTGCCGGAAGAGACCTTGGCCCGCGGCTGGCCTTCAGGCTGGGCGTCGGAATGGCCCAGGACTGCGTCCAGATCGAGCTCGATGACGCGACACAGCGGGTCGCGGCCACCCGGCCCGTGTACGGCGGCAACGCGGTGGCCCGCATGATCTTCAAGGATGCCAACCCCCAGATCGTCGTGCTGCGAGCCAAGGTCTATGAGCCACTGGAGCCCGACTCCAGCAGGAAAGGCGACGTGGTTGCTATTCAGGCCAACCTCGACGCCAGCGTGATCCAGACCAGGCTCGTCGAGACGGTCAACCGAGAGGCCGAAGGCGTCAGGATGGAGGACGCGCCCATCGTCATCGGCGGAGGAAGAGGGCTGGGCGGCCCGGAGCCCTTCGAGATGCTGGAAGACTTGGCAAAGCTCCTCGGAGGCGCGGTCGGAGCGTCCCGTGCCGTCTGCGACGCGGGCTGGCTGGATCACAGCTACCAGATCGGCCTGACCGGAAAGACCATCACCCCGGGCCTGTACATCACCGTCGGAATCTCGGGCGCAAGCCAGCACATGGCGGGCTGCTCGGGGGCCAAAAGCCTCGTCGCCATCAACCGCGACAGCGACGCGAACATCTTCAAGGAGGCGGCCTTTGGGGTCGTCGGTGACTGGAAGAACGTGCTGCCGTCATTTATCGAGACGGTGCGAGAGCTGGTAAAGTCCTGACTGAATCAGAGCGGACTCAAAGAGGGCGTAGCTCCACCGGTATGCTTCAACCTTCGAAGCCGGGCGCCCCCAATAGCAAGAGATAGCCGAAGCGAGGATTAGCGTTGATGGACGATGAAGTTGTCTTCAATCTCGAGGACGTGATGGCCAACATCGACACCGCCGATGTGATGTCGCTTTTCTTCCCCGCCTTTCGAAAGGCTGTCGTCATCGACACTCGGAGCAACGACGAAGAGGGCGCCATGGTCCGCATCCTCCCGATGGCGGCGTCGCCTCAGGAGCGGCTTCGGACCATCCGCAAGCTCCGCCCGACGTTTCCGCGGCTTCGAACGCTAACCCTCATCCCGTGGCCCCGGTACGTGGAGAGCCTCGTGACCATGGGGGTGTGGGACCGGATCGTCGACCGCTTCCGCGACGGCCCAAACGACGATGTGCTGGCCGAGTGTGACGCGGTGCTGGCGGAGTTGCGCAAGCTCGAGCAGGCGGAGCTTGCCGCCGTCGTCAGGGGCGAGAATTACCACACCCTCTGGTCGGCGAGGGAGTAGCATACCTCGAAAGCGCGCCTGTGGTGAACGGGCGATCGCTACGCCCGAGCCTCCTCTTTCTCCCGCATGGCCTCGACGATGGCCGGCACCAGATGCTGAGGCACTTGGTCGTAGTGGTCGAACTCCATCCCGAAGGAGCCAAGGCCCTGTGTCTGGGACCTTAGCTCGGTGGCGTACCGCATCATCTCGGCCTGAGGTACCTCGGCCTCGATCAGGGTCATGCCATGCTCTTGCGGCGTCATACCCTGAATGCGGCCTCGCTTGCTGTTGAGGTCGCCCATGACATCGCCGGTGTACTCCTCCGGCACCGTCACGCTCACGCGCATCACAGGCTCTAATAGCACGGGCGTGGCCTGTTGGATACCTTTGATGAGGGCGTGACCCCCGGCGATCTCGAAGGACATACCCGAAGAGTCGACCGAGTGGTAGCTGCCGTCCACCAGGGTGGCCTTCAGGTCGACGATAGGGAATCCCGCCACGACGCCGCCCTCGAGCGCCCTTGTTACGCCCTTCTGCACGGACGGGATATACTCCCTCGGCACGGCGCCTCCGACCACCGATTGGGCGAATTCGAAGCCGGCTCCTCGTGCCTGCGGCTCCAACTCCAGCCAGACGTGGCCGAACTGGCCATGGCCTCCCGACTGCTTCTTGTGTCGGTACTCAACTCTGGTCGGCACGGCTATGGTTTCCTTGTAAGGGACCTTGGGAGTCTCCAGCTGCAGCTCGACGCCAAACTTCCGTTTCATCTTCTCGACGGCCACCTCGACATGCGTATCGCCCAGCCCACCTAAAAGCATCTCTAGGGTGTCGGGCTCGCGGCTGACCATGAGGCTCGGGTCCTCCTCCGCAATGCGGGCCAGCGACGCACTCATCTTGTCGACGTCGGCCTTGGACTTCGGGTAGATGGCCATGTTGTAGACCGCGTTCGGGAACTCCAACCCCTTTAGGGTCAGAGGAGTCTCACGGTCGGCCAGCGTGTGCCCTGTCAGGACAGACGTGAGCTTCGAGACGGCGCCGATGTCTCCCGCTACCAGCTCGCTTGTACCCTCCTGAGACTTGCCGGTAACCTCGAAGATCTGACCGACACGCTCGGCCTCGCCGGCGGTCGTGTTCCATGCCTGAGAATCGCTCTTGAACGTTCCGCTGTAGACGCGGAAGTAGGACAGCTTGCCGACGAACGGGTCTGCCGTCGTCTTGAAGACCAGGGCGCCGAGCGGTCCGTTGGGATCGCACGGGAGCTCCACCTCGCCCGACGGTGTCGTGGCGGCCACGGGCGGCCGGTCGCCCGGAGAGGGCATATGATCGACGATGGCGTCCAAGAGCTCCTTCGTTCCGATACCCGATGGAGAGGCTCCGACGAGCACCGGGACGATCGCCCCAGACGCGATTCCCCGCCTCAACCCCTGGGCAAGCTCGTCCGCCGTCAGCGACTCCCCTTCCAGATACTTCAGTGTCAGATCGTCGTCCGTCTCGGCGATGGCTTCTGTGAGGGCTTCCCGCGCCGAAGCCACGGCATCCTTCACCGAGTCCGGAACGTCAGCGGTGGTGTCCAAGACGTTGACGATTCCGGAGAAGCCGGCCTCAGCCCCGACGGGCACGTTGAGTGCCACGCAATGACGTCCGAACCTGTCGGTCAACGACTGCATGGCGCGCTGGAAATCCGCGTTTTCCCGGTCCATCTTGCTGATGAAGATCATTCGGGGCAGTCCGAGGTCGTCGGACATCTGCCACATCTGCTGGGTTCCCACCTCGACACCGGCCGGGGCCGCGACGACGATCAGAGCGGCATCGGCGACCCGGATACCGGAGACGACCTCGCCCCTAAAGTCGGCGTAGCCAGGCGTGTCGATGATGTTGATCTTGCTGTCACGCCATGGGCAGGGCAGGATCGAGACCTGCACGCTGGACTGGCGGCGGGCCTCCTCCGCCTCGTAGTCGGAGACGGTGGTGCCGTCCTCGACGGTCCCCATTCGATTCGTAACGCCGGCGGCGTAGAGCAGCGCCTCGGAGAGTATAGTCTTGCCCGCACCGCTGTGGGATAGAAGTACGATGTTCCGCAGGCGGTCACTGGTAACGCTGGGCATGGGCAAATCTCCTCTCGGCTTGTTGCCTACGCACATTCTAGTCAAAGGTCGACGGCGACGCAATGAGCCGTGCCCTGAGGGGCGGCTAGAGTTGCATGGCGGGGGTCGTGCAAGTAGAGTAGTCTTATGGAATAGACCGAAGCATAGCCCCGAAAGGGCGCGGAGTAACAAGAGATGAAGCTCTACTGGCAGCAGTCACGAAAGGGGGAGCGGCTCATCCTCGCTTCCGACGACGATCAGGGCGTCGAGGAGGTCGGAGGCGTTCGCGAGACGAACCGCGGCT
>JADFIF010000131.1 GCA_022566795.1 Chloroflexota bacterium
GACTGCGGAAAACCGCGTCATAACGTCCGCCCCGCACTGGGGACGCACTCGTGATCTGCCACACGCCGAACCATCCCCCTGTATCCCCGCCAATCCCGACTTGTCGGCGGGGGTCTGGGGGTGTCCCCCCGACGGTAAACCTCGCGGGCGGGCGGGTGGGAAAAAGTACGTATCGCTTTCGTGCCGACTAAGCACTAGTCCTTGGCCCGCAGCTCTTGGATGGCTCGTGGCAGGGCGGGCAACAGGTCTGCCGCGGCGAGCCCTGCGTCCCCAAGCTCTTTTCGGACCAGCTCCCCGGCGATGCCGTGCAGGTACACGCCGAGCGCTGCCGCCTCGGCCGCCGGAACGGCCTGGGACAGCAGGCCGGCCACGGCCCCGGCCAGAACGTCCCCTGTACCGGCCGACGCCAGCGCGGGGTTGGCGAAGGGGCTTAGCATGGCCCTGCCATCCGGGAGGGCGACTACCGTGTAGGCCCCTTTGAGCACGACGACCTTGTTCCACTGGCGGGCGGAGTCCCTGGCGACGGCGATCCGGTCCCTCTGCACGGCCTCAGTCGATTGGCCTGTTAGACGGCCCATCTCGCCCGGATGCGGGGTCACAATGGCGAGCGCCTCGAGCTTCTCCCACCAGTGGGGAGTTTCAGACAAGATGTTGAGCCCGTCGGCGTCGATTACCGTGGCCGGCAGCGGAGCTCCCGAGAGGACAAGCTGCGCGAAGGCCTCTCGTGTCGGAGCGGCTTGTCCCAGGCCGCACCCGATGAGGAGGGCGTCGTACGAGCCGATGCCTTCGAGTATTACCGACGCCGCCTCGGCGGATACGACCCCGGGCGCAGACTCCGGAAGAGGCAGGAAGGTGGGTTCAGGCGCCAGCGAGGCCACTGCCGCTTGAAGGCTCTCCGGAATGGCCACCGTAACGAGTCCGGCTCCAGAGCGCACCGCGGCGGCGCTGGCGAGATGGGCCGCCCCAACGAAGCTCCGGGACCCCGCGACGACGAGAGTCCGGCCATAGCTACCCTTGTGCGACGCGGTGGGGCGCGCGGGCAACTTCGATGCCGCCCACGCGTGCGTCATCAGCTCGAGATCGACGTCGGTGTCGAGCCCGGGCGGGATGCCTATGTCGACTGTTTCCAGCGATCCGACGCTAGTCGAGCCCTGGTGGTGGAGCAAGCCTACCTTGGGGTAACCGAGGGCGACTGTGATGTCGGCGCCGACGCACGCGGCGTCCACGGCTCCGGTATCCGCGTCGAGTCCCGTCGGCAGGTCGAGGGCGAGAATCTTGAGAGCTGGCCTCTCGACTTTGGACCGGCCGAGGCGCGCCAAGACCGCCTTCAGCTCGCCTTCGATTGGCCGGCTCCGGCCGGTGCCCAGCAGCGCGTCCATCACCAGATGGGCCGAGGCCAACACCTCATCGAGGACGCCCAGGTCGGCATCTTCGGAGGACTTCAGGACGGGGATATCGAGGGCACGAACCAGATCGAGCTTGGGGTCGAGCTTCGGCCTGTCCCGGCACAGGTACGCGAGAACCTTCGCTCCCCAGTTGTGCAGGTGCCTCGCGGCCACCAGGCCATCCGCGCCGTTGTTGCCAGGCCCGACCAGCACGACCACCGGCACGCCCACGAGGTGCCCGATATGATGCCGAACCCGTCGCGCGAACTCCAGACCGGCCCGCTCCATCAGCGCGTCGGTCGAGACGCCCGCCCGCTCGGAGCGTTCCTCTATGCGGCGCATCTGGTCCGATGTCACGATCTTCATGTTCGGCGACCTGGGCCAACGATTTAAGCTTGTAGAGGAAGGCTCTCCGCGCCACGGACTGATGTCCGGTGTTGGCGCCCGGCGCCGGCTGCCTCCAAACCAGGGTACTTCTGTGCTCGGAGGCTGGGAGTCCGCGGCTGGCGCCGGCTCAGACCTTGCCGACGAGCTGCCTGAGCAGGCTTCGCGTGCGCTCCGCAGAACGGCCGGTGTCGTCGCCCACCGGCATTATCGACCCGATGAAGTCGGTGGCGCCCGCGTCGGCGAACGCGCGGAGCTGCCGCTCGACGCTGGCTTCATCTCCGACCACCGCGACCTCCGATGGCCCTTCGGCGCCCTCGACGTCGAGGATGCGACGGTAGTTGGTGAGCTGGCCGTAGCGCTCGAAGGCCCGTGCCGCACGCTCTCGCGCGGCGGAAACATCGTCGGTCACCGCGACCGGGAGCGCGACACACACCCGAGGCGGGGGCCGTCCGGCGGCTTCCGCGGCCGCTCGAATCTTGGGCGTCACGTGAGTGTCGATGGCCTTGAGGCCGGCCATCCAGGTCACCGTCCCGTCCGCGACCTCGCCGGCGAGGGCGAGCATACGGGGCGCCAGCGCGGCGATGATGACCGGAACCGGCGAGGCGCCGGGGACGTTCAGCGCGGCATTGACCTTGTAGACCCGACCGGAAAATTCGACGCTCCCCTGGTCGAGCAGAGGCCGAAGCACGGACAGGTACTCGCGCATGTGGCGGGCGGGCCGGTCGTACGAGAGGCCCATGGAGTCCTCGATGGACGGCCGGTGGGAGAGCCCGATTCCCAGCGTAAGCCTGCCCGCGGTCGCAACCTGGGCGGTCAGCGCCTGCTGGGCGAGCGCGAGCGGATGGCGCGGAAACGTCGGAACGACGGCCGTTCCGAGCTCGATGCGGCTGGTCTCTCTGCCGCCCAGCGACAGCGCTGTCAGGGCATCGAAGCCGCCGCTGGAGATATGAGGAAGCCAGTAGCTGTCGAGGCCGTCGCTTTCGGCCTCGGCGATCTGCTGAAGGGTTTCGTCCAGGCTGAATCCCTCCCGCCTGGCTCCGGCGAGGACTCCTATTTTCATGCTTTTTTGTGACTCCCTCAAGGCTTAGTGGGGATGGCCTTAGCACTTCGTCCGCCAGCGGGCAGCGATGGCTTGCCTTCGCGTTTATCCCCGAATCGGAACGAGGTTGCCGTGCTCACTTTCGCCAACGACCGAGGCGATGGCAAATTCTTTAGAGTGAGACAGCGACAGCGCCAGATGACCGAGGCCGATGCGCTCGGCGCGGGCCATCGCCGTCCGGTGAAGCTCTATGGCGGGGGCGCGGCCGCGCTCTCTAACGACCTCGATGTCGCGCCATCGCACTCCGCGTATGCCGGTGCCGAGGGCCTTCATTACCGCCTCCTTGGCGGCGAACCGGCTGGCGAGCTGTGGCGCCCGGCCGCGACAGTAGGCGATCTCCCGAGCCGTGTATATCCGCTCGAAGAAGCGAGCGCCGTACCGGTCCGCCACGCGCTCGATGCGCGATATCTCGACTATGTCCACACCCGTCACCAACATCTGTTTTTGTAAAACCGTCTGGCGAATTAGGACATCCCGCTGCGGCCTCGAGGTCGAAGACTCGCTTGGCGCCGTCAATTATATTCGTAGCTGAAATGAATTGAAAGGTCGTTCTCCCGCCAGGCGGCGCCCTATAATGGGCTCACAACGTTTGCGAGAGCCAGCTAGCTCGGGAGGGCCAATGCCATGACCGCCACACTGATCGACGGCACCGCCATCGCCAAGGAGATCAGGTCCGAGGTGGCCGAGGGCGTCGCCGAGATGAAGACCAGGCACGGAGTCGTACCCGGCCTGGCGGTCGTGCTGGTCGGAGACGATCCCGCCTCCGCTGTCTACGTGAGGAACAAGGAGCGCGCCGCCGGCGAGATCGAGATGCTGGCGGAGGTGACGAAGCTTCCGGCGGATACAACCCAGGACGAGCTTCTCAGAGTGCTGAAGAAACTCAACGCCGCCGACCGCATTCACGGGATAATCGTTCAGCTTCCGCTGCCTGCCCACATCGACGAGCCGACGGTTATCGAGGCCATAGATCAGCGCAAAGATGTCGACGGGCTGCACCCGGCGAACATCGGCCGGCTTGTGGCGGGGCGCCCCCGCTTCGTTCCCGCCACACCCGCTGGGATACAGCAGCTGCTGCTTCGGAGCGGGCACGATCCCGAGGGCAAACACGTCGTCGTGTGCGGGCGGAGCAACATCGTCGGCAAACCGGTCTCCAACCTGCTGATGCAGCGCGCCTCGGGCTCCAACGCCACCGTTACCGTATGCCACACGCGGACGCGCGATATGGCGGGAATCACACGGCAGGCGGACATCCTGATAGCGGCCATCGGCCAGCCTCAGTTCGTCAAGGCCGACATGGTAAAGGACGGCGTCGTCGTTGTCGACGTGGGCATCAACCGCATAGACGCGCCGGAGCGCAAGCGGGGGTACCGGCTCGTGGGGGACGTCGACTTCGGTCCGGTCTCGGAGAAGGCGGCCGCCATCACCCCGGTCCCCGGCGGCGTCGGCCCGATGACGATTGCCATGCTGCTGAGCAGCACCCTCAAGGCGGCACGGCTCGCCATCCACCCGGAGCTAATCGGCGGCTAGCCCCCCGTCGGACGACCGCTGTTGAGGGTTGGGCCAGTGAAGCCGACTTCGCGATTGACCACAATCTACCCTTGGCGAGAGGGGAGGCTGAGGGGCCGTAGCGCGGCGCAGGGCAATTCGAACCTGTGGTATAGTGGAGCTACACGCCGGTTCACCTGTTCCCTGTACCGCGCGTTCAACTCACGATCTAGGGCGGTGAGTTCCTGAACATCTTCAGCGTGGTCAGGCCTCTGGTCAACACCAGGCAGCGGCGCGAAGTACTTGTCGCGGTCACAGCCGCCTACATGCTGGTGCAGCTCTCGAGCCTGCCGGTCGCGCTCTCGCTCCCAACTCTTGCGGACTACTTCAGCACGAGCATCGACGACGCGGCGTGGATCGTCATCATCTACCTGCTGATGCTCGGCAGCCTCGTGTTGCTTGCCGCCCGGCTGGGCGACCGGTACGGGCACAACCGGATCTTTTTGGCCGGCCTGGTGGCCTCAACCGTCGGCTCGGGGCTCATTGCCCTGTCGCAAGAGCTCTGGCACGTAGTCATGTGGCGGGCTGTCACGGGACTGGGCGCGGCGATGGTCATGGGCAACGCCAACGCCATCCTGGCGGCGACCTTCGGCCCGGAGGAGCGTGGGAGGGCCTTCGCGATTCCGGTCACCGGCGCCCGCCTGGGGACCCTCATCGGTCTCGCCGTTTTCGGGCTGTTCCTGCAGTTTCTCAGCTGGCGGTTCGTCTTCGTGACGTTCCTCCCTCTGGGGGTCCTCGCCATCGCCGCGGCCCTACCCATGCTGAAGCACCCGCGCGCGCCTCGGGTGGAGGGCGTCGGCGGCTCCATCGACTGGTTTGGCGGAATCCTATTGGCCGGTACCGCCGTGGTCCTGATTCTGTCTGGCAGCCACGTTCACGAGGGCGAGGAATCCTTCCTCTCCTCTGAGGGGCTGCGCTACCACATACCCATGCATTTCCTGTTTCTGGCGCTTCTGGCCACGTTCATCATCGTCGAGCGGAGGATGCGAAACCCAGTTATCGACCTGAGGCACTTCCGCCAAAAGCCCTTCTCTCTGGCGCTGGGCTCCAACGTCACATACCACTTCTCGATGCTGGCCACGATGACGCTAATCCCCATCCTGGTCGAGGACGGATTCGGCAAGTCGCCCCTTTTCGTAACCGTCGTGTTGTTGCCCAGCCAGTCGCTTGGCCTCGTTATGCCGATGCTGGCGGGCTGGGTCTTCGACCGGTACCAGCCGAGGTACCTGCGGCCGGGCGCGATGGCGCTCATCGCCGGCGGGTTCTTGTTCGTCGGCCTCGCCGCGCCTCACATCTCCTTCTGGATGCTCCCGCTAATAATGCTGCCGATAGCTATCGGGACCAACATATTCAACCCGATCAACAACGCCACCGTCATGAACTCGCTTGCCCTGGAGCACCGCGGCGTCGCGTCGGGGATGCTCGAGACGACGCGGGAGCTGGGCCACGCCCTCGGCGCCACCGCCGCCGCCGGAGCGCTGGCTTTGGCCCTGCCCTCAACCCTCGACCTTCTGTCGAGCGAGGCGGCACAGCCGTTCTTCATCCAGGGTTTCCGCATGTCCAGCCTCATGGTCGTCTTCACGCTGATGTTTGGCGCCGTTCTGGCCTACTTTCACCGGCTACCGGCCCAACGGCAGGCGACTGCCGCACCCGCACCGGCGCACATGGGCGACGACTAGGAAACTATCTCAAAGGGTCTGACGGTACAGGCTGATATGGGAAATTCCGAGTGGTGGCGATACCAGGCAGTCGGTCTGATCGCCCTGGTAGCGATTGTGGGTGCCGCCTGTGGTCAGACTTCCCCTACGCCGACCCCTGCAACCTCCTCTTTGGTCCCTATAGGCGTCCCTATGGCGCTGTACGAGAGTGCGGAGCACCCCTTCTCGATACAGTATCCGGCTGAGTGGATCGAGCACCCGGAAGTTCAAAACGGTGAGATCGTGGTCTGGCGCACGGGCTCGCAAGGGGAGTGGTTCGTTATTGTCGAAGGCAGTACTGTGTACGGTGAGAGCCTGAGCGCGTACGTAGATGCGGTCATTTCCATCGACAGGCAGACGGACCCACAACACGAAATGGTCTCGAGAGAACAGACGGCGACCGTACAGGGACTATCGACAGAGCTGCTGGAATACACTTTATATGACGGAGCACATACGGTTAGTGCCCTAATCTACCTGCACGATAATAGAATTG
Source organism: Chloroflexota bacterium (assembly GCA_022566795.1). Taxonomy (GTDB): domain Bacteria; phylum Chloroflexota; class Dehalococcoidia; order Lucifugimonadales; genus JADFIF01. Next base: position 6,610 of record JADFIF010000131.1, read on the forward strand.
GGTTCCGCACGGCGTATGGAGCTCCCACTCCTAGATACGAGGAGATGCAGGACATGATCGCCTATTCATTCGGCACTTTCCAAGCAACGAAATAGTCGCCACCTGGATAACCTGCAAACTCGATAAGGCGAACCGGAGCAGACGACTACGTAGCCTCCCGCGTTCTCGACCACGAAATGCGAGATCCGAGGAAGGCATCTCTTCCGTGAAGACGTCCGACTACGACTACCAACTTCCCCAGGAGCTCATCGCTCAGACGCCCGTGGAGCCCCGCGATGCCTCGCGGCTGATGGTCGTTCCGCGCAATGGCGGGCCGATGCAGCACCAGACGTTCTCGGAGTTGCCCGACTTCCTGCAGGCCGGCGACGTGCTGGTGTTCAACGACAGCCGGGTGATACCGGCCCGGCTGCACGGCCGCCGGACGGGTACGGGGGGCCGTATCGAGCTTCTGCTGCTGAGCAGGCAGGCGCCGGGGACCTGGCGTGCCCTCGTCAGGCCGGGCCGCCGCATGCGCGCAGGCGCGACCTTTGAGATCTTCGGCGAGTCTTAGGCAAGGCGACTCCGTGGCCGTGAGCGGCGAGGTCGTCGCGGAGGAGTCCGACGGCGTCAGGCTCGTGCGGCTGTCCTCCGAGGAGAGCCTGCGGAACATCGCCTCGGTAGCGCTGCCGCCGTACATCCACGAGCCGCTGACCGACCCCGAGCGGTACCAGACGGTCTATGCCCGCGTAGAGGGCAGCGTCGCCGCGCCGACCGCCGGCCTTCACTTCACTCCGGAGCTGCTGGACCTGGTGCGGTCCATCGGAGTCGAGACGGCCTTCGTCACGCTGCATGTCGGCTGGGACTCCTTTCGCCCGGTCAAGTCCGACGACCCTTCGGCCCACGAGATGCACTCGGAGTATTTCGAGATCGGCCAGGAGGCGGCCGGCGCCATCAACCGCGCCAAGGCCGATGGCCGGAGGGTGATCTGCGTTGGCACCACCGCCGTGCGCCTGCTGGAGCAGGTGGCGGCCCTGGACGGCGCAAGGCTGACTGCGCGAGTCGGCTGGGCGAAGCTCTTCATCCTGCCGGGCTTCCGCTTTCGCGTCGTCGACGCCCTGCTCACCAACTTCCACCTGCCCAGGTCGACGCTGCTGATGCTGACGTGTGCCTTCGCGGGGCGGGAGCGGGTGCTGTCGGCGTATCATAAGGCCATCGACCGCCGCTACCGCTTCTACAGCTTCGGCGACGCGATGCTGGTTGTGTAGCGCTTTTCGTAAGCTATCCTGGTGGTACAATGTATATACATCGTGACACCTAACCCGCAGGAGTTGAGCATGATAAAGACCCTTACGCCCCATGGCAACAGCGCCGCGCTTATCATCGACAAAGCCCTGTTGGAAGTCTTGCACATAGAGATGGACACGCCGTTGGAGATTGTCACCGATGGCGAGAACCTTATTATTTCGCCGGTGCGTGACAACAGCCGGCACGAAAGAATCACCAAAGCGCTGGACAAAATCAACCGGCTGCATGGCAAGACCCTGAAGAAGCTGGCTGAGTAGGGCCTGCCCTACAGATGGAGCCCTCATTCTTAACGCTTGCCGACGTCATCAGAATCCATGTTGACCAGATCGAGCGTTATGGCGGCCAGGTAGGTATCCGCGATTTGGGTCTTCTTCAGTCCGCCCTGGCTATGCCCAGGGGTTCCTTCGGCCAGGAGTGGCTACACAGAGACCTGTATGAAATGGCCGCAGCCTACGCTTTTCACGTATCACAGAACCATCCGTTCGTCGGTGGAAACAAACGCACGGGCCTGGTGTGCGCTCTGGCATTC
>JADFIF010000020.1 GCA_022566795.1 Chloroflexota bacterium
CACAGGGCACCAAGATCGAGTTGGACGGAGCGTCGTTCCTCCGGGAGAAGAGGATCCAAGGCAGCAGTATGGGCTCCAACCGATTCCGCATAGATATGCCGCGCTACATCGAGTTCTATCTGCAAGGTCGCTTGAAGCTGGACGAGCTGGTCACGCAGCGCATGAAGCTCGAACAGGTCAACGAGGCGTTCGAAGATATGAAGCAAGGCTATGTCGCCCGAACTGTCATCACCTTCGACTAAGTCGGCGATGCAAGGTGAAGAGATGGCGCGCGACCTTTGCGAACGCACCTGACCACGGGACTTTGACGTGAGGGCGGGAACGTGACCGACGATATCATTGGCATGCAGGACATGATGGCAATCTATGAGGTCACGGACCGGTTCGGAATAGATCGAGAGGCCATCAGTGTGCCTCTGGAAAAAGCAGAAGCTGGTGGGGTGTCGAGGCAGTCCCAAGGTGGGATCGAGGTCACGGTGCCAGCCAAGATCCCGATTCGGCAGTGGCTCCCCACCCTCGAGGCGGAGCTAGAAAGGCTTGGATTCGCGCTTGAGGACATCGATAATGATGAGAGTTGAGTTGGCCATCCAACGATTGGCTACCGGAACCTCGCTTGTGAAACCCTTGGGCGGGGTATGAGCCCTCAGAACGAAGAATCCCCCGCGACGCTGTTTCTGCGGAACGCGGGAGTGCACAGCGAGGGACGCTATCGGCTGGGACTCGATCATCTGGCCTGGCTGATCGATCACTGTACGCGGCTCGGCGCGTTGCGACTGGAGCTTCTTCGCGGGCTCCAGATTGCGTTGCCCAAGTCCGACGACGGGGACAGCGTGGCCGAGCTCAAAGAGCTGCTGACCAACCTCATCATAATGCAGGCGCGTCTGGCCGACCGAGAGGCCAGCCTTCACGATGCCCTGAGGAGGCTTGTCGACGACAGTCGACTGGATGCCGTGGTTTTAGATGAGGAGCTGCTAAGGAAGGCGATCGAACAGATCGTCGACGCCCGAGCGCGGGTCCGGTCGGTATCCGGTGGCGCAGCCTAACGCCTCCGCTCTAGAGCAGTTCGCTTTGGCGGCCGGCTGCGACAAGATCGATCTGGCGCAAATGGCGCTGCTGATCGCCGCGGCTGAGTATCCAGACCTCGACGTAAAAGAAGAGCTACGGGCCCTGGACTCTCTCGCGGCTGGCGCCTCTCGCAGTCTCGGTGAGGAGACAGACCCTCTGGCCCGCGTCAATAGGCTGAGCGAGTACCTATTCGACGAGGTGGGGTTTCGTGGCAATCGCGAGGACTATTATGATCCTCGGAACAGCTTCCTGAACGAAGTCCTGAGCAGACGTTTGGGCATCCCGATTACCCTCTCTCTGGTCTACATCGAGGTTGGCAAGCGTTTGGGAGTGCCCTTGGTAGGGGTGGGGATGCCCGGCCACTTCATGGTGCGCATCAACTCTGGTGAGGAAGGTCTGATGATCGACCCGTTTCACAGGGGCATCCTGCTATCGGAGAAGGAGTGCGCTCAACGACTGCAAGAGGTTGCGGGAGCGGGTGTTCCTTGGGACCGGAGTTACCTTGCCCCGGTAAGTAACCGAGGGCTGATCGAGCGTATCCTTCTGAATCTGAGGGGCATTTATGGGAGGAGGCACGACCAGCCCCGGGCCCTCAGGGCTGCCGAGTGGCTACTGGCCCTTCAGTCGCGGTCGCCACTGGAGTGACGAGATCGCGGCATCGCCGGCTAACCTGGAGGGATACACAGAGGTGCGCCCCGTCGCGCCTGGATCGAAGCGTGTCCGCCGCTCATGCCGGGCCCACTAGAACATCATCACCTTCGAGGCGCACAGCATAGCGGGCGACAGCTTCTCCTGCAGGAGGAGAGGTCACCTCACCAGTCTTCACATTGAACCGGCTACCGTGCCACGGGCACTCAACTTCGTCGTCATCCACTATCCCTTCGGAGAGAGGCCCTTCAGCGTGAGGGCACACTTCACCTATGGCATAGAAGCTCCCGTCGATTCTTGACAGCGCAATGCGCTCATCGCCTACCTCAACCAGCATGATCTCCCCATCTGACAGATCAGTTGTCTTGGCAACGCTGACAAAATCATCCATGGGAGTCCTCCGGTTCTACTAACAGGGTGCTGAAACACCCCTATCGAACATCCGCTCAGAATCTTCGATCTGGCCCGCTTCTCGCCACCTGCGCGGGTATGGCTTTCGTTACCTTCGCCTGGTCCTCCTACCCACGGCCACCAAAAACATTGCACTCTTGCCCTCTGCATGGGGCGAGAAAAAGTCGGTTACGGCATCATCGTAGAAGGTGAGGCCCGTGGCGCCAAGTCCCAAGGCATAAGCTGCGAGATAGATTCTTCCCGCTGTGATGCTGGCCTCCAGTTGCGCTGCCCGGTAGCCCCGATTGCCGAGCCGATTCAAGATAGGCTCGAGGTGTGCCATGAAGTATAGGTTGACGCTGGCATCGGCGCCAAGTGCCTGGCCGAGGGCCAGCTGACCTGCCTCGGGCCGGAACTCACCCTCCCGGATCAACTCGAGGGTCTGGCCGTCTCTTTGGTACGCGTAGGAACCGGATCGCAGACCATCCACCTCGTTGACTATCAGGTAAAGGTCGGTGAGCGCGTCGCCTTGTGGCGCTAAGAAGTCCGCGGGTATCTGGTGGCTAGCTCTCTCAAGAATCGTTGACAGCTCAGAAAACGTTACCGAGTCCCGAGAGAACTCTCGAGTAGATCCTCTTCGAGTAATTACCGTCTCGACAGGATCCGTGGGTAACGCACCCGGGGCCTGAGGCTCAATAGGGATCAGTGGAACAGAAGTTGCGGTGACGCTATTGGCATGGAGTTCCTCGCGCCATGCCACGACCTCTCCCCGGCTTGCCAGCGAGGATGCCTGGTGCATCTCTCGTATGGCAGGGAAGTCTACCTCAAAGTCCGAAACGGGCGTAGTCTTGAGCTCGAGAGGCCCGATTTCAGGTGGAGCGCCGGTGATGACCTCTGGAGCATATCCAATCGGAACCAGAGCAAGTGCCACCTCTCGTTGGGCATCCAGGCTTAGTAGCTGGTTGACGGAGTCGTCCACAAAGCCAGTGACCACCTTGGCCGGGAGAATACTGGCTGCGGCAGTCGCCAGGGTGTTGGCGATGATCGTCCCGCTGTCCCAGAAGGCGTGACGATATTCCCTCGCCTGGTACTTGACTGCGTTGCGCCAGAAGACATCCGTGTAGACGAGAATAGCGGGAGCATTGGCCACAGCGGGCTCGTTGCCGCTGGCATCGACCAATGCGCTCCGATAGTCTCCTTTTCGGAGAAGCCTGAGAGCTGACTCGCCGGGGTCGAAGTGGTGAACGCCAGCATCCAGCCCCGAGAGGTCACCACAAACCAGGTACAACTCGATGTGATACAAGGCCCCAGTGCATGCGGCCGCGCGAAACGGCATATCGCCCCGGACAGATCGGAGCTTCTTGGTAATGCCAGCCGAGAAATGAAGGATCCTTGTAATCGCAGCGATGTCTGGGACTTGCCCCTCAGGAGTAGGGCTCACGTGAGTGGCAATGGCAGACAGAGCTGGCACACCCGTCAGCGGCACGTCGAGAGACAAGGGAATAGGATCAAGGTCTTCATAGATCTTGAACGGCAAGGGGTTACGCATCGGGTCGTAACGGTGATGAGGGCTCATCAGAGGGCCACCTGGATGTTTTGTCCCATCGTGGTAGTTCCACGTGGCCCGTGTATCACGATTAGCCATCGATAGCCCTCCAGAGGCTAGTCATTGGGGCGCTATGGGACGCGATGCCAGACGACATCCAACCGCTTCTCCAAAATAAGCCTGATGGCTTAAGTCACCTCATCGTGAAGAGCTTCTCCCCGATGGAGGCGAGCCGCGATGTCATAGGTCTGACCTACCGCTCTCACGGTCGGAGAGTGGGCCGAGAGAAAGCGCGCGGCACCGATCAGTACGTTGTTACCGGCGGGGGTACCGGCGAATCGCTGGTACTGTCTTACGGCGGCCTCGTAGATCTGGAACTGATGAAATCCCGAGTCCTCCCTGAGCAACGCGTGTCCAAGCGTTGCGATCGATTCTTGGTGGTGGCCCTGTGCCAGCATGTCGACGATGGCCTGGGCTGTGGCGTCGACACGGCCCTGGGCGTCGAATGAGGCCAACACGTCCTGCGGCGAAGAATTTCTTCCTGACGATGATGGGACGGGCTGCTTTGGGATGTTCAGGAACCGCTCCAGATAGACGGCCATGGCTCCGTCAAATATACCCCTCGCCAGGAGCTTGGACGGAGCGCGGCGCATGGCCTGGTCAACGGCATTTGTGTAGGTAAAAACGTGGTGGATGGTATCCCAGTCTGAGAACTCGTTCGATACTCGGAAGTGGACAGGGCGAAGCGACGCGGCGTACGCGACGGCCGCTGAGAGCTCCTGCAGAGCTACGCCTCTCTTCACAAGGTCCTTCATCATGTCCAGCGAGTGGGATGGATCGCCGTCAAGTATCGTCCTGGCCAGCTCCTCGTGGCCGTCCCACGCGGTCGGATGCGTAGCGCCTTCTTCGATGAGCGTGTCGATCTCTTCATGCACCTCGCTTAGCAGCTGTGCTAGATCGACCGGATGGCGCCAGCTAGACGACTCCTCCATTCGTTGAGCACCTACGAGGCCAGGAATAAGCGAAGGCAGGACCTCCTCAGCGTGCTCCCATCCGATGTGATCGAGCAGCTCGAAGGCCTTGTTGGCGAAATCCAACGAGTGGCCCCCATCCAAGAACAGGTGATCGGTACAGGCCGCAAACACCATGTCCGCCACCGATTTCTGAGAAAGCCCGACCTTGATGGCCGTTCTGAGAGTCCGCTCAGCAGCGTCGGCGGCACGGACATCGATGAACCGGCGGAACCAGTCGATGTAGCGCTCGGGCCGCGTCTCACTGGTCCTCAGGGGTTCCAGGTCAAAATCAGGAGGCTGCCCCGAAGTCGACCTGGCCACGTGTACGAGGCCTTGGTAGAGGGCCAACGGGCGGTCCTCTTCATTAAGGTGGGGCAGAACGTTTGCCATCGCCGTCAGGATAGACAAGCCAGTGCTCCAGCCGTCGGCTCGGTTGCGAATGCCGAAGAGCGAGGCCCTCTTGAGGATCTCCTTCGTCGCGCCCACGCGATTCAGACCTACCACGCTCTTGGCGAGGACCAGCCGTATGTTCTGTTCCAGACCCTCTTCGAGCTTCGCAAGCCAGTGCTCCAAACGTGGTTCTTCGATCGGGTCCGGGTCCAACCAGACTTCGCCGTCCCGAATCTCGACGTAGAAGGAAGGCGCGTCGTCGGCGAAGGGATCGAAAGTGCACCCACTGCCGAGATCGAACTTGGCATGATGCCAGTGGCAGGTCAGGATGCCGTCCCTGATCGTTCCCCGCTGCAAAGGAAAACCCATGTGAGGGCATCGGTTGTCCAGAGCGTAGACGTTGCCTTGATCGGCGATGACCAAGACGGTCCGGCCTTCAGCCGAAACCACTTTCGTCCGGCTGCTTTTCAGCTCGTCTAGAGTGCATACTCTGACCCTGGGCTTACGCCGCCTCTGGGTAGTGACCATGATCGACTCCGTCGCCGCGTTACCTTCGATGGCTCTGGGTAAAGGTGAGAGTGCGTCGAGAACGACTTGGATGGACGGCCATCTGATGATGTTCCTGAGCTTAACAAAAAGTCAAGCTGGACTTGCGAAGTGGCCAGGACCGGCAAGTCCGGAGTAAACGCTACCGTGCACGGCGGCGGCGTTGTCAATCCCGGGGCGGCATCACCCCGCCCGTTTCAATGGCCAGCGGGGAGATGAGGTGAAGGGCCACGTGTTCGCGAGCTCTCCGCTCCGACACCGCCAGCATCCGAGCGCCGCACACCTCGCAACGCCACAGGGGCTTTCAGCCCAGGATACCCCGGCGGAGGGGTACTCGAAACAGCTGTCCGTCAACCGCAGCCTGCACCGCATCGGTGGCAAGGCGCTTTCTCGGACCCCGAAGTCAGCCAAGGGACGACGGCAGGTGGCCCTACCCACGTCGGTTTCGATACTGTTTAGGGCACATCGCGAAGAGCACCGTCTCCAACGAGCTGGGTTCGGGCCCTGGCCCTGCCAACGGCATCGATCCTATCTTCACCCGCGTAGACGGCTCCCCGATGCTGCCGGACACGGTGACGCACGCCTGGCGCGCAAGCTAGCCCGCAAGACCGGCTTCAGCGGTATCCGCCCACACGATGCCCGTCACACGCACGCCACCCTGCTGCTTAAACAAGGCGTGCATCCGAAGATCGTGCAGGAGCGGTTGGGACACGCGACCTTAGCCACCGCTTTGGACACCTACAGCGACGTGCTCCCAGGTTTACAGGAGGCCGCGGCCCGTAGCTTCGACACGCTAGTCCATGGTGGGGAGGCTCATCCAGAAGACGTCCCAATCGCCGCGGATTAGCAAAGGATTAGCAAACCCCCTTTTTCAAAGGAAAAAGCCCCGGAGGGAATTACCTCTCCGGGGCTTCGTTATGTGGTAGACGTTGGTAGCGGGGGCAGGACTCGAACCTGCGACCTTTGGGTTATGAGCCCAACGAGCTGCCGCTGCTCCACCCCGCGCCGATGAGCCTCCAGTCGCCAGCAACCGGCCTTGGGCCGTTGAATCACAGCTGACGGCTGCATGCTGAGGGCTGAGGCCCTGAAACTGAATCCTTGTGAGTAAATGAGCCTTAATGTGGGTCAAGTCCTCGGTCTATTAGTACCGCTCAGCTGAATCCCTTACGGGACTTACACCTGCGGCCTATCAACCCCGTAGTCTACGGGGGACCTTACTCTCCGACGAATCGGAGACGGGAGATCTAATCTTGGAGTTGGCTTCGTGCTTAGATGCTTTCAGCGCTTATCGCATCCAGACATAGCTACCCGGCGGTGCCCCTGGCGGGACAACCGGTACACCAGAGGTCTGTCCTTCCCGGTCCTCTCGTACTAGGGAAAGCTCTCCTCAAATCTCCTGCGCCCACGACGGATAGAGACCGAACTGTCTCACGACGTTCTGAACCCAGCTCGCGTGCCGCTTTCACCGGCGAACAGACGGACCCTTGGGACCTTCTTCAGCCCCAGGATGCGGCGAGCCGACATCGAGGTGCCAAACCTCGCCGTCGATGTGAACTCTTGGGCGAGATCAGCCTGTTATCCCCGGGGTAGCTTTTATCCGTTAAGCCACGGCCCTTCCACACGGAACCGTAGGATCACTTTGCCCGACTTTCGTCTCTGCTCGACTTGTAGGTCTCACAGTCAAGCTCCCTTATGCCAATGCACTCTATAGGTGATTTCCATCCACCCTGAGGGAACCTTTGGACGCCTCCGTTACTTTTTAGGAGGCGACCGCCCCAGTCAAACTGCCCACCAGGCAGGGTCCTCCGGTGGTCCGGAGTTAGGGCCAAGATCACAGAAGAGCGGTATTTCAAGGTTGACTCCACCCCCACTAGCGTGGGGGCTTCACAGTCTCCCGCCTATCCTACACATCTATAACCCCAGTCCACTGCCAAGCTACAGTAAAGCTCCACGGGGTCTTTTTGTCCTGTCGCGGGTAGCCAGCATCTTCACTGGCCTTGCAATTTCACCGAGCCCCTCGTTGAGACAACGCTCAGGTCGTGACGCCATTCGTGCGGGTCGGAACTTACCCGACAAGGGATTTCGCTACCTTAGGACCGTTATAGTTACGGCCGCCGTTCACCGGGGCTTCGGTTCAGAGCTTTGTCCCGATAAATCGGGACGAACCCTTCCCCTTAACCTTCCGGCACTGGGCAGGCGTCAGCCCCTATACATCGCCTTTCGGCTTAGCAGAGACCTGTGTTTTTGATAAACAGTCGCCTGAGCCTCTTCGCTGCGGCCCGCAAAGGCATCCGTCCAGCAAGTGGACTTCACCCCGCGGGCACCCTTTCTCCCAAAGTTACAGGGCTAACTTGTCGAATTCCTTAACGAGGGTTCACTCGTTCACCTCGGGACATTTACCCCAGCCCACCTGTGTCGGTTTTCGGTACGGACGCCGAAACCTCTTGCAACGAGGCTTTTCTTGACGGTATAGGATCAACGGAATCCCCCAGGGCGCGAGCCCTAAAGTTTTCACCCTCCTCAGCTCGTAACGCCAGAACGGATTTGCCTATCCTGGCATGGCCTACAAGGGCAAACGCACCATGTCCAATGGGCGCGCTCCGCCTACCTTTCCGTGTCCCCCCTTTGCGTTAAAACGAGGTAACAGCGGTACGGGAATTTTGACCCGTTGTCCATCGCCTTCGCTTTTGCGCTACGGCTTAGGCCCGACTTACCCTACGCCGATCAGCGTTGCGTAGGAAACCTTGGGCTTTCGGTGTCCTGGATTCTCACCAGGATTGTCGCTACTCATGCCGGCATTCTCACTTCCCAGCGCTCCACCAAAACTTACGTCGTGGCTTCACCGCCCTGGCAACGCTCCCCTACCGTCCTTCCGAGGAAGGACCCGCGGCTTCGGTGGTGGACTTGAGCCCCGTTACATTTTCGGCGCAGGACCCCTCGACTAGTGAGCTATTACGCACTCTTTAAAGGGTGGCTGCTTCTAAGCCAACCTCCTAGCTGTTTTAGGAATCCCACTTCCTTTCCCACTTAGTCCACACTCCGGGACCTTAGCCTGCGGTCTGGGCTGTTTCCCTCTCGACAATGAAGCTTATCCCCCACTGTCTCACTCCCAAGGATCATCTTGGGGCATTCGTGGTTTGGTTGGGTTTGGTAAGCTCACGCCCCCTAGCCCATCCAGTGCCCTACCTCCCCAAGACTGCCTTGAGGCTGTACCTAAATACATTTCGGGGAGAACCAGCTATCTCCGGGTTCGATTGGCATTTCACCCCTACCCACAGCTCATCCCAGCCTTTTGTACCAGACACGGGTTCGGTCCTTCACCCAGATATTCTCTGGGCTTCAACCTGGCCATGGGTAGCTCACCCGGTTTCGGGTCTAATCCAAACAACACACCAGACATGTTGGAAACTCCACCTCCGGTTTCGTGCCAAGGTCTCCCGCGCAGTGCGGGCTCCCCGACGAATCGGGACGCCCAATGCGTAGGATCGCTCGGCCCTCCGCCTTCGGCTTTGTCTCCGTCCGGCTCACGCCCTATTCGGACTCGCTTTCGCTTCGGCTCCAGAACTTCTATTCCTTAACCAAGCTGCCTAAATTAACTCGCCGGCTCATTCTTCAAAAGGCACGCAGTCACCCTTCCGAGGAAGGACTCCCACGGCTTGTAAGTCTACGGTTTCAGGTCTATTTCACTCCCCTCCCGGGGTACTTTTCACCTTTCCCTCACGGTACTGGTTCACTATCGGTGGCCAAGGGTATTTAGCCTTGGAGGGTGGTCCCCCCGGATTCCCACAGGATTTCTCGTGTCCCGTGGTACTCAACAGCACATCAGAAGCCTTACTCTTTTCGCCTACAGGACTTTCACCCTCTACGGTCGTCCTTTCCAGGTTCGTTCGGCTAAGAGGAAGGTTTTTGACTTCTCGCCCCTTGCTGAGGTTGAGGCAGACGTGTGTTACAACCCCCGACGGACATAGGACCTCAGTCCACTAAGCCCGACGGGTTTGGGCTGTTCCCCGTTCGTTCGCCACTACTAGGGGAATCTCGGTTGATTTATTTTCCTCAGGGTACTTAGATGTTTCAGTTCCCCTGCTTACCCTCCCGCCACAGGCGGGATATCCCGGTATGAGCCGGGATGGGTTGCCCCATTCGGGAATCCCCAGCTAAGCTTGCTAGACAACTCACTGAGGCTTGTCGCAGTCTTGCCACGCCCTTCTTCGGCCCTTGGCCCCAAGGCATCCACCGTAGACCCTTAATAACTTGACCCACATTAAGGATCATTTACTCGGACAGGATTCAGTTGTTAAGGTACAAAAAAGGGCGGTCAGGGTACTCCCGACCGCCGTTTGGGAGTTACCGTTGGCTGTATTTTATGTCACGGGTGGCGTCATTGCTCGCATTCTCACCGACTACCAAGTATATGGCATCGCCCACCAGGGCGTCAAGGGCTTTCAGAGCAGACCGAACAGGTTTGGCGCACACCGCATGGTAGCGAAGCGGTGGCCCCACCAAGCGCGGTGTAAGGCCGCTCAGGCACGCGGCCATTTGCCCTTTCTGTTCGATGCACCGGATGCCTGTTCCGAGCATGTTGTGGAGGTGGGCCTGAAATCCGCCCTTCCGACGCCCGCACATCGAGTCAAGGGAGTGGGCCATCTAGTACGAGCAGTTGAAACCGGCAGGGGCGCCGGTGTAGGGTATAATGCGACGATTCGTGTAGTCCCAGGGCGGTTTGATGGACCAGACAAAGATCAGATTGCACAGCGGAGAGAAGGTCCTTTTCGACAAGGGGCCCGCAATCCTCACCGACCAGAGGCTGGTGGCGAAGGCGTTGGGCGCCGAGGGGTCTGTCGAGACACCATTGGGGGACCTTGCGAGCTTCCGTCAGTCTAACGGTGGTCAGGAGAGCCGCATGACGCAGGGCTCTCAGGCGATTGGCGGCGGAGCGGCGCTGCTTATCATCGGCACGTTCGCAAGGGGCACGTCCGAGCTAATCGAGGCGATTCTGTTTGTCATTGGAGCGCTGGCGTTTCTCGTCGGGGTCTACTTCGTGCTTTCGAGCACCCTCAGAGTCAAGCCTCACACGTTGATCCAGTTCCAGACGATTCTTTCAGAGGACGTCATCGTGTCTTTCCCGGGGTGGGACAACCCGGATGCCGAGGAGCTGACCCGGGTTTTCGTACGGGCCAAACGAGCGCTATGAGCCGTCAGCCTCCCCTTCAACCAAACGTCCGGGGAGTCCAGAGGGGCTGACCCCCTCTGGCAATGGGTCTGGGGGATGTGCCCCCAGTAGCCAAAGAACCCTGTGGGCGGGTGGATGGGAACATGGCTCTTGCCTTTTTGAGATAGTTTCTAAACTAAGTCGAAGTACTAGTCGTCGCTCACGGCCGGGGCCGAGGCATCCGCAGCGTCGGCGCGCGGAGCCGGCGCCGTTTCCACGCTCGCCTCGCCCCGCAGCAGCGACAGCACCATCGCGAAGATCATCAGACCACCGGACACCAAAAAGGCCCTTCTGAGTCCTAGCACGAAGGAAACACGCACACCCTCCCCACCACTCTCCGAGACCGCCGACAGGTTCGGCTCGTAGCCGAACGAGGCCATGGTCAGCGTCACCACCGTTGTCGCCAACACGATGCCGCTGACGTTCGCCGATGTTCTCGTCAGGTTCAAGAAGGCCGAGGCGATGCCGTATCTAGCCCTTCCCACCGAGCTCATGATGGCGCTTGAATTGGGAGACGAGAATGTCCCCATCCCCAACCCCGAAAGCATCATGCCGCCGATCACGTGTATGGCAGGCGAGTCGACGGTAAGCCGCGAGAAGGTGAACATGGCCGCTGCGCTGAGCATCATGCCGGCGACGGCAGGCCAGCGGGTCCCGAACCTGTCCGACAGCCGTCCGCTCAGCGGCCCGATGACGGCCATGCATATCGACCCCGGCACCATTAGCAGGCCGGCCCTGCCGGCCGAGTAACCCAGGCCCTGCACCAGGTAGAAAGGCATCAGGAAGAAGACCGCCGAGCCTCCGAGGAACGACAGGAAGCGCGCGCCGACCCCCATCGAGAAGACCCTGTTGCTGAAAAAGTCGAGGTCGAGAATCGGGTCGCTGGCCCTTCTCTCCCACCAGATGAAAACCGCCAGCAGCAGCACCGCCACGGCGAGCCCGGCGGCGATGAGGGGCGCAGTCCAGCCGAGGCGGTGGCCGTTGGTCATAGCCAGCAGGAACACGATCAATGCCCCCGACGAGAGGGCGGCGCCGGGCCAGTCGAAGGTCCGCTGCTTAGAGCCGGGATCGGCAGTAGGTTTCCCGCCCCTCAGCGCCACCAGAGCGACCGCCATCGCCAGCAGGCCAACCGGCACGCTTGCGTAGAACACCGACCGCCAATCGAGCGCGCTGACAAGAAGGCCTCCGACTATGGGCCCGCTAATGGACCCAGTGCCGATCACCGTCATGTACAGCCCCAGAGCTTTACCGCGTTCCCGCTCGGAGAAGACCTCGATGATCATCGCCATGCCGTTGGCCTGAATGGCCGCGGAGCCTATTCCCTGCAGGACCTTGGCCACAACCAGCAGAGCGAATGTTGGACTGGAGCCCCCGAAGGCAGCGGCGACGACAAAGATGACGAAGCCGATGAGGTAGACACGCTTCCGGCCGATCATGTCCGAAAGGCGCCCCATTGGCATCAGCATGGCGCTGGTGCTCAGGATGTACCCCAGCGTTATCCACTGGACCGTGGGAATGTCGGCGTCGAAGTGCTCGGCTATACGAGGTAAGGCGATATTGACTCCCGACTGGTCCATCACCGTCAGGAACATGCCAATGGCTATGGCGGAGTACGCCCACCACTTGTAGTTGGGGCTTTCGACGATCCTTCGCGCTGGACCAAACGCTCTTAACATGGGTGGCGTGGCGTCCTGCCTCAGACCTTCGAGGGTACGCGGCGATCGACCTCGGTGTGGGCAGCCTCCCGCTCTTGGCCACCTTTGACCATGGAGAGGACGAGGGCCAACGCGACGAAGCCGGCCGTGACCATGTAGGCGAGGCGAAGACCTTCTGTGAACGCCTCGCGGGCGCCCGCCTCGCCACCTGAAGAAACCGCATCGAGGGTCGGCTCGAAGCCCATCGAGCTCATCGTCGCGGTCACTACTGCCGTGGCCAGGCCCACGCCGGTGACATTGGCGATGTTGCGCACCATGTTCATGAAGGCGGTGGCGATGCCGTACCGCTCACGCGCGACCGTGCTGAGCACCGCGCTTGCGTTAGGCGAGAAGAACAATCCCATCCCAACGCCCTGCAGGGCAAGGGCCGTCATCACCGACGCGACTGAGGCGGTGGTGCCGAGCCGCGAGAGCATGAGCATCGATATCAGCGACGCCGCCAGGCCGGCGACGGCGAATCGCCTCCATCCGAATCTATCGGAAAGACGCCCCGAAATCGGGCCGAGGACCGCGAAAGCAAGGGCGGTTGGCGCCATCGTCAGGCCGGCCCGGCCTGGAGAGTACCCGAGCACGCCTTGCAGGTAGAACGGCATGATGAAGAAGACCGAAGTGCCCGCCAAAAAGGTCAGGAAGCTCGCCGAGTTTCCCAGCGAGAACAGGCGGCTGCGGAACAGCTCCAGCGCCAGCATGGGGTCCGGCGCTCGACGCTCCCACCACAAGAACGCCACGCCCAGCATGACGACGCCGGCCATCGCCACCGCGACGATGGGCGACCCCCAGCCCACGCGGTGAGCGTTGGTCATCACCAGTAGGAAGGTGGCCAGCGCCGCAGACGACAGGAACGCGCCAACCCAGTCGAAGGACGCTCGATCGTCCCCACGCAGCGAATCCTCCGTGGAACGTCCCTCTAGGACGATCAGCGCCGCGACTATCGACACAAGACCAAATGGCAGGCCCATGAAGAATATGAATCGCCATCCAAAAGCACCCACCACCGCCCCCCCGACCACCGGGCCTGCGATGGCGCCCATGCCAACCACCGTCATGAACAGCCCTATGGCCTTCCCTCGCTCGCTGGGCGCGAAGGCGGATGTGACTATCGCCATCCCGTTGGCCTGCACCATTGCCGCGCCGACACCCTGGAGGACCTTGAATAGGATCACGCCCAGCAGAGTCGGGGCGAGGCCCGTGAGGACCGCGCCGATGGTGAAGACGAGGAACCCGGCCACGTATATGCGCTTCCGCCCGAGCATGTCCGAGAGCCTCCCCATCGGCATCAGGAGCGTTCCGGTGGTGAGAATGTATCCCAGCGCCACCCACTGAACGGCAGGAATGGTGGCGTCGAAGTTGTCGGCGATTCGGGGGAGCGCCAGATTAACGCCGGTCTGGTCCATCACGGAGACGAAGGTGCCGACGGCGACGGTGGCGAAGACCCACCACTTGAAGTTGGCGCGCTGCGGAGAGATTGTGGGGAGCTTCAAATCACCCGTATTCTAGCACGGGCGGAACCGGCATCTGCCAGCAACGGGCCCTCTCTCCTCCGGAGGGAAACGGATGGCTCCGTCACGACTATTTGCCAGCGTTACCTATCAGCCCGGTTGCACAGTGAGGGGGAAACGCTTGTCCTTGGCTCAGCTTGGGACAAGTCGACCGACCACCCGAGCCAGACGGCTAGATACGCTGCCTAAGGATGTGGCGCCGGTTCTTTGTGAACGGCCGCACCTCGCCGGGCCAGCGGCCCTGGTCGACCGCGGCGGCCCACCCGTCGCTCGTCAGCACATCGGGGCTCTCGAGCTCGTACATGGCGCTGTACCGCGGCTCACCTTCCACGACGATTGTCCGGCGCTCCCCGCCCATGATCATCGTCAGCTCCCGAGTCTTGAATCGCGCTATCGAGAGCACGCCAGGAACCTCCAGGAGCGTCGGAACGTGCTCCTTGTCGTACACCTCGTTGAAGACAGCCTCCTTGTCGGGCTCGATGTCCATGCTTGCTGTGAACAGGTACTTCGTCTGAAACGGCATCTCTTTGGCCTCCAAATTTCGGGGGTTCGGCAGAGTGCGCAGATTATAGCAGAGCCTCTCGCCCAACCCGGCCCGCGCGCGGAGAGGCAGGGCGCGGCTTGACACGGCGATTTGCTACCCTACAATTGACCTCGCGCCACCCATCAGCTCCCGGAGGTTGAGCATGATCACCAAGTTTGGAAGCCTGTACGCGGGCCACGTGGACCTGGACGACATCGGCTTCGACGCAACCCCCGTCAACGACCGCTGGCTCTCCGACCAGCGGCTCGCGACCGTGTTCGACAAGGCCCTGGCCATCGCTCAGCTCATGGACAGGACCGGCTATGACACCTTCTGGATGGCCGAGCACCACTTCCAGCGCGAGGGCTACGAGTGCATCCCCAATATCCTGCAGCTCAGCGTCCACATGGCGCATCTGACCGAGCGGATCAAGTTCGGCTGCGGCTTCAACATCACGCCGATGTGGCATCCGCTTCGGCTGGCCGAGGACTTCGCCACCGCCGACGTGCTGACGGGCGGCCGGGTCGTCTTCGGAGTCGGACGCGGCTACCACACACGAGAGGTAGAGGTATTCGGCGCTCCGATGACGGACGGCGACGCCAACCGCGAGCTGTTCGAGGAACAGGTAGACATCATATTCAAGGCATTCAACGAGCCGTCCTTCTCGCACCATGGAAAGCACTACGACCTCCCTCCCAACGTTCCCTATCGAGGATACGACCTGAAGGAGATCACCCTCGTCCCACGCCCCGTGAACCTTCCCGTCGAGTGCTGGCAGCCGGTGGTGAGCGCGACTCCGCGCGGACTCGACTTCATGGCGAAGCACGGAATCAAAGGCGTGATCGGTGGCGGAGCGGCCGCGGGCGGGGCCAGCGAGAAGGTGTTAGCCGCCTGGAGGGAGACCTTGGCACGCCACGGGCGCGAGACCGAGCTGGGCGGCGACCTGGCGCTGGGGCTCTCGTTCCACATCGCCGACACACAGCAAAAGGCGATAGACGAGGCCCGCCCGTTCTTCGAGGAGAACATGAAGATGTTCGCGCCGCTCGGCTTCGTACGGGGGCTCACCGACGAGCAGATCGCCGCCATCGGCGACCCGAAGAAGACCCGCTCCGCCGGATTGCCGACCATCGAGCAGGCCGTCGAGGCTGGCGCGTGGCTTTGCGGGCCGCCGGAGCTCATCATCGAGAAGCTCGCCGACGTTCAGGAACGGTTGCCCGGCCTGGAGTCGGTAAACATGGGGAACGCCGTAGGCACCCCTCAGAGCGTTATTCTGGAGCAGCTCGAGTGGTTCGCCAAAGAGGTCATGCCCGCGTTCAAGGGAAAAGTGGAGGCGCCGGCCGTCGCCGACTAATGCCTGGTCGCACAAGTCTTGCTACATCCTGCGCGCCCACCCTCGAAAAGACTCCGAAGAGCGAACCCCCTCGGGCTCCCCCAGGCTATAAACCTCACGGGCGGTGGGTGGGGAAAAGTATGTAACGCTTTCTCGCTGACTAAGTACTAGCGGCGGCAGTCCACGAAATGAAGGCGAAGGGGCGGGTTGACCGCCCCTTCTCAGGATTCAAGGCAAAGGAGGCCGGATAACCGACGTATGGAAGATTCCACAAGTTTTCTCGTCGTTACACCCCATCCCGACGACGCCGAGGGAGGGGCCGGAGGGACCATCGCCCGCTGGACTGCGGAAGGGCGCAAAGGCGTCCTCGTTTTATGCACTAACGGAGACAAGGGAACAAGCGACAGAAACATCTCGCCCGCGTCTCTGGCCAAGATCAGAGAGAAGGAGCAGCGTCACGCCGCCGAGGCCATGGGGATCTCCGAGGTCGTTTGCCTCGGGTTCCCGGACCAGGGGCTTGAAGACTGCTCAGAGTTCCGCGAGAAGCTCGTCAGGCAAATCCGCATTCACAAGCCGCAAACGGTCATGACGGTAGACCCCGCCAGGCCATACATCCGCCACCGCGACCACTACATGTGCGGGCGGGTGACGCTGGACGCGGTCTTCCCCTACGCGAGGGACCACCTGGCCTACCCCGAGCACCTGGAGGAGGGACTCGAGCCCCACAAGGTCAGCGAGGTCTACCTGTTTCGCTCCGACACGCCCGACACGTTCCTCGACATTACCGACACCTTCGACGCCAAGATGGAGGCGCTGTACCGGCACGTTAGCCAGATGGGGTCGCCGCGGGAAGAGCGTGAGGCGCGCTCGAGGGCCCGCCATGCGGAGGCGGGCAAGAAGATCGGCGTCGCGCTCGCCGAGGAGTTCAAGCGCATAGAGCTCTGGCGCTAACCCGCAGGCCGCCGTGGCAGGTGGATGCAAAATGGGGAGTGCAGTCCCGATCCCTCGGGATTGCCGGGAGCCCGAGGATGTCCCTCAGATACAATTTCTTCCCTTCCTCACTCGAAAGGGTCCCAGAGCGATGGTCGAAAGAGTTTTTCACGCCCTGCTGGTGCTTCGTTCCACCAGTCTTGATACAGCCCACCGCCACCCTCGAAAAGGCTCCGAGGGACCGAGCCCCTCGGGCTCCCCAGGGATTCCAAGTCCCGACAAGTCAGGGCTGGCGGAGGTTTGGGAGCCTGTCCTGAGCAAAGCCTGTGGTGAGCTTGCCGAACCATCGAAGGGGTGTCCCCCAGACCTAAGTCTCACGGGCGGGCGGGAAAAAGTACGCATCGCTTTCTTGCTGACTAAGTGCTAGATAGGTGCTTCCCAAGGAGAGGCTGTGGACCTCGCGCGTTTCAAGCTCGAAGGGCTGCTGGGCGAGGGCGCGGACCTTCAAGTCTTCTCAGCCACCGACACCGTGACCGGCGATGCCGTGGTCGTAAAGCGGCCCCATCCGGCCCTGGTCCAGCGAGGACAGCATCGGGACGTCGAGGGCAGCCTGTTGCGCGCAAAGGCCCTCCGCGAGCAGCGACGGGTCGCCCTGCCCCATCTCGCCCAGATGATCGGGCATGGCAGGCAGAGCCCCGGCGACTCCTACTTCGGCGACACACTGGAACATGGCTACATAGTTGCAGTCGAAAGGCGCGCAAGGGGCCTCCCCCTGGTCGGAAGCGCCAGCGATGCGGTCAAAGGCATGCCTATCGGCCTGCCCCAGAACCTTTTCGTCAGACACCCGGTCGTGCCGCGTCGCTCCGGCGGCCCTTTCACCATCGCAACCGACCTGCTGGACACGGCGGAGGCCTTTCTCCGCGCCGGCCACCTGCTGCTCGATCTTAGACCGCAGAACGTGTTCTTCGACCCGCGCTCGGGCAGCATCGAGATCGTCGACCTTGGGGGCGTGGTGACTCCGCGGCAGGCCACGAGGAGTGAGCCGCAGCTGGACCTTCACGACGTGATCGCAGAGATCATGAGGTGGTACCTGCCGGCGTTGGACGCGCCCCCGACGGCGGACGGCTACAGACTGCCTCACGTCATGGACGCGACGCCGAGCTTCGCCGGAGCCGTCGAGGGGATGCTCGAGGCCTGCTCGAAGCTGGCCGTGGGCGGCGCTCGCGACGCGACGCTTCGGATCCTGGAGGTCACCCGGCGGCGCGGATACGAGGCGTTTGGCAGCTTCAGGCGAGATTTCGACCGGCTTCTCGATCTGATGGCGGACCACTACGCGGAGCTGGCGGGTTCGAAACCGATTGTCGACGCGTGGACTGAGGCCCTGGCCCAGCTGCGACAGCCGGCCTGGGGCAAGTTTCTCTTCGCCGCGGAGGCTGACCTAGTGTCCTATCACCTAGCGTGAGTAGATGATTTCTGGGTCCTCGGAGCTTGGTGCCCATGGAGCCCGGATTGACGGATGCTGTCACCCTTGAGCGCAGCGAAGGGGCTCTACCCCCTTCCCCAGATTCTTCGCCCGCGGGCTCTAGAACGACACATTTTCGCGCGAACGTTAATGTGCGAGCCTCAAACTCCATGACGGCACAGACCGCTCGCTACACAAAAATAGCCTCGGGTAGGAAGGCTGATACCGTCACGTTGGGCAGATCGACGATGTTGCTCACCTTGAGGTCGACCGCGACGCTGCAGATGACGTAGGCCTGCTCTGGGCTCCAGCCGCGCTCCTGCAACAGGTCGATCATGTTGATCAAGGCGTTGCGCGCGGCGAGGGTCAGGTTCTCGCCCTCGTTGACGCCGTCGTCGCGAACGGGCATGCCCATGGTCGCGATGAAGTTGGCGGGAGCGGCCCACTCCGGAGGCAAGAAGTAACCGGGATGGGCGAAGCGCGGCCATCGAATGTTCTTTCGGGCGGCCTCGCCTTTGTGCAGAGCAAAGCGCACGATAGCCGTCGCCCCCATCTCGATTGCGGTTACGCAGCATTCGGAGTCGCCCTGGGCAAAGTGCCCATCGCCCACCGAGTAGAGCGCGCCCTCGACGTTGACCGGAATCAGAAGTCGCGAGCCCTTGGTAAGCTGCTTGGCGTCGGCGTTGCCGCAGTTCTCCCGCGGCGGGCCCGTTCGGAGACCCTCGCTGGCGATCGGCTCCGAATTGGGAACGGCGTCCTCTGGGTCTGGAGGCATGGCGACGCCCCCACGCTCGACCAAGGCGGCCTCTCGTCGTCGCCACTCGTCCATCTGAGCGCGAGACGGCGCCAAACCCGCGGTACCCATGAAGGAGCCATTCGGGATGCGTACGCCGGGTAGCTGCGCGGAGGTGGCCCAGCCGTCTCGAATGTCCCAGTGGGCCAGATACGGCTCGGTGAAGAGGTCGCGCAGGAACCCGGCTCCAGGGCGAATGCGCGTCCATCCTCGCGGCTGTGGAACGATGTCGAGATACTCGATCTCCAGCAGATCGCCCTGCTCCGCGCCGTTGACGTACACCGGTCCGGTGAGCGGATGCCCCACCTTCGTGTCCATGCCGGCGAAATCATCCACCGTCGTCTCGGGCAGTATCTGACCGTCGGAGGCGTCGCGGGTCTCCAGCACAACCTCTTCGCCGGGGTCGACGTGCAGGACCGGCGGGATGTCCGGATGCCAGCGGTTGTGGCCCTTGTTGGGCTCTTCTTTGATTCGCTTGCCGCGGTCGATTTCGATGCTCTTCATAGCTGCTCCTTGCCGGCAGTAAGAAACTTTCCCAAAAAGGCAAAGGCCTTATTCCCACCCACTCGCCCGCAGGGTCTTTGGCTTCTAGGGGGCACATCCCTTCGACAGGCTCAGGGCAGGCTCAACAAACCCCTTGCCAGTCCCGGCTTGTCGGGATCTGGACTCCCCGGACGGGATTGTGAGATGGGAACTAACCCCGTGCTGCCACTCTCGAATGCGAAGGTGATCTTCCCACCCGCCCGCCCATGAGGTCTTTCTGGAGGACACCCCCAGACCCCCGCCAAGGGGCGCCGCCCTTGGAACCCTTGGACCAGGGCCGGCCTGGCGATCTGTTGGAACCAAGCCGAGGCGGGCTGGACGCCTCCGGGCCCGCAGACGCCGCCTCACGTTGGCATGCACCGCGACTTGGAGCTCGGCACCTTCATCAGCCGGAATCCGCGCGCGGCAAGTCCCACGCCGAGGATGCTCAGTCCGGCGACGCCCTACTCGAAAGAGTCGGCAGAGTCCTGTGGCTGATACCCCAGAACGTCGCGCGGGTGCGTGAGGTCGCGGTAGCTCCACTTGTTGTCGGAGGTCGCGAGGAATATATCGTACTTGAGGTCGTAGGGGGCGTCGACGCACTTGTGGAGAATCTGCGCGACGTCTCGGTGACTCAGGTAGATGGCGCGCTCGCGGGTGTCTCTCGGGCGGTTACCATCGGTGACTGAGCCTATGCGGACGCAAAGCACGGAGATGTCATAGACGTTGGTGAAGTGGCGTCCCAGCGCCTCGCCCCACACCTTCGCGGCGCCATACAGACGCTCGGGGCGCACCATCTCATGGGTGATCTTCGGAAAGTCTTCCGGAACCTCGTCGTAGCGGCCATTGGCTATGGCCTCGTAGGGCGGTACGCGCTCGAAGCCGCGGATGGCGTTGCCGCTGCTGGCAAAGACAACCCGTTTAACTCCCGCCAAGCGTGCGGCCTCGTAGACGTTGTATGTGCCGATTACGTTGCCGGCGAGCTGCCCCTCCCAGTCGTCGCTGCCGAGGTAGGCGGCCAGATGAACGACCACGTCCTGCCCTTGCATAGCAGGTTTGACGGCGTCAATGTCCGAGATGTCGCCCTGGAAGCATCTGACGCCGTCGACGGGCCGGCGGTTGAGCGCGGTCAGCTCGTAGCCGCCTACACCTTCGAGGTGGCGCCGAAGGATGCCCCCGATAAGGCCGCTCATGCCTGTGATCAGAACTCTTGTCATCGGTTTCCGGCCTCCGTGAGGGATATTTTCGACAGCGGATGAAGCTCTGTGCCGGCCATGGCCGGCCGTCGGCGAGGGCACACCTTCCGCCCTATCGATCAGGTGAGAGGCGCTCTGGGTCGAAACGCCCTGACGGGTCTTGACCTAGAGGAGGAGCGATGCTGCAGTGCATCCTAGCCTCTGCCGAGGTAGAGTTGGGTCACCGGAAGCACGACAGACTCGAGCATGTTGACGTAGGGAGGCAGCGCGGCCATGGTCAGGACGGCCATCGCGATGTCGTCAGCGCTCATCATGGGCTCTTGGTCCATGTCGGCTTCGCTGCCGCTACGGCGCTCGGTGACGACATTGCCGGGATGCAGGCAGCTTGCGGCTATGCCGAAGGCCCGCCCCTCCAGCGCGGTGGACTTGGTAAGCCCCACGAGTCCGTGCTTGGTAGTCGAGTAGGGGGCGGAGTTCATGCGCGGCACCTGTGCGGAGATGCTCCCGATGTTGATGATTCGCCCCCCGCGCTGATGCTTCATGATCTTCATGGCCTCGCGGGTGCAAAGGAAGACGCCGGTGAGGTTGACGTCCATGACCCTCTGCCACGCCGCCAGGGTCAGCTCCTCCAGTGGCCCGCCATCGAACACTCCCGCGTTGTTCACGAGGATGTCGAGTCGGTCGAACCGTCGCATCGTGTGCTCGAAGAGGGCCACTACGGTAGATTCCTCGCTCACGTCCGTTGGCACGACCTCGACAGTGGCGCCATGAGGGCGCAGCTCGTCGGCGGTACGCTGCAGGTTTGACTCGTTCCTGGACGCGATGACGAGGGTCGCGCCCTCGCGGGCGAAGGCCCTGGCTATGCCCTTGCCTATCCCCGTACCCGCCCCGGTAATGATGGCGATCTTGCCATCGAGCTGGCCCATCCCCAGTGCTCCTTGCAATCGTGACGAATTAGGCTGAAAATACCGTCTCGGACACGGCGTCTGCCCGTCTGAAAGCACGGACTCCGACGCCGCGGGTCCGCAGTCAAAAGGCCTCGGACAGTTAACTAAGGGCAGTCCCAAATGTCAAGGCCAACCTAGCTTAGGAAGACGCATCCGAGTGCGCGCCGCAGGTGTCAGCGCCGCTTCCGCGACGCGACCTCTGCACAATACGGTAAGGCCCAAGACCTTTTTGCACGATGGCGTCTGCGCCGCAGCGAGATTGGAGGCTGTAGAGTATGCCGGGTCCATTGGATGGGGTGCGCATTCTGGAGTTCACCGAGATCATCGCCGGCCCGTACGGCGGTATGCTGCTCAGCGATATGGGGGCCGACGTAATAAAGGTGGAGCCGCCCTGGGGCGAGCCGTGGAGATTCGCCCAGGAGTTCGTTCCCAACGAGAGCCGCAACTTCATCTCGCTGAACCGAGGCAAGCGAAGCCTGCCGCTGGACTTGACGAAGCCGGAAGGGTTGGAGATCGTCTACAAGCTGATTCCCGACATGGACGTCGTCATCATCAACGCACGGCCCGACGTCCCCCACAATCTGGGAATCGACTACGAAACTCTCTCGGCGAGAAACCCCCGGCTGATCTACTGCGACAACACGGCCTTTGGACGGAAGGGTCCCCACAGCTACCGCCCGGGCTACGACCTCATCGTCCAGGCGATGACGGGGCTGATGGCCTCCGAGGGCAAGGTGCTGGACGGGGTCCCTCAGCAGATCCAGTCCACCGCCATCGCCGACTATGCCACCGGCATTACCATAGCCTGGGCAATCTGCGCGGCCCTGTACCACAGGGAGCGCACCGGCAAGGGCCAGATGGTGGAGACGACTCTGTTGGCCTCCGCCTTGGGCGTCCAGACCGGCCGCTTCATCCAGGTCGCGGCTGTCGACGACGAGCGTCGCAAAGATTTTCTCGAGCTTTTGGGCCGGATGAGGGCGAACGGCACACCCTTCGACGAGATACACCGGCAGTACCGCGAAAAGCTGTCGCCGAGAGTCGGAAACATCTACTACCGGACCTACCAGGCCAGCGATGGCGTGCTGGCGATAGCGTGTCTCAGCGACCGCCTCCGCAAGCGAGCCGCCGACCTGCTGGAGCTAGACGACATCCGGTTCCAACCCGGCTACGATCCAATGAGCGAGGAGGCGCGGATCTTCGGCGAAAAGCTCGTGGCGGAGGCCGAGGCCGTGCTCCTAACGAAGACAGTGGAGGAGTGGCTCAAGCTCTTCGACGACGTAGGGGTCCCCGCGGGGCCGGTGCGATTCGTGGAGGAGCTCATCGACGACGAGCAGGTCATCGCCAACGATCTTGTGGTCGAGCTCGAGCACTCGGTGGCCGGGCCGCTGAAGATGGTTGGCCCGATGCTGACGATGAGCGACTCTCCGCTTGAGGTAAAGCTTGCCTCGCCGGCCCTCGGCGAGCACACCGACGATATCCTCACGAGCCTTGGGCTCGGCGAAGCGGAGATCCAGTCGCTCAGAGACGCCGGCGTCACGCGGTGAGAGCACCCGAAGATGTCGGCCTCTCCGCAGCCGCTGATTCGCCGCTGACTTGAACGCTTTTTGGCATCAATATATAATGAAGGTCGGCCGCTAACTACAGCTCCCGCCAACGAGGGCGATCCCGAAACTAGGAGGGCTTCGACCAGAATGACCTACATAATCGCAGAGCCGTGCGTAGACGTTAAGGACGGCGCGTGCGTTGACGTGTGCCCGGTAGATTGCATCTACACGACGGACGATGACAATATGTTCTACATCAACCCCGACGAGTGCATAGACTGCGCCGCCTGCGAGCCCGTATGCCCGGTTGTCGCCATATTCGCCGAGGACGACGTTCCCGAGGAATGGGACAAGTTCAGCGACTTGAACTATACGTACTTCGGGCTGTCACGGTAGCGTTCTCCCCGCCTGCTACGGTTGACAAGCGTCATCCATTTGGCGTAGCGTCCGGCGCAGGCGCCCGAGCGTCTATCACTTCAAGGGTCTGTCGGTTCAAGGGCTGATCCAAAGTCGTCAGGGCCCGGGCCATTCACTGTCCCGGGCCCCTTTTTCACCCACGGCATTGCCCGGAGCATCGTAGGTCAGGAGCACGAGAGATGGTCGCAGTAGAATCCAGCCCCGAGATGGTGTCACGCACTTACAAGACGATGGAGAGCACGCTCACGACCGTCAGACGCCGGCTCGGGCGGCCGCTGACCCTGGCCGATAAGATTCTGCTCGGGCACGTCGACTCCCCGGAAGACCAGCAGATGGAAGCCGGCGAGAGCCTTTTGCTCTTGCGGCCCGATAGGGTTGCCCTGCAAGACGTGCTGGGCCAGACGGTGATGCTTTCGTTCATGCAGACGCGGCGAGCCCAGACGTCAGTCCCAACGACGGTCCACTGCGACCACCTGATACAGGCGCGCGTGGAGGGTGGCATCGACCTGCTGGAGTCGATTCAGGAGAACGCGGAGGTCTACGATTTCCTCAAGTCGACGGCGGCCAAGTTCGGAGTCGGGTTTTGGGGCCCTGGCGCGGGCATCATCCACCAGGTCGTTCTCGAGACATATGCGTTTCCCGGAGCGCTGATCATAGGTACCGACTCGCACACGCCCAACGCCGGGGGGCTCGCCGCCTGTGCGGTCGGCGTGGGCGGAGCCGACGCCGTCGAGGTCATGGCAGGGCTGCCCTGGGAGGTGCTCTATCCCAGGCACATCGGAGTTTATCTGACCGGCGAGATGAGCGGCTGGACCGCCCCAAAGGACATTATCCTCTACCTGGCGGGTGAGCTGACCGTCTCGGGAGGGACCAATGCGATCATAGAGTACTTCGGGCCCGGCGCAGGCTCCATCAGCTGCACTGGCAAGGCGACGATAACGAACATGGGCGCCGAGTTGGGCGCAACAACCTCCATCTTTGCCTACGACGACTCGATGGAGCGCTATCTCAAGGCAACGGGACGTGGAAGCCTGGCGGACCTGGCCAACGAGCATCGTGAGCTGCTGGCGCCGGACAGCGAGGTCGTCGCCGACCCCGGCCAATTCTTCGACCGGATCGTGGAGATCGATCTGTCCCGGCTGGAGCCACACGTGGTGGGCCCTCACTCACCCGACCGCGCCAGGCCGATCTCGGCCCTTGCCGACGAGGTGGCCGACGCCTCCAACCGTTTTGTCGACCGGATCGATACATCGCTGATCGGGAGCTGCACCAACTCGTCGTACGAAGACATGAGCCGTGCAGCAGACGTGGCCGAACAGGCCCGCGCGCACGGGATCCGCGCGGCCACGCCCCTGATGGTCACGCCGGGCTCGGAGCGTGTCCGCGCCACCATCGAACGCGATGGCCAGATGGACTCGCTCAAGGCAATCGACGGCAACGTGCTCGCGAACGCGTGCGGCCCTTGCATCGGCCAGTGGAGACGAGAATCGGTGTTGGACGGGGTGCCCAACACCATCGTAACCTCGTACAACCGGAACTTCCCCAGGCGCAACGACGGGCGCTCCGAGACGATGAACTTCATCGCCAGCCCTGAGCTCGTCGTAGCGATGTCGCTTGGGGGCAGGCTATCGTTCAACCCCCTTACCGACACTCTGACGGGCGGCGATGGCACTCCCTTTAGGCTCAGCCCCCCCAAGCAGGCACCAGACGTGCCACCCGACGGGTTCAGCCATGGAGACTCGGCGTACGTCGCGCCGCCGGAAGACGGCAGCGACATTCAGATAGTGGTGGACCCGGATAGCGGTCGTCTCCAGCTAATGGAGCCCTTCGCACCCTGGGACGGCAACGACTACCTGGACATGCCCGTTCTGATGAAGGTCCAGGGCAAGTGCACGACAGACCACATTTCGCCCGCCGGCCCCTGGCTGGCGCTTCGCGGGCACCTCGACAAGTTTAGCGACAACATGTTCATGGGCGCGATAAACGCCTACACCGGCGAGGCGGGCAAGGGCGCGGATGTTCTAAGCGGGAAACGCGATCAGGCCATCTCTAAGATCGCCCGCCACTACAAGGCCGAAGGGTTCCGGTGGGTAGTGATAGGCGACAGCAACTACGGCGAGGGTAGCAGCAGAGAGCATGCGGCGCTTTCGCCTAGGCTACTGGGCGGCGCAGCCATCATCGCTCGAAGCTTCGCCCGCATACACGAGACCAACCTCAAGAAACAGGGGCTCCTGGCGCTTACGTTCAGCGACCCCGCGGACTACGACCGAATTCGCGAGGAGGACCGGATCAGCCTGATTGAACTGCAGGACCTGGCGCCCGGCCTGCCGGTCACCTGCGTGGTGACCCACTCCGATGGAACGTCGGAGACGCTGAGCTTGGACCACTCTTACGGCGCATCGCAGCTCGAGTGGTTCAAGGCCGGAGCCGCGCTGAATCTTTTCCACCACCAGGCGTCATAATAAAGACTCGCTGCGGTAAGACAGGCGCAGCCGCTCACTGGTAGCGGGCCAGGCCTATTGCCGCGCGGCCGGCCGGGTTACTCCGCTGCGCCGTCGGAGTCCCCGCCATCTGTGCCAACCCAGCCCGTGTGAGAGATGTCGATTATGACGCCGTCGGGCCCGCTGTACTTGAGCTCGACATTCTTGCCGCCGTGGCCGCCCCCTGTTCGGGAGTTCAGCGCGGCGTTGATGTCTGCCCGGGGGTCAGAGCCGGCCTTGCGGAGCTTGGCGTCCGTGGCGGCGGTGTCCTCCACCTCGAAGCCGATATGGTGGAAGCCTGAGTATGCCGCCCCAAACTCCTCTCCGGCTACGACGTCGTTCTTGAACCGAAGTATGGCCAGGTTGACGTTCCCGTCGCTGAGGTAATGGCCTTCGGCGTTTTCGTTGTCGACTCGCCCCACTTCCTGGAGGCCAAAGACCTCCTTGTAGAACCGCGCCGTTTCGTCCGGGTCCTGGGTTGCAATCGCTATGTGCTTGATCTTCGCCATGTTACTCCTTAGGTGCACAAGCCGCCGGTGCACACGCGGGTCCATGAGTTTGACTTTGGACCACCGGATAGATAGAAAAACTCCGCTTCAAATATAAGGGCACCTCAATTTCGATGTCAAATCCGCACTCGCCGGCGCCAGCCAAACTGGCGCATGGAGACGGGCTTCATGGAGGCACTTGGACCGTTTATGGAAAGCGACCCAGTGTTTTCATACTTCGACGACGTGGAGGCCTAGCAACCGTACGCCGACAATCGCCGAGCTACGTGGATAATCTGGTCTGACCTCTTTGTCAGCTCATCTCCTGGGGGAGGGCCGCGGTGTACCTCTTGAAATGCTCCGAGAGCCTCGCGTTCTCTGGGGCCGAGAGGTCTGGGTCCGCGTCCAGCAGCCTGATGGCCTCTCGCCGGGCGAGCGCGAGCACGTCCTGGTCTGTGATGCGTGCGACTCGAAACTCGGGCAGGCCGCTCTGCCGGGTCCCAAGGTAGTCGCCCGGCCCGCGGATGCGCAGGTCCTCCTCCGCGAGCTCGAACCCGTCGTGGACACGCTCGAGGATGCGGAGGCGCTCTCTCGCCTCCTCGCCCGGCGAATCGGCCAGCAAAAGACAGTAGCTCTGGTGCTCCCCACGCCCAACGCGGCCCCTGAACTGATGTAGCTGCGCCAGGCCGAAGCGGTCGGCGCCATCGATCAGCATGACGCTGGCGTTTGGCACGTCGATCCCTACCTCCACAACCGGGGTCGACACGAGAATGTTCAGCGCTCCCCGCTGAAATCCGTCCATCACCTCTTGTTTCTCGCGAAGGGGCATGCGACCGTGCAGAAGGCCGAGCGACAGGTCCGGGAACACCTCGGTCGAAAGCCTGGCGTGCTCTTTCGTGGCCGCCCTGGACTGTACCGCCTCTGACGCCTCGATGAGAGGACCCACGATGAACGCCTGCCGGCCCTGGTCCACCTCCT
>JADFIF010000132.1:0-3415 GCA_022566795.1 Chloroflexota bacterium
GCGGCGATGGCCATGGTCTCGGCCTCTCGACACACGGGCACGAGGTGGAGGGACTGATCGGCGACCATCTGCTCGTACATGAAGTTGGTCTCGCTATCGGGCAGCCACACGACGTGGGTGACCTTGTTTTTGTTGAGCTGATCGAGAATTGCTCGCGGCGTCAGCTGAAGCTCGGCCATGTCGTTTCCTCTCTCCGGGGTTCAGGTGGCGCTATCATATTGCGTGCGCCCCGGCGGGTCAACCGAGGCATCGGGGAGTCGTGGTGCGATAGGCCGCTGGCATCTGGACCCGTCCGGAGGTGGACACCATCGGAAGACAGCTTCGCGACCGGCTGAGGCAGCTACATTGCCTCGCCAGTCTGGGTCGGCGCCCATGCCCGCGCGCCGGTCTAGATAGCCGTGCACGGCCTGGGATGCCGAGGCCATCGGCGGTAGCACGGCACGTCTGAAACAAGGCCAAACGAGGCCGGCTCAGCGAGCTTGCTCGACCTTGCCGAAATTGCGTCCGCCAAGGGTTGTTCCTGCGCAGAGTGGCCTATATAATAGCCTGCGGCAAAGCCGATGTGTGCCGCCCACTCTCAGATCTAACGGGGGTAATCGGTCTGCCGCCGAGCTCTTGGGAGCCGCAGTTGGGCTGACGCAGGGACCTCGCAAGACACCAACATCGGCCTATCTGGTTCCCCACACTCTACAAGTTTTGGAGGTGTCCCATGCAGGCTTACTGTCTCAAGTGCCGAGACCACCGTGAGATTCAGAACCCGGAGCAGGTCGAGCTGAAGAACGGCAGACCGGCTACCCGCGGCAAGTGTTCGGTGTGCGGAGCGACCGTGTTCAGGATAGGCAAAGCCGCCTAGCTCTATCTGACCAGCTCGTCGACAGACGCCACCGGCGCTGGCAACAGAGCCAGCCCAATTCAGCAACAAGGCGACGGCAGGGTCGGATATTCGCTCCTGCCGTCGCCTTCGCGTGACCTGACAGCCAAGTGGTTGGATCACGCGCCACCGTCGATGCCCCGTGTCTCCACAATGCTTTGGGCCGTCAGCGGGGCCGTTTGCCCTTCACAAGGCTGAGTATAGTGTCGATCACCCTCCGGCCCAGCCCTTTTTGGTCACGCCGCAGCCGTTTGCCAGTGCACTGGGCGCAGGTGCATGTCGGCGGGTGCTCGTAGAAGTTGTGCGGCCTCATAGTTTCGTTCCCTTTGCTCCGTCTCGTAGGCACATATGTGCCTATTTTACCCTACGAAGCCTAGAGGCTCGCTCATCTTAGGGACATCTCCAAACCCGCGTTGCGGGTCCGGCCGGGACGGTGTCCGCGCCTCCTATGCGACGGCGCGAGTAAACCGTGCCTCCATCTCTGACAGGAGCCGCCGCTCCCCAGGCGCGAGTTCGCTGGCCACCCAGTCGATGACCCAACGAGGATCTTCTGCATCCTCGTCCATGAGGAGGCGCCTGGCCAGGTCCAGTTGGTCCCGTTCACTCACCACCAGTCGCTGAAGGGTTCGTCCTGCAGGTATTCTCCACGGTAGAGTGAATCGGAACTCTTGTATTTCGCTATGGCCTCGTCAAGCCTCCCTTCGGAGGCGAGGTCCGCACCAGCGCCCGCTTGCCGAACAAACTCCTCCGCGTCCACCCAGATGCCGCTCGAGGGCTCGAGGTGCACAAGGTCTCCGGCGCACACGACGAAGGAGGAGGTTTCAGCCCCGTTCACCTCCGGCTCGAGCGCGCGTCGGAGGGCGTGCAGGACGACTCGAAGGTTCCCGCTGGTCCGTGCCGGGTCGCCCTCGGGCCACAAGAGCTCCATCAGGCTCTCCCGCGGCACGGGTCTGCCGCGATTGGCGACAAGGAACTTCAGCAAGGTTAGGGCCTTGAACCTTCGGAACCGGCTTAATGGGACGGGGCGTCCGTCGACGAACAACCTGAACCCCCCCAGACAGTGAATGCGCAGCCTCGCGGTCTGTGCGCCGGACCCGTTGGACGGGGGGTGTGTGGAGAGAGGTGCCCGCCTGAGATACGTCCCAAGCTGCGCCGCAATGGGGAAGAGGGTGCGGGAGGCCACGGGTATGTCAAACTCGCCGTTCCGGCTGGCTATCGCCAGGGCTCCGAGGACATGTCCCTCTGCCACCAGAGGAGCGGACAGGTACGTCCCAGGTGTCTCGTCGGCCTCGGACCCAGACTTCACCCCCACGGCCAGCAGAGGGAGGTGGGAGTCGGCCCTCAGCTTGAGTGACCGATCTACGGAAACAGACTGGCGCAGAGCACGCATGGCGTCGGCCGAAAGCCCCAAGCCGTTTCTCATGACCACCTCACCAGTGAGATGGTCTACCAGAAAGACCTCTGCTCCGTCGGCGGACGTCGCGTAGAGTACAGCCTGGAGGGATGTGACCAAGACCTCGTCTATGTCCGCCGGACCCGACACCACTGCGGAGACCGCCTCTACCGCCCGCAGGACCCGATAGTGCTTCTCCCGGGTCGAGTCTAGGTCGGGCTCGAGGAAGCACAGGTTGGCAGGCTGGCCACCGGCCACGAGGCACTTGAGCAGGAGGCAGTCCAGGCGGCCACCGGAGCCATTCTCAACCTTCGAGGAGAGCAGGCGGCTCTCGGCCCATCTGGGACGGCCGGACTCCGCAGCCAGCGGACAGCGCTCCCTACAAGGAAGGCCGGTAGCCGTGTCAACGGCAGACACTACCTCTTAGCACCGCCGCCCCACGACCTCGGCATCGTTCCGACGAAGATTCCGCAGCGCCTTTGGGCCCAATGCCACGACCCGCAGGTCCCCGTCTACAGCGAAGGCCGTTTCCGGGATGTGGGCCGCCAGGTCTTCTACTTGCCGCATGACCATTCACCCGAGGGACTCTGCCGACTATGCAAGAGATGCTGGCGAACCCCTCTCATGTCTAGCGCCCGTAGCCTCCTCTTCGGTAGCGAGTCATACGCGATTCGCGGAGCGGAAGCAGGATAAGGCCAGTAGGGGAGCTCGCGTTCCACCCTTTATGACCGAGAATAGTCCAGAAGTGGCGGGATGTGCCGGTCGGAGCGTGAGGAATCTGTGAGGATTCGATGACGTTCGAGCGGGGGTAGGGGTAGGAGTGGCCACGCCCATCATGGCCGGCTCTCGAAGCTCGCATCGCCGCCGATGTGTGAGCTGTCGTTGAGGGAGATCACCGCCCAGCCGCCTTTGTCGAACCGAAAGCGCGAGATGGAGCAGTTGTCCACGGACACGCGCAGCAAGAGCCGGTCGTCAAAGCCCATGATGTACTGGAACAGACACCGGCCGGCGTTGCCGTGCCCGACGATCGCGACTGTCAGCGTCCGCTCCTTCGAGATCACCTCTTCGTTGTAGATCAGCTCGTCTTCGAGCCAGGTCGTGACCCGACGCTGTACCACGCGGAGCGACTCCCCCTGCGGCCCGACGAAGTC
>JADFIF010000132.1:3512-8076 GCA_022566795.1 Chloroflexota bacterium
GGGACGCCTCGCCAGCCGGGCACCTGCTGCTCTATGATCGCCTCCACCCGGGCAAACGCCCTGCCGCTCTCGCCGAGGCCTTCGAGCATAGCTTCAGTCGTCTGCACGGTCCGCGTAAGACTGGAGCTGTACACGCGATCAAACTCCACACCATCGCTCCGCAGCCGGCGGCCGACCAGTCTGGCCTGCTCGAGGCCTCGATCGGTCAACGGAGCGTCGAAGTTGACTCCGGCGGCTACGCCAGGGGTCGCGTTCGATTCGGACTCGCCGTGCCGGATGAAGTAGATGTCGCACCGGAAATTCTTGTGTATCAAGTATCGCTCCTTGGTTGTGGCGAGGGTTGGGGCGAGCCGTCTTTGGCCATTGCATCTTCCGCCTGGGAGTCCTCGACCGGAAGGGCAACTGGCCATTTTGGTCCAGGGCGGAGTCGCGAATCTTCTACGCCGGACTGGAGGCGGCATCGGGAATTGTACTGCACCCGGCCTGTCCAGCACATTCCCTTGGGAACTCCCCATTTGAGTCGCCAATGGAGTTATAATGTTGCGCGATGTTCTAGGGCCCTCGCTTGCGCCGAGCCCAGAAAGGCCGCTAACGGGGCCAGCGAGCATCGATCAGCGCAACTAAGCCGGGAGTGAGCATTATGGGTAACCGTTTGGAGGGCAAGGTGGCCGTCGTCACCGGAGGTGGCCGGGGAATCGGCAGGGGAGTGGCTCTGCTAATGGCCGAGGAGGGGGCGTCCGTGGTAGTGAACGACCTCGGTTGCGACGTAGACGGCTCGGGGTCCTCGCGTGAGCCAGCCGACGCGACGGCGGCGAAGATAACCTCGGCCGGCGGAAAGGCCGCTGCCAGCTACGCAGACACCTCGACCATGGACGGCGCCGAAGCCCTCATCAAGACGGCGGTAGATACCTTCGGCGGTCAGGTCGATGTGCTGGTAAATAGCGTAGGCATCCTTCGGGACCGGATGATCTACCAGATGACATCTGAGGAGTTCGAGCAGGTCATTAGAAACAACGTCAAGGGAATCTTCGCGCCCATCAAATTCGCGGCCATCCTGTTCCGGCAGCAGCGCAGTGGCCGCATCGTAAACATGACCTCCGACGCGGGCCTTGGCGACATCGGGCGCTCCAACTACGCGGCGGCGTCCGAGGGCATCATCGGCGTGACCCGAACCGTGGCCCGGGACCTGGGCAGGTACGGAGTGACGTGCAATGCCATATCCCCCATGGTCGAGACGCGGCTGTTTCCAGGTACCGTCGACGAGTTCCGAGTGGCCCAGGGGCCGAGTCCAACGCCCGACGAGAGAGCTGGCATAGGGCCATCTCCGGCCGTGCAGGACTGGGAAGGGGAGGGAGCGCAAGATGACGCCGAGAACGTCGCGCCCCTAGCGGTCTATCTTTCCACCTACGCTGCCCCCAACATCAACGGCTTCGTATTCGGCGTCAGGCGGGGCAGCATCTACCTCTACTCGAACCCTGCGATCGAGCGAACCCTTCACAAGTGGGGCCGGTTCACCATGGACGAGATGGACGTTCTCGTGCCGAAGATGATCGGCTCGGGGTTCTAGCAAAACTTAAGGCGCGGGAAGTGCGGTCCCGATCCGTCGGGATTGGCGCCGGGATGGCCGATAGGGATTTTAGCACGCCGGCAAGCATACCGACCCGCCACCAGGCATAGGAGAGGTTTGGCTAATGGGTAAGAGACTTGAGGGGAGAGTCGCGGTCGTAACCGGAGCCGGCCGAGGGATAGGCCGAGGCGTCGCGATGCTGATGGCCGAGGAGGGCGCATCGGTTGTCGTCAACGACCTGGGAGTCGCCGTCGACGGCACAGGCGTTTCCGCGTCTCCCGCTGAGGAGGTTGTCGAGGAGATCAAGAACGCCGGGGGCATGGCCGTCGCCAACCAAGACTCGGTGGCCGAGTACGAAAGCGCGTCCAAGATCATCCAGACGGCCCTGGACAGCTTCGGCAGAATCGACGCGGTATGCCACGTGGCCGGCATCCTTCGCGACCGCATGGTGTTCAACATGACCGAGGAGGAGTGGGACGCGGTCCTGCAGGTGCACCTGTCCGGGGCGTTCAACATGGTCCGAGCCGCGGTGCCCCACATGATCAACCAGAGCTACGGCAGAATTGTCCTGTTTTCTTCCGGCTCCGGGCTAGGATCGTCGGGACAGGCCAACTACTCGGCGGCCAAGGAGGGGATGGTTGGATTCGCCAGGTCCGTCGCCAGGGAGCTAGCTGCGTACAACATCGCCATCAACGCGGTCTATCCCGGAGGCGCCACGCGGATGACGGCGACGGTGCCGGACAGCACCCGCCAGCTCAGGTCGCAGCAGCAGACCGCCGCCGCAGCCACGGCAACGCGTCAGGCCCCCACCATGGCCACACAGGGAGCCCCGATTCAGGGCCCAGAAGAGGCCCGAGACCCTGAGAACAACGCCCCCAAGGCGGTGTATCTTTGCACCGAGGCCGGTGGCGCGATCACAGGACAGGTCATCGGAACGAGCGGCTGGCCGATGACGCTCTACTCTCCTCGCCATGTCACAAAGAGCATCCACAAGAACGGACGCTGGACGCTGGACGCGCTTGACGAGCTTATGCCCATCAGCTTGGGTGCCGGACTTGTAAATCCAGTTCCGCCCACGCCTCCTCGCGAATAGACCCTCAGAGGCGTGTCCACAGGGACTCTAGCCGCCTACCGCTCCACGAAGCCCGCCTGGGTTGTGGCCGGCGTGACCTATCTGGTGGCGCTGGGCGTTTTTGCCTACTTCGCGGCCGTCGTCGTCAACTTCCCCTGGGAAGTGACCGTATCGACGACCGTTCAATCGTGGCGGAGCGCCTGGCTCGACACCACGATGAGGGTCGTCTCGGAGCTCGGTGTCTTGGAGGTAGCGGCTCCGCTGGTCGCGATCACGGCCGTCACGCTCTTCATTGCAGGCTGGCGCGCCGAAGGCATCTTCATGGTGCTCACGTCGTCTGCGGGCCGGCTCGTCACCCTCGTCGTCAAAGGGATAGTGGACCGGCCCAGACCCAGCGAAGACCTCGTGCAGGTCCTCCAGGACGCGGCGAGCGCGTCGTTTCCCAGCGGCCACGTGGTGCACTCAGTTGTCTATCTCGGAGCGCTCGCCGTCGTGCTCAACTTAAGGCTCCGACCCAGCCGACGCCTGAGGACGGCCCAGGCCCTGATCGTCGCCCTTGTGCTTGCGACAGGCCTGTCGCGCATCTACCTGGGGATGCATTGGCTCGGCGACGTCGTGGGAGGATTTGCCTTTGGGGCCGCTGTCGTAGCCGCCGCGGTATGGACCTGGCGGGCGTGGCCGAAGCCGTTGCGTGGAGACTGACGCCCTCGCCGGGGCGCGTCATCGCCGCTCAACGCCTGTGGTAAACTGGTGCGCACCAGCGGTTACGAAGCCGGGCAGCGTTCCAGGGAGGCTCCTGGTCCAGATTTGGATGGCATGCCCGTAGTTGTGTATCATTTAGGGTATGAACTGGCTTGATGTTGTCCTAATCATCATCTTTGCGGTCGCGTTGCTTCAGGGCCTGAAGCTTGGCCTCCTCGGCGCCGCGGTTACGGCCATCGGCGCCCTGGTCGGGTGGCAGCTCGCCGGGCAGCTGAGCGACGACGTCGGCGGGCTCTTCGGCGGCGCAGGCGACACGGTTGCCACCGTCGTGACGTACATCATCGTAATCGTCCTATCGATGGTAGCCATCCGGTTCGTATACAAGATTGTGCGGCCCTTCCTGATCGTCATCCCCATCGTTCCGTTGGCGGACAGGTTGGGGGGCGTGGCGCTCGGTCTGGTGGCCGGGCTGGCGATTACCGGAGCGGTGGTCATAATTCTCGCCAGGTTTGCGTACGACTTCGATCTTCCCGAGGAAGGAGTCGCCGGTCAGGTGGCGGGCCGCATTCCCGACGTTCAGCGAACCCGCGACTCGGTCGAGGGCGCTCTGACCGATTCGACTCTCGTGCCGATCTTTGTCGACGTCGCCAGGGCGATCCCCGGCGGCGCGCTTGGCTTCGTGCCCTCCGACTTCGAGGCGTCATTCGATATTCTGGATCAGCGCATCGAGCAAGACAGCGCTTCCTGACTCAATTGATCAGCACTTCGCCTATAACCTCGCCGGTCCTGGTGCTCAACCAGAATTACCAGCCCCTCAACATCTGTAACGCCCGCAGGGCCATCAGCTTACTGGGGCGGGGCAAGGCCGAGTCGCTGGAAAACGGGCTCGGAACCATCCGGAGCATCTCCCAGGTGTTTCCCATCCCTTCAGTCATCCGGCTCATCTACATGGTGAAGCGCCCCCTTTTGCGGCGGCGACTCTCCCGCAGGGCCGTATTCTACCGCGACGGCTTCAGCTGCCAGTACTGTGGCAAGGCGACGAAGGAGCTCACGCTGGATCATATCGTTCCCAGGTCGAGGCATGGGCCCCACGTATGGGAAAACGTCGTCAGCGCCTGCATACCCTGCAATCATCGCAAGGCAGGCCTTACGATCTCGGAGGCCAACATGCGCCTGCTGAAGGAGCCGGCGGCGCCTCGCCCAAACCCCTACTATCTCTTCCA
>JADFIF010000133.1 GCA_022566795.1 Chloroflexota bacterium
TCGCCCTTGTTCGCGACCACGTCGATAGCCTCATCGCGGACGCCCGCTTCCTTGGCCAGCGTGGCATGGGCCGACCACTCGTATCCGCAGTCGAACTCGCGAGATGTCGTAATTATGGCCAGCTCGCGTTCGGCGGGGGCCAGCGTCGACTCGAAGCGGATGTACGCTCCCAGATGCGCGGCCCGCCCGGCGATCTCGGGGCTGTTGAGCAGTACCGAAAAGGGGCCACTGACCCTTCCGCGGCTTGCGGCGATGGCGTCGAAGATGTCGCGCTTGTCGGGCGGCACCTGCTCTTTCGTCGTCACCTGAGTTATCCTCGCCATGGATCTCGCTCCTTTTGATCTGGGTCGGTGCCTGCCGGCCTATGTCTCTGCGGGAACTATGGGCAGAAGGATATGTGAGGGCCGCTCCGAGTCGTGGAACACAGTCTGATTCGCCACCTGCAGCTCGGCGTCTGTGCCGAAGGCGTGGCCGGTGTTCGGGTTGCGGTCGAACTGCGGGAAGTTGCTGCTGGAAACCTCCACCCGGATACGGTGTCCCTTGAGGAACCGGTTGCTGGTCGACCAGAGGTCGATGGTGTACTTCTCGACCTTCCCCGGCTCCAGCAGAGTCGGCGTCTCCCACGAGCTGCGA
Source organism: Chloroflexota bacterium (assembly GCA_022566795.1). Taxonomy (GTDB): domain Bacteria; phylum Chloroflexota; class Dehalococcoidia; order Lucifugimonadales; genus JADFIF01. The sequence goes on from JADFIF010000133.1 coordinate 634, forward strand.
TACCTCGCTCGGATGATTCCCTGCGCGACGTTGATGGCCGTACCCGTAGGGTGCACATCGACGAGCTTGGCCGTGAAGTCCGTGTCCCGCGCGCTCGAGGCCGCATACAGGATCATCCTGACGGCGCCGGTCACCTCGATATCCTCCTCCAGCGGCGGCGAGGTGTAGACCAGCACATCAGGCCTCCACTCCACCGGCTGCTGGTCGCGCGGTCCCATCGAGACGGGCGTGACGTCTTCCGAGCAGCAGGTGCTCCCGCCGATGGTCATTACCGGATGGGTGGGATCATAGGTGAACTGGTCGGCAGACTCGGTCGAGGGCCTGACGGAATCGAGCAGGCCGTTGCCGAACAGCGAGTTAGCTTTGCCTTGACTGTGTAAGTAGTATGGCGTCTGCCGGGTGCCCGGGATGGGCCAGTCAGAGGCCGTGCGCCACTTGTTTGCGCCCATAACGAACACCTTGACGGGCGGCTCGGCCTCGATGCCGTTATCGTAGCCCTTGAGCCAGTGGTCGAACCAGCGGACGTGCTCCGCGCGCAGGTCTATGCGGGCCGCGGCGCCAAAGTCGACGTCGCCCGTTCGCGTGTCGCTCCCCATGTTGCCGCAGCTATGGATCCACGGCCCGATGACTATCTTCTGATTGCCCTTTCCGGGCTCCCTGCCATGCTCGTTAACGCCCGTGAAGTTGTTCAAGGTCGACTGAAGAAACACGTCGTACCAGCCGCCGATTCCATAGGCCGGGACCTCTACCTCGGAGTAGTGCTCCTCCGGCGGGCGCATGCTCCGCCAGTAGTCGTCGTAGCTCGGATGCTCGATCCAGTCCTTCCAGACACGGGAGTCGCGACCTGCGGCCTCGTCCATCGTGTTGAGGGGCAGGTGCCAGTGGAGCGTCGCGAGGTGGTTCTCCTCGGGCATCCACAGCGCCTGGACCTGATTGGTCCGGGTGTGCATCTGGATGGCTCCCCACCGAAGATTGAACGCAAGCTGATAGGCGCCGCCGGTGTAAACCCAATTGTGGTAGAAATTCGAGTAGCCTACCCTCGGCACCATGGCCTTGAGGTAGCGGCTGCGCAGAGGGGCGGCCTGCCACTGGACCATGGCGCCATACGAGCCTCCAACGGTGCCAATGCTTCCGTCGCTCCACGGCTGAGAGCCTATCCACTCCTGGGTGTCGAAGCCGTCCTGCGCCTCGTGCATGAACGGATACCACTCGCCTTCGGAGTCCCAACGACCGCGAACGTCCTGGGTGGCGACGGCGTACCCTCGCGACGCGAAGAACATGCAGTCTTCGACGACCCCCTCGTTGTTATTGTTGTAGGGGGTGCGTATCAGAATCGTCGGAACAGGCCCCGCCACGTCTGGGAAATAGATGTCCGTGGAGAGCTTGACGCCGTCCCGCATGGGCACCTTCACGTCGAAGCGCATCTTCACTTTGTGGTTCGGTTGGGATACCTGGACCGACGTTGCGACCATCGCTCATCGCCTCCATCTTCGGGTAGGTTCTGGTGGTATGACGTGCGGTTCCGGCCCTCCACGGGCTGCGAGTCGTCGAGTCTGCGCGAGCAGGGCTCGTACCGACATCGCACCGGAGTGCGGGGCCGTGTGCCGTCGTCTGGGCCTGCGGCTGAGAAGTATAGCTCCGGCCCATGGGCGAATCGGCTATATGGAACGAGCGGTAAACGCAAGCCGCGAAGGGGACAGCCCGGGGCGTAATGTACCATAGGGGCTGGGCTTGTGCCACAAGGGGTAGACGAGGGCAAAGATGCAGAGCTGCGGCCTTGCAGAGGGGGGTCAGTAGCGGTATCTCTGGACGAACCCTTTAATGTGCGACCAACCCAGCGAGATGGCCATGGCCAGGAGCCCGAGCACTAGGAGGAACGAGCTCTTCATCGCGATACCCGCCGCGAACCCATCTACGGCCGAGGTGGCGATCTCGTAGAGCTTGTCGGCTGCTAGGCGCTGTGTCTTCTCGAAGCGGCCGCTGAGCTCGAGATCGGCAATCGATGATTCGACGATCTTCTCGATGCGCGACTCTCCTATCGTGTCGAAGATTGGACCCGAAACCAGAAAGATGATGCCCGCCGTCACCACCAGGGAGCCTGCGGCCCAGGCGATGCGTTCCGACCACCTGTTGCTGGCCAAGAACCCGATGCTCAACAGAATCAGGATCATGGGGACGTAGACCAACAGCTTCAGCGTGCGGGCCCAGCCGACGATACTGCGCGCTCGGTCGAACCCCGCGAGGCTGCTCCCGTCACCGTTCGCCGCCAGGTCCTCTCGCAGGTCCAGGTGTGTGTATGTCCACCCGTCCGCCAAGAACTCTCGCGCATCGTCGAGCCTTTGGACTGCCTTGTCCCCGCCAGCCTCGAACAGGTCTCTGCGAAGGTCGGCGTCGCTGTACGACCAGCCGTCTCGAACTATCTTCCGGACTTGGTCGAGAAGCTCGACGTTTTGCTGCCCTCCAGACTGAGTCAGCGTGTCGCGAAGTATCGCATCCGTGAACACGAACTCGTTGGGGATGGCGCCTAGCACAAAGGTGTCCACCGCCTCGGCGACACCCACAATGATACTGTCTACGAGCTCGTCGTAATGGATGTCGGGAGGTAGGCAGACAGGAACGGAGTCGAGCGCTCCCGAGAGGACGTCGCCAACCTGACTAGCCGTACACTCGGGTAGGCGGCCTGCGGCCTCCTTCACCTTGGTTGAAATCAGGTCTGCGATCACCCGCTGGGCCCGTCGCTTGTTGTCGGCGAGCGATATAGTCACGGCGAAGTCGTCCGCTCTCCCAACCAGATAAGGGCCGGCCTCGTCGATTACAAGTTCGGTCTGGGCCTGGACCCAATCCGGAGGGGCCACCTCGCGCAGCGCCTTTAGGACCTCGCCGTCGGTTAAGGCGACCCCGACCGGCAGCTCGATGGACTCTCCAAGGCTACTCCTAAGCGCGGGGGCAACGACCTCGTCGTAAAGCAGGTCGTAGGCATCGGTCTCGCGAAGCAAGGCCTTGATCTCTTCGAGGGCCCGCTCGGCCGTGTCGGCGAGCTGCACGCGTATCTCGAAGAAGTCGGTTTCGCCCACTAAGTAGGGGGTCACCTCGTCGAGCGCGGCCTCGACCTGCGCCTGCACCCACTCCGGAGGCACCGTGTTTCGCACGGACCCCGTTAGCTGCTCGCTGGTGATATTCAGGCCCACCAGCGTGTTTTCCGACAGGGCGTCGTCCACCGCGGGCGTGACGAACTCGTCGAACAGCAGTGTGTAGGCGTCCGCTCGACTCAAAAGCCCTTTGACTTCGGACACCATCGCCACGGCCTGATCGCCCGCGCGTACGGTGATCGCGAATTCATCGCGCTCGCCCGCGATATAGAGCCCAAGCTCGTCGAACACCTGCTCTACCACGTCCTGCAGCCACGCGGGAGGGAGGGCTGTATTCAGAGACGCCACGATATCGTCCGTCGAGAGGCCGAGGGTGACCAGCGGGTTCTCATCGAATCTTTCGGGTAGCATGTCGCCGTTGATCTGACGTGCCTCGTTCAGCGCCGACGTGGGCATGTCCACCATCACGAACTCGTAGAAGTTCGCGTCGCGCAGCTCGCGTGGGTAGTAGCCCGGGTCCAAGAAGGTGTCGCTGACCTCTAGGGTCACGATCGCCGCGCCGAGCACGAAGAGCAACAGGATGCCCAGCGGTACCGTAAGGGCTCTTCTGACCCATATCATCGTGATTCCAATGTAGCGTAATGTCTTCCAACCGGCAATGAGCCATGGGTGGCGATGTTCGCCACTTTCGCGATGCGCGGCGCAGCGGTCATCCCTACCAGGTGGACGCGCCCCTAATTATGAAACACCGGCAGTCCCTTTGTGGATAGCACCGTACTTGACGCGCGCCACATCGGAGGGTAGGCTCGACCGGAGGTCTCGCTTGTCCAGGCCGAATCTGTATCGGAGTTGCAGGTTGACCGCCAACCAACGACTCACGTTCGTCGTGCCGGGTGATGACCCTCCTCAGCTTCAGGGCTCGCCTCACCTGGACCGCCTCAGACCCTACGGCGAAGTGACCGTGCACATGGACCGCCCCGCTACGCTCGATGAAAAGCTGGCGAGAGTGAACGACGCCGACGTGATCCTAAATACGCGTGGCGCGGTCAACTGGCCTGGCGACGCGCTTCGCGCCTTGCCAAAGCTTCGCATGATCACAACCTGCTCCATCGGCACGGACATGATCGATCTGCAGGCCGCGTCCGATATGGGAATCGTCGTCAGCAACCAGCCGGGCCGCACGGCCGGAGTGGTGGCCGAGCACATCTTCGGGCTGATGTTCGCCGCTGCGAAGCGAGCCGCCTTCCAGACAGCCGAGCTGAAGGCGGGACGATGGGCCCGAAGGGAGAACATTCTCCTGCGGGGAAAGACCCTCGGGGTAGTCGGCACCGGCAACGTGGGGGCAGAGGTCGCCCGGCTGGGTAATGCGCTTGGCATGAACGTAATCGCGTGGACCTTCAACCCGTCGCCGCAGCGGGCCTCGGCGCTCGGCGTGCGATTCGTGGAGCTGGACGACCTGCTCCGGGAATCAGACGTGGTGAGCCTCAACCTGAGACTGAGCGACGATACGGCCGGTCTCGTGGGCGAGCGCGAGCTGGGTCTGATGAAGCAGGGCGCGCTGCTGGTCAACGGCGGCAGAGGCGAACTTGTGGACACGGCGGCGCTGGTCCGCGCGCTCAACTCAGGGCATCTGGCGGGGGCGGCGCTGGATGTCTTCGACATTGAGCCTTTGCCGCCGGACCACCCGATCCTGGACTGCGAGCAGGTCGTCCTCACGCCCCACATGGCCGACCAGACACCGGAGGGCATTGAGTTGCTCAATGAGGGCGCGGTGGACAACGTCATCGCGTTTCTGGAGGGAAGGCCTCAAAACGTGGTCACCCCTTAGCGGGCTGATGAAAAATGGGGAGTGCAGAGGGGCTAAGCCCCTTCGCCAGGAGTCTGAGGATGTGCCTCAGATATGATTTCTTCCCTTTCCTCACTCGAAAGGACGCCAGAGGGCCTGCCCTGAGCAAAGCCTGTGGTGAGCTTGTAGAACCATCGAAGGGGATAGTCGAAAGGGTTTTTCAGCGCCATGTTAGGTCGTGCTGGAGCCCTCGCGGTACGCCGCAGACTCGAACCAGCCAAAAAACATGGACGCTGATGAGAGAGAAGGGAAAATGAGCGAGTACAACTACGGCAGCTTCCCGCTGACGATGAGCGGCGAGGACTTTGCCGGATTCCCCGGCCTGATGAAGGCGGGCGAGCCGGCCCCAGACGGCGAGCTGGTCAACGCCGCCGACGGCCGCACGGTGAAGCTGTCCGACTACTGGTCCGAGGGGCCGCTAGTAGTGGAGTTCGGCTCGATAACCTGACCCTACTGCGGACTGGCGGCGCCGGTCCTGGAGCCGATCGCGAAGGAGTTCGCCGAGCACGGCATCGGATTCGCCTTCGTGTACGTTCGCGAGGCGCACCCGGGCGAGGCGTACGCCAGCCAGACCAGCGCCGAGCAGAAGCTGCGCCACGCGAGAGACATGGTGAAAAGGTGGAAAATCGAACGGCCGATGCTCGTGGACGACCTCGACGGGACGGTGCATCGGGCATATGGCTCGTTGCCCAATATGACGTACATCGTCAGCACCGCGGGAACGGTCATTTACCGCGCGAGCTGGACTGACGCGCGGTCGATTCGCCTGGCCCTCGACCAGCTCGTCTACGAGCGCGGTCTGCGTAGCGCCGGGACGCGCATCACGCCTTTCTACGTCGAGTGGACGCCCCAGCGCCCCAACGACAGAGCGACGTTCCTGGACGGGCTAATCAATGACATTGGCCCGCGCGCGGTCGAAGAGTACATCGCGGCCGTCGCCCATACCAGCGGCGAGAGCGGAGCCAAAATCGTTCGCGACTGGTGGGCCAAGAAACAGGCCGAGCTCGAAGTGCGCGCCGACTGACGTTGGAGCGTGGGGGGTGCGCCCAAAAAACGTTAGCGGATGCCAACGACCCTTGCGGTGCCATGGGCATATAATCGATCGCCGGCGCGCGGAGGCGTGCGTGAAAAAGGGCAGGGGACGGCCGTCGGCGCCACGCGGTGCCATGAGCGAATGAATCCATCATCGGCGAATGGAGGCGTGCGTGAAAAAGAAAAAAGAGAGACGGGAGTATGCTGAGATAGCGCCTGCCGGGCCCACCTACGCCAGAGCGGTCCGGGCCGACCAAATGCTGTTCATCTCCGGGTGCACCGCCCGCGGCACAGACGCCGAGGGCGGCGCGGCCATCGATCAGCTCAGGGTGACTCTGGACAGGGTCGTCCGGATTGTCCAGGCGGAGGGCGGACTACCCCACGACATCGTGAAGCTGACGACCTTTGTGACCCGTATGGCCGACTGGTATCCCGCCTCAGAGGAGCAGCAGGCTATCTTCAAGTCATACTTCGACGGCGAAAATCCCGCCAACTCTCTCGTCGAGATCACGGCCCTGGCATTGCCAGGTCTCGACATCGAGATCGAGGCGATCGCCATAATCGACTAGCGCAGTCTCGCGCCAGGGTCTGTTGTTGACGCCAGTCCTAGGCCCTGCGTCCGAGGGCGCCGAGAAGCTTGACCTGCGCGCTGGCGTCCTCGGCCACCTCCGCCCGTGGGCCGAATGCCCCCGACTTCCGCCACTCGTCGGCCTTGGGACCGAACATCGCATAACACGTCTCCGCGAGGTCCGCCGGCATATCGGTGTTCTGCCCGGTGGCCTTGGCCAGGTCCCATCCGTGGATAAGGGTTTCCATGAAGAAGGCGGCGAGGAGTTGACCCCCCGGCATGTCACCCAGGGGTGACGCAATCGTCTTGTCCAAAACGCCAGGTGTCTTGGCCGAGTCCAACACCTTCGCGGCGCCGGCGTCGAAGGCCGCCGCATGGCTCGTACCCTGCGGTGGAGCTTCCGGTCCCGCTCCCGACAGCGAACCGGAGGCTATTCCCGTGCCTCCAACGAGATGTTCGATCAGTGTCTGAACGTTCCATTCGCCGCACGGCGTCGAGTCGCCGAGCTGGCTGGACTTCACCCCCGCGATGATCTCACTCGTGCCCTTGGCTGCCGCGCCGTACAGATCGATAGGGTTGGGCATCTCCTGTTGTGTCATAACACTCCTCCGGTGGCGCCTGCTAGAATTGACCGGCGTATAGTAAGGCACAACTTACGGAATGTCAACGAGGGCGGATGGATGGGAGCAAGACTAAGCGCAGGCCCTCACGCGGGGATGCCTCCGCAGTCCCTTCGAGACGGTTGTCGCGTCCGTATACGAGACGAGGGCTAGGCGCCTACAGGCCCTGGGCCATCTGTTCCTTCTGCCAGGCGAAGTCGACGTCGCCGGAGTAGAACCTGTCGGGGTTCTGCACGGCCCAGATCTGCTTGCGGATGATGTAGTTGTCGGGCTCCAGCTCGAC
>JADFIF010000021.1 GCA_022566795.1 Chloroflexota bacterium
ATCTTTAAGGAAGGGGCTTCCTCCTTTTTGCCAATAGCGGCCGCGTGCTCAGCCCGGATGGTGTTCACATTGGTATCGCAATTCGGCACCACCCTCAGTTTAGGTTGGATTTTCCTCCTGTCATCGCTCACCATGACTTCCTCCTTCTGGATGTCGATGGGCTGGATGTCGATGGGCTGTCGACGTCGTCAGCTCAGGACTCTATGTTTAAGTCTCACAAGACAACCGGCACCGAACTCGAGAGGTGCGCCAGTGTGGGGGGCCTTAGGCGGCAGTCTCCGATCGCACAGCATGTCCAGGAGTGTACCAGACCTTGCCTATCTTGGATGAGCCGTGTCGTTGGCAAGCGTAGGAGTGCCAGTATGGAGACAGGTAACGTCTGGCTCAGCGTCGTCGCGATGAACCTGAGCCGGCTCTCTTTTCTGAGCGACGACCCGAGTCCAAAGCTAAGCACAAGCGGACATCTCACGGCCCCGGGAAGATCCCCACTCCTACCTATCTCTTCTTCCGGCGCCACTACAGGTCGAGCTGTGTGCCTGGAGGAACTCGGAAGAGGGCCGAAGTGTATTGAGAGTAGCATACCCAATCGATTGATGATCACTCGCCACACCACAGGCAGTCTTGTTGGAACAATAGGGTGTTTGACAGCGTTCCGGGGTGACACTACCATTCGGCGTAGTCAAGCATTGTGGGTTCTTTGGACGCCCGTTATTGGGACCGTAAGCGAAGGCCAAGGGGGAATAGGAGATGAAACAGCCCAATGAATCGCCGTTTGGGTCATGGGAGATGGAGGAGCCTGAGGTGTTCGATGCCGACCAACCCGACATTGTTGGCTCCATGCTATCGAATATCCTGGTTGCGGACTTTGTCGAGAGCCTGCGCTCGTACCGAACGCATTGGACACCCGCAACCCCAGAAGTCCCGAGCACAGTCTCGGCCCTTGTCCGACAGTCTGAGAGGCCTCTCAGACTGTCGGACAAGGGAAATCCCCGTACCGGAAGGATCTGATCGACTATCTTGAACGAGTTGCCGAAACTCCATTCATGCCTACCCTTGAACGCGACCACGAAATAGGAATCTCCAGGTACAAAGGTAACAAGCTTCGAGCCGAACTCGCTGACGCGGGATTGGTGAAGCCTCACAAGGTCAATACGGGCCGCAGGTCGGGCCAGAAGATATTGTTTGAGGTTACGCATGCCGGCTACCTGCTACTCAGCTCGTTTGGAGTAAGGGCGAAGAGACCAAGGGGAAGAGGTGGGTTCGCTCACAAGTACTACTCCCACGCGCTCAAAGAGTATGCCGAACAGAGGTGGGCGGGCTGCGTGGCGAGTGTAGAGGATGCAAGCTGCGGGAGGCCAGCTGATGTATCGGTGAAAATGCCTCAGCCAGGCCCAGGAACGAAAGAGCGGCTGATCGCGTTCGAGATGTTCGTCACAGGTGAAGAAAAAGAGGTCACGGGAATGGCGAGGGACGCGGACATATACGACCGAGTCATCGTGTGTGCCGTGTCTCAGAGCGAGCTTGAGGCTTTGATGCGAAGAGCACACAGGTCTCTGAGGGAAGAGTTGCTCAGAAAAGTAGATTTTGGTCTTATCTCGGAGTACCTCGTTGCGGAGCCATCCAGAGATTGCTCGACAGAATCAGAGCGGATCTCGGAAGGACGTTCCGAGTCCTCCAAGACGGCGTCTGAATTCGAAGATCAAGTTCTAATGTCGAAATCAGAATCAGAAAAAAATGGCCCAAAATCAGAATCAGACCCAGAACGTGGAAATCGATCGCGCATTAGACCTGGGCGCAGGCCTAAGGAATCTCTCATCAAGCAGGTGGAGCAGGCGTATTCACACCTTCACGATCTGGACTGGCTTGAGAAATCTCGGCTTGCTCAGCTTCCAGAGGTGCAGGAGCGGGTGGACCCCAAAAACCCGATGCCTGAAGCTCAGACGCTCCGGCGGCTACTCATGGCGGCTGCACAGCAAATCGTTCAGGTTCTGTCTGACGTGCCCGACAAGGCCGAAGTCAAGACCTTCCTCGAGATGTACCTGGACGGCAAGAGCGTCACTGAGATAGCCCAGGAGCTCGGGAAGAGCCGAGAGTGGGTCTCAAGAGCCTATCGCAAGGAGGCGTTGGCGCTTGCGGGAACCCAGTTCATCAAGCTCATATCCGCCGCCGATCCCACGATCAATGTCTGACCGCGGTATCGCGAATATCGCGTACCCTCTGATATAATTAAGGAGTCACAGAGGGCTATTCCGCGAAACCTTAACTCCCCAGTTTCCGGGACTCCTTATGCCAGACACAGGGAGTCCCACAGTTTTCGGTCTCCAGGGCTTCGCATCCGCAGAACTGAGGGTTTTGGAGCGGGAGACCGGATTCGAACCGGCGACACCCTGCTTGGAAGGCAGGCACTCTACCGCTGAGTTACTCCCGCTCGTAATTCAGGATACGCACGCTCCGATGGCACGTCAACGCTCGGTGCGGCCAAAAGCGGGGACATAACGCCACGGCCGGTAGAAATCTCCTGAGCCAGTCCTGAACTTCCCCAAGGTCCCACGAAACCTGGGACTAACGCCGGGTGCCGCTGGCGTGTTCTTCGCTTACTATTGGTAAAGATTCTAGTAAAGAAGGCAAAGATGTCGGACGGATTGCTCCGACCCGGACCTCCGATGCCGCCGAGGGCTACCTCCTCCTTCGGCGGCATTTTCTTTTGCTCTGAACTCTCGTTGGGTTCTGCTTTGGCTCCCGGTGGCCTGCAACGGCGAGTGGCTAACCGCAAAGGCCTCGGTCCAACATGGGGTCGCCGAGGACCTGCGTTCCTCTCGGCAGCAACTCAACGAGCGTAACGGACCAGGTGGCGTTAGAAGATTTGGTATATCGGGTGTGACGGCGGCCCGCGGCTCGAGAGGCGCCTTGCAAAGAGGATCGTTGGCGGTGGTACAGCGGAGGCATGTTGCTCGGGGTTGCCCCCGCCTCCGCTGCCCACCGGAGGGTTATTTTAGCGACGAATAGTTAAGATTCCGGTTAAGATCACGATGAGAGTGTAAAGAAACGGTCGAGTGAACGTGAACCCGGTGGACAGGCCCCGAGTCGGCGGTGGTCGGCTCCGGCTGCCTCGCCGTCGTCGCTTGGCGTACGCCCGGTCTCGCTCAAGCCGTCACCTTCACCAATCGCCGCGCTTTGATGTCGCGGGCTCCGGCCAGGTCGACGGTTGTTACCAGCCTCCAGCTCAGAGTGGCTTCATCCGCATGCGGCGGAGGCTTGGGGAGTATTAGCAGCGTGGCGTTGTGTCTGGACACGCGGCCCGATTGGAGACGACCGTCCTTCAGGAAGACAACGCTGCTGTGGACGTAAGTCTCCCTGTGCGACTCGGTCACCCGTTTGGGCACCGTAATCGTTGGCACTGGCGCGGCGCTCGCGGAGCCAACGCGTGGACGGTTTACGTTGACCCTCACCGTATGGACCTCCGTCCAGCGCTCCTCGCACACCAGGTCTATGCGTCCCTCCCGGACCTCCTGGTCTCTCCTGGGGTCCAGCTCCACCGAGATGTTTACTGTCTCACCCAACTTGTAAGGACGGTCTTCGAAGGTGATCTTGACACCTACCGGAAAGAGCCTACTAAGCATGGCCACCTCTCAGCTTGCATTGGGCAACTTGCTTGCGTCTCAACAAGTACTTAGTCTGCAAGAAAGCGATACGTACTTTTTCCCACCCACCGGCCTGTGAAGTTTAGGGTTTGGGGGACACCCGCAGACACCCGCCAGTCCCGGCTTGTTGGGACTTGGACCCCCGGGAGCCCTAGAGCTTGTCCCCTCGGAGCCTTTCGAGGGTGGGCGGGTAGGCGTATCAAGACTTATGCAACCAAGCATTAGGGCATGAGCCACCCTACTCCATGTCGCCCCAGGTGGCGCCGGTCTTGAGCTCCACCTCCAGCGGCACGACCATCGTCATCGCCGAGGGCATCAGTTCCATGACGATGGCCTTCATCTGCTCCAGCTCGACCTCCGGCACCTCGAAGATGAGCTCGTCGTGGACCTGGAGGATCATCATCGAGCGCATCTTCAGGGCGTCCAGGCGCTCCTGGATGCGGATCATCGCGATCTTGATGACGTCGGCGGCGGTGCCCTGGATGGGCATGTTGATGGCCATCCGCTCTCCGGCCGCTCGGACCATCCGGTTGCCCGAGCTGATCTCGGGGATGTAGCGGCGCCGGCCCAGCAGTGTCTCGACGTATCCGTCCTGCTTTACCTTGAGCTTTGTCGATTCGATGTAGTCGCGAATGCCGGGGTACCTACCGAAGTAGGTCTTGATGAAGGCGGAGCCCTCTTCAGACGTGAGGCCGGTCTGCTGGCTGATGCCGTAGCTGCTGAGGCCGTAGAGCACGCCGAAGTTCATGATTTTCGCGATGCGCCGCATCTCGTCTGTGACGTCATCGATGGGCACGTCGTATACCGATGACGCAGTGGCGGCATGGATGTCCTCGCCGTTCTGGAACGCCTCGAGCAGCCCTGGGTCGCGGCAGACGTGGGCGAGGATTCGCAGCTCGATCTGCGAGTAGTCGGCCGCCAGCAGCGTCCACTCCTCCGAGCCGTCTTGCGCCACGAAGGCCCGGCGCACCTGCCGGCCGAGCTCCGTCCGCACGGGGATGTTCTGCACGTTCGGGTCGTTGCTGGAGACGCGACCCGTGGCCGACCCTGTCTGGTTGTAGCTGGTATGGATTCTGCCGGTCTCCGGGTTGACGAGGGCGGGTAGGGCGTCGACGTAGGTCGACTTTATCTTGGATAGCTGGCGGTACTCGAGAATCCGGTCGAGGACGGCGTAGGCTTTGGGATCGACGTTGTCGCCCTTGCCCTGGTCCAGCAGGTCCTTGAGGCCTTCAAGGGAGGAAGCGTCGGTTGAAAAACCCTTCTGTGTCCGCTTTGTCGGGGGCAGCCTTAGCTCCTTGAACAGCACGTCGCCAAGCTGCTGCGAGGAGTTCAGGTTGAACTGATGTCCCACCAGGTCGTACATGCCCGCCTCGATCTCACCGAGACGGCTCCCAAGCTCCGCGGACATTCGGTTCAGCATCTCGGAGTCCAACACGACGCCGTTTTGCTGCATGCGCACCAGCACAGGCACCAGGGGCATCTCGACGGTGTCGAACAGGTCCCGGATTTTCTTGTCCTCCAGCTCCTGGGCCAAAACTCGACGCAGACGCTGGGTGAAATCGGCGTCGGCGGCGGCGTAGTCAGCGGCGGCCTCGATCGCGACCTGGGCCATGGTGATCTGCTTGCGTCCGGTGCCGATGAGTTTGTCGATGGGCGGCAGCTCCTCGTTGAGGCAGTCCAGCGCCAGCGCCTTGAGGCCGATGGACTTGCGCCCGCTGACGTGGGCGGCCAGCATCGTATCGAATGTCAGGTTTCGGACCTCTACTCCGCAGCGCGCCAGGACCGTCATGTCGAAGTTGGCGTTGTGGGCGGTCTTGGCGATGGACTCGCTTTCGAACAGCGGTCCCAGCAGCTCGATGGCCCGCTGGAGGGGCACCTGCTCGCCCTCGTTATGTCCCACCGGGACGTACCAGGCGCGGCCCTCGGCGTCGGAGACCGATATGCCGACCAGGGCGGCGGTCATCGCGTTCGTCGACGTCGTTTCGGTGTCGTACGCGAAGGCGCCCGCGTTGTCCAGCCTGGTGACCAGGGCCGCTAGCTCGTCCTCCGTGCGAACCGTCTCGTAGTGGGTTTCAAGGCGCTGGCGGGGCGCTGCCGGCTCGGCGCCGGCGCCGGCCGGCGCCTCTCGCGGTTCGGGGATGCGCGGCACCATGCTGAAGAACTCGAGCTCCTTGAGAAGGTCGATGACCTCGTTCCGGTCGTAGCGCCAGAACCGGCTCTCGTCGAGGTCGAGCTGGATGGGCACGTCGCGGCGAATGGTCGTCAGCATCTTGCCCTGCATCGCCAGCTCGCGGTTGTCTCTGAACGTCTGCTGTATCTTGGCGGGGGTTACTTCGTCCAGGCGCTCGTAGATGCCCTCTACGCTGCCGAACTCGGTGATGAGCTTTTGGGCAGTCTTCGCGCCTACACCCGGGAGGCCGGGGATGTTGTCGGAGCTGTCGCCCATCAGCGCCTTGATGTCGGCGACGCTCTGCGGGCCAAGGCCGCCGTAGCGCTCCCTCACCGCGGCCTCGTCGTAGACCATTCGCTTCTGCACGCTGAAGCTGAGCATGACGCGGACCCATGGTGAAACGAGCTGCAGGGTGTCCGTGTCGCCGGTGAGGATCAGCGTTTCTATCTTCTGCTCCTCGGCCAGACGGCACAGGGTGCCGAGTACGTCGTCGGCCTCGAACCCCTCCATCTCGAAGATGGGGATTCTCAGCGTGCTCACCACCTGGCGTATGCGGCCGAACTGGGCCCGTAGCTCCGGCGGTGTGGAGGGGCGGTGGGCTTTGTAGTCCTTGAAGGCGAGATGCCGGAATGTGGGCGCTGGAAGGTCGAAGGTTACGGCGCAGTGGGTCGGCTGCCAGTCCGATAGCATGCGCAGGAACGTGTTGAGAAAGCCGTAGACGGCGCGGACCTCCTCGCCTGTGGCCCTAACGTTAAGCGGCTCGCGGATGGCGTGCCAGGCCCGATGTACCAGTGCGTGCCCGTCCAGCAGCATGAGCAAGGGCTTCTCGGCAAACATCGGCAATGTGCCGCCAGAGGTCATGGAACTCTCCGGGAGTCTGGTTACGGTCGATTATAAACGCTGAGCTAAGGTTGTGGGTGGCATCACCGACCTACTCACCGTGTTGGGACGTTTCGCGTACCGCGACAACTGGGATACCTTTTACAGCCCCAGAAGTATGTCTTGCCTAACCTAACCGCCGTAGGGTTGCCACATCGAGGGCACTTAGGCCAAGGGTCGTGGGCTTGCTCAATGCGTTTTAGTACATTCAGTTGGCGCTCGCAAATCGACTCGTTTCGTTGTTGTATCTCACGCTCGCTTCCAAGTCGAGTCTGCTCTTGCTCCAATCGATCCTTTTCTGCCAGGGCATGCCTACCCAGAGTGAGTTTGTACGGCCGCGCCACCCTCTCGAATTGCTCGTCGGACAACGAATCGATTCGGCCAGCAAGGATGTCGCCGTTCCACATTTCTACGCTACCGGCGAATTCTGATTCGACTCCTCTAGCGAATTTTGTGGAGGTGACGACGAGGGCTCCAGACGCATTTTCATGTGCAGCGGCCCCAAGGATCTGCCTCACAACCGGCGCTCCAATGGACCCGCTGGCGAAATGTTTGACTTGCACTACGAGCGATTCCGCTGTTCCGTCTTGCTTGCTCCTTCTACACTTAATATCAACCCCGGCGTCAGGCCCACTCGCGGTCAATTCGGACACCCAGCCGTCTTCTTCCAATAAGGATGCCACCATCTCTTCGAGTTGCTGCCAATCCAATAGTTCGCACAGGTCCCTTCCCTTGCATCGGAATACGCCGCCTAACGCTGAATGTTGAAGACGGTCCCCAATTTGCGCTATTTTCTTTTCCCACTCTTGCTGACCAATACGGAATTCCTCGTCGAGTTTCCGCTGTTTTGATTCGGCTCGCTGAATTTCGCGAGTCCTTTCCTCGATAACTCGGCGTGCCCGCTCTTCTTTCGTCCTCCGTCTTTTTCGTGGTTCGGACCATAGACTATACGCCCAGAAAGCCAGGCCGAGGCCACCAACGACAATCCAAAATATTGCTGTTTCACTCAAAGTTGGGCAATCCCAAACGAAATCCGTCGGCTGGTGAGTGGGTCTAATTTGCCACTGATTATACAGAAGCGGAGAGGGCGTGTTGTCCCAGCTCTCGTAGGTCCTTACCTGGCGGAGCGTCGCCCGGACCCCTGGCCAGAGAGGGCGCCCACCTCATCCGCCCGGAGAGGGTGGTGAGGCGCTGACCCAACGCTCAGACGCCGGCGATGGCGCGGGCTTCCCCGAGCAGCGCCGCCACCTCGCCCTCGTCCGTGGCCTCGGCGTAGATGCGCAGCAGGGGCTCGGTGCCGGAGAAGCGGATGAGCGCCCAGTAGCCACCTTCGAGGTCGAAGCGGAACCCGTCTCGCGTGTCGATGTTTTGGACCCGCATTCCCGCAAGGGTGGACGGCCGCGCGGCCCTCACGCGGGTCTCGACCAGCTCTCGCCGCGATTCCGGAAAGTCGATGTCCCACCGGTCGTAGGCATGGGGGCCAACCTTCTCGATGAGCATGCTGAGCAGCTCTGATGGCGTCTTGCCGGTCTTGACCATCAGGTCCAGTATCATCAGGCCGCTGAGTATCCCGTCTCGCTCGGGAATGTTCCCTCGAAAGGCGTACCCTCCGCTCTCTTCGCCGGCCAGAAGGGCGTTCTCGCTCATCATGACGGGGCCCAGGTACTTGAACCCGACCCGCGTGTCGAAGACGGGGACATCGTAGGCCGCAGCCAGCTTGTCCACCATGCTGGTCATGGTGATGGAGCGGACCAGCGGCCCTCGGTTGCCAAGCACCTCGAGCTGGTGGAAGCAGAGGAGAGCGAAGGTCTCGAGGGTAGTCGTAAACCGGCCCGACTCGTCCACCAGCCCCAGCCGGTCGGCATCGCCGTCGGTGGCGAGCCCCACGTCGGCGTCCTGTGCGGGCACGGCGGCCATCAGCGCGTCGAGGTTGTGGGCAATCGGCTCGGGTTGCGCCATTCCGGGGAATGCGGGATTCGGGTCGGCTCGAAGCTCCGATACTTCGGTCTTGCCGCCCGAGATGAGCGCCGCGAAGTAGCCGCCGCCGGCCCCGTGCATCGAGTCGACTACGACCTTCAGGCCTGCGTCTCGAATCGCCTGCACGTCCACCAGGGTGGCCATGTGCGCAAGGTAGGAGGGCCGCGGATCGACGTACTCCAGCAGCCCCTTGGCTTGCGCTTCGGCCAGCGACATGCGAGGCACGTCCCCCGAAGCCTCTGCCGAGGCGATGAGCGCCTCAAGCTCGGCGACGATCTCGGGCGACGCGCTTCCGCCGTAGTCGGGTTTGAACTTGAAGCCGTTCCACTGCGCCGGATTGTGGCTGGCGGTGATGACGGCGCCGCCGCCCGCGTCTCGGGCAACAAGGTTGTAGGCTGCGACAGGGGTGGGCGCCGGCCGGTCGCACAGGAGGGTGACGACGCCGTTGGCCGTGGTGACCTCCGCCACGGCGGCGGCGAAGCCCTCGGAGTTGAACCGCGTGTCGTAGCCGACGAGGAAGCCCTTGGAGGCTATTCCACGCTTGATGAAGTAGCTGGCCGTGCCCTGGGCGCAGAGGCGCACGTTCTCGAACGTGTAGTCCTCGGCGATGAGCCCTCGCCAGCCGTCGGTTCCGAACTTGATCGCCATAATCTTTTGTAGAAAGGCCGTGTGAGTTTTGGGTGGGCGGGAGCTCCGGGCAGGCTAGCGTGCAGGGGCGGGCCTACGACGTGGCGGCTTCTCCCTGATCGGCCGCGCTGACGAAGGCTTCACGCCTGATGTCCGCGGCCTTGTCCGTGCGCTCCCACGGCAGGTCGAGGTCGTCGCGGCCGAAGTGCCCGTAGGTGGCCGTCTGCTTGTAGATCGGCCGTCGGAGGTCAAGGTCGTTGATGATGGCCCCCGGGCGAAGGTCGAAGTGCTTGTCGATTAGCGCGATGATGGCGGCGTCCGGGACCTTGTTGCTGCCGAACGTCTCCACCGAGATGGATATGGGACTGGCCATGCCGATGGCGTAGGAGATCTGAAGCTCCACGCGGTCCGCGACGCCCGCGGCCACCAGGTTCTTGGCAACGTAGCGGGCGGCGTAGGCGGCCGAACGGTCCACCTTGGTCGGGTCCTTGCCCGAGAATGCGCCCCCGCCGTGCCTGGCGAATCCACCGTAGGTGTCGACGAGGATCTTGCGGCCCGTTAGACCGGTGTCGCCGACTGGACCGCCGATGACGAAACGGCCGGACGGATTGACCACGTAGCGTGTGTCGACGTCCCTTAGCGACTTGGGGATGACCTCTTTGGCCACGTCCTCGATCAGGTCGCGCGCGATTACCGATTGACTCACCTCGGGGTTGTGTTGCGAGCTCATGACGACGGTGTGGACGCGCTTCGGAACTCCGTACGAGTACTCCACCGTCACCTGCGACTTCCCGTCCGGCCGGAGATACGGCAGGTGTCGCTCTTTGCGCACCTCGGCCATCCGGCGGCAGATGCGATGAGACAGCGCGATGGGCAGCGGCATGAGCTCCTCGGTCTCGTTGCAGGCGAAGCCGACCATCATGCCCTGGTCGCCGGCTCCGAGCGAGTCGATCTCGTGGTTACGCCCATCTGTGTCGCGCACCTCGACGGCACGCGTAACTCCGCTGGAGATGTCGTGGGACTGCTCGTGGATCGAAACGGTCACTCCGCAGCTCTGGTGGTCGAACCCGTAGTTGGAGTCGATGTATCCGGCGTCTCGAATGGTACGCCGCACCAGGCCGGGAATGTCGATGTATGTGTCGGTGGTAATCTCGCCCATGACCACCACGAGGCCCGTGGTGACGCAGACCTCGCAGGCCACCCGGCCCATGGGGTCATCGGCCATAATGGCGTCCAGGACAGCGTCGGATATCTGGTCGCAGAGCTTGTCGGGATGGCCCTCCGTGACAGACTCCGACGTGAAAAGAAATGACTCTGAATCGGTAAAGCTAAAGGCCATGCGCCTCTCCTTCCTTCAACTCCGGTCGCCTGGGCAGGCACGGGGACCTGCCCTTCGCGTGCGAGTGCGAAATATCAGTTCAGCCGATACCCAGTCGCGCTTTATGGGCTTGGCTCAAGATCACCAGAGCCGCGTCTCCTTCGGCTATCAGCACGCCGTCGGCGCTGGTGAGCGTGGCCGACACGTGCATCTCTCGGTCCGACCGCTCGGTCAGCCAGGACCGGGCCGTTATCTCGACGCCCGTCTTGGCCGGTCTGCGTAGCCTCGTTTCCATTCGCCGCATCATCGCGACGATCCCTCGGCGGTGCGCGAAGTTCTCCAGGATCTCGTACAGAAGGCTGGCGATGATACCGCCGTGCACGATGCCGGGCCAGCCCTGGTGATCGTCCTTTGGCACGAAGCTCGCCACCACGGCATCCCCGTCGACCTGCGGGGAGAGCCGCAGCCCTATGGGGTTTTCCTGCCCGCAGCCAAAGCAGCGCGGATACGTCTCGACCGTCGCGTTCTTCATCCGATTCCCTATGTGCCGGACTCCCAGCTGGCCAGGTAGTCCTGCTGCTCCTGAGAGAGTGAATCGATGGTGATGCCCATCGCCTCGAGCTTGAGCCTGCCGACTTCCTCATCAATGTCTCTTGGTACGTTATAGACCTGCGGGGCCAGGGTGTGCGCGGTCTGGACTAGATACTCCACCGAGAGGGCCTGGTTGGCGAAGCTCATGTCCATGACAGCGGAGGGATGGCCCTCGGCCGCCGCCAGATTCACCAGCCTTCCCTCGGCCAGCAGATAGAGTCGCCTTCCGTCCCCCATCAGGTACTCGTCGACGAAGGGCCGCACGCGCTGTTTCCCGTCGGCCATCTCCTCCAGCGCCTCGATATCCACCTCGTTGTTGAAGTGGCCGCTGTTGGCGATGATGGCGCCGCCGCGCATGACCTCGAGCGGTCTGCGTCCGATAGCGTTGAGGCCCCCGGTGAGCGTTATGAATATGTCGCCGACCGTGGCGGCCTCCTCGATAGTCATCACTCGGTGGCCGTCCATGGCGGCCTCAAGCGCCTTGATGGGGTTGATCTCGGTGACGATGACCTGAGCGCCCATCCCTCTGGCCCTGAGCGCAACGCCGCGCCCGCACCAGCCGTAGCCGCAAATCACCACCGTCTTGCCGGCCCACAGGACGTTGGTCGCCCGCGTGATGCCGTCCAGCGTGCTTTGGCCCGTGCCGTAGCGATTGTCGAAAAAGTGTTTGGTATCGGCGTCGTTGATGGCAATAATCGGATACTTGAGCTTGCCGGCCTCCGCGAGGCTGCGCAGCCGAATGACGCCGGTGGTGGTCTCCTCGCCGCCGCCGATGACATTAGGCAGCATCTCGGTCCGCGTGCTGTGCAGCGCCGCCACAACGTCTGCCCCGTCATCCAACGTCACGTTGGGCCCGTGGTCGATGATGGCGTTGATGTGCCTGTAGTAGGTCTCGTTGTCCTCGCCCTTGATGGCGTAGGTGGGTATTCCAAACTCTCTCACCAGCGCGGCGGCCACGTCGTCCTGGGTGCTCAGCGGGTTGCTGGCGCAGAGGGCCACGTCCGCTCCGCCGTCTCTCAAGGCGATGACGAGATTGGCGGTCTCTGACGTGACGTGCAGACAAGCGCTGATCTTCAGGCCTTTCAGGGGCTTCTCTTTCGCAAAGCGCTCCTGTATCTGCCGCATCACCGGCATCTCTCGCGACGCCCATTCGATTCTCATGGCGCCGTCGCGGGCCAGCGAGATGTCGCGGACGTCTCCTTTGCCCGTTTCGGTTCCTGCTCTGGTCGCCACTGCTACCTCCTAACGGATCGTTCGAGAATGAGTCGAGAAGCCTACCGGCACACGCCTCGCCGGCCGGACCTCCACGGAAGCGTCTCGCCATCGGCCACGGCCGGAAACCGCAACATCTCGGTGAACTGGTCGAACCTGTCCTGTATGTCCTGCTGGGTTAGGGAGCTTACCCGGTCGGCGCTGAAGCTCTCCACGGCGAAGGAGCCCATGACCGAGCCCAACGCCGCGGCCCGCCGGAAGCCACCGTCACTCAAGTCGCCGGAGGCGGCCAGGTAGCCCATGAAGCCTCCGGCGAAGCAGTCGCCCGCGCCCGTCGGGTCCACCACGCGTTCGAGCGGGATCGCCGGCGCCGCGAAGGGCGTGCCACCGTCGAACAGCAGGGCGCCGTGCTCACCTCGTTTGACGATGACCGTTTTGGGGCCGATCTCGTGAATCGTTCTTGCGGCGGAGATCAGGTTCGCCTCGCCTGCGAAGGAGCGCACCTCGCCCTCGTCCATGAAGAGCACGTCGACCCTTTTCACCACGCGGGTAAGGGCCTTTCTCTTGCCCTCGATCCAGAAGTTCATCGTGTCTAGCGCGACCAGCCTTGGCCGGGGGTCCATCTGGTCGAGCACGTCGAGCTGAAGGTCTGGATCGATGTTGGCCAGGAAGAGGTAGTCTGACCTTCGATGTTCCGGGCTGAGGCGGGGAGAAAAATCGGCGAAGACGTTGAGCTGCGTGTCGAGGGTCTCGCGAGTGTTGACGTCTTCGGCGCCGTAAACGCCGGTCCAGCGAAAGGTCTTGCCCTTTTTCCGCTCGAGCCCCGAGGTGTCGATGCGGTGGGAACGCAAGAGTGCGACGTCGTCTTCGGCGAAGTCGTCGCCTATCACCGCGACGACGCTAGGGTCGGCGAAGTAGCTGCTCGCGATGGAGAAGTACATGGCGGAGCCACCTAGCGAGTTGTCGCGGGCCCCGGCCGGCGTGCTCACCGAATCGTAGGCCACGGACCCTACTACCAAGAGGGACATGCGGTTCTCTTCAACGTATCTTCCCTGAGCTACACTATCACCGGCCTTCTGGTCCTCACGAGGGGCCACGAGCCCGGTGGAAGGCTGGTCACTACAGATCGGCTCCGTAGCTTGTCGGCTTCCCCGCCTCGATCCACGTCGGCGTGCCCGCCTCGATGTTGTACAGCCGCTCCGAGTCCACGCCCATCGCCGCGGCCATCTCGCACGCGAGCCCGCTTCTGACGCCGATCGCGCAGATGAAGAGGAGTTTCTTGTCCTGCGGCAGCTCGTCGATGCGGGACAGCACGTCGTCGACGGGGATGAACAGGGCGTCCTTGATGTGCCCCTCGGCATACTCGTCCGGACGCCGCACGTCTATGAAGACGGCGTCGTCGTCGCCGTACATGGCCGCCGCTTCCTCGATCGTCAGCCGATAGTAGGGCTCGCCTGGTTCTTGTCTGGGCATCTAAACTACCTCCCTCGGTACCTTGAGGTATCTGTTCACGATGATCGAGAGACGCGCCGCGGCCTCCGGCGGTATCTGGTCGGGATGCGTGATGATGGCGTTCTCGAGGGCGCTGGCGCAAGGGCAGGTCCGTTTGGCCGGGATGCGTCCTACCAGCTCCCGGATGATTGATCGCGACGTTTCGACGTTTCTACCGAGATTGGCTACCACCAGCTCGACCGAGACCGATTCCTCGCCGTCGCGCCAACAATCGTAGTCGGTTACCAGGGCTATCGTCGTGTAGCAGATCTCGGCCTCACGTGCGAGCTTGGCCTCCGGCAGCGCGGTCATGCCGATGACGCTGGCTCCCCAGGAGCGGTAGAGCGCCGACTCGGCCCTCGTCGAGAATTGCGGCCCTTCCATGACAACGTAGATTCCTCCCGGGTGCGTCGTAGCCCCGGAGTCGGTGGCTGCGGAAGCCACAAGCGACGCCATCTGGGGGCAGAACGGGTCGGCAAATCCCACGTGAGCCACGATACCCTCGCCGAAGAATGTGCTGGCCCGGGTCTTGGTGCGGTCGATGAGCTGGTGGGGGATTAGCACGTCCAAAGGCCTGATCTCTTCCCGCAGGCTGCCGACCGCGCTGAGCGATACGATGCGCTCGACGCCCAGCGCCTTGAGGGCGTAGATGTTGGCTCGCGCCGGAATCTCGGTCGGCGAGAGCCGGTGGCCGCGGCCGTGGCGCGGGAGAAAGGCCACCGGCGTGTTCCCGAGAGTCCCCAGGGCGATGGTGTCGCTCGGCGCGCCGAAGGGCGTCGGCACGTCGACATCTCTGCGGTCCGCGAGCCCTTCGATGTCGTAGAGGCCGGAGCCACCGATGAATGCCACCGTCGCATCAGGCACCGGCCACCCCCGACATGCCTCGGAGCGCCGGCTCGTAGGGGCTCTCGGCGACGCCGGCCTCCGTGACTATCGCTGTGACGTAGCGGTGCGGCGTAACGTCGAAGGCCGGGTTGGCGACCTCGACTCCAAGAGCGGCAACCCGCTGGCCTCCCAGGTGCGTCAACTCTTCGGGCGCCCGCGTTTCGATGGGTATCAGGTCTCCAGACGCCAGGCTCAGGTCGATGGTGCTCGTCGGCGCGGCGACGTAGAACGGCAGGCCGCTCTCCTTCGCCAGGACCGCCAGCGAGTATGTGCCGATCTTGTTGGCCACGTCGCCGTTGGCGGCAATGCGATCGGCGCCGACGACAACGGCATCAACCAGTCCCCGTGCCATTAGCTGTCCGGCCGCCGAGTCGGCTATCAGGGTTGCGTCGATGCCGGCGTCGGCGAGCTCCCAGGCCGTCAGGCGGGCGCCTTGCAGGCGCGGCCTCGTCTCCGTGACGAAGACCTTCTTGATACGGCCGTCGTCCCAGGCGGTGCGGATGACGCCCAGTGCCGTCCCATAGCCGCCGGTGGCAAGGGCCCCGGTGTTGCAGTGGGTCAATACGGCGCCGTCGCGGGGAAGAAGCTCGGCGCCGTAGCTGCTCATCCGGCGGTTGGCCGCCTCATCTGCCTCGTGGATGGCGACGGCTTCGTCGGCGAGGGCCGACGGAATATCGGCATCGGCCGTTGCGCGCGCAACGGCCAGCATGCGGTCGACGGCCCAGGCGAGGTTGACGGCGGTTGGTCGCGCCGCCCTGATCTCGACGGCCGCGGCTTCGAGCCACCGCGACGGCGCCGTCGGATGGCTCTGGGCCGCCTCACGGGCAGCCAACGCCATCGCGTAGGCGCCGGCGATCCCGATGGCGGGGGCTCCGCGGACGCGCATCTCCCGTATGGCGGCGACGACCGACGGGTAGTCTGAAAGCTCCAGCCAGACCTCCTCGTGCGGAAGCCGCGTCTGGTCGATCAGCGTAACCTTGCCGTTCCGCCAGTGGATGGGCCTGAGTGTGGGCGATCTGGTAGCGGCCATTTCTCTTCAGCTCAAGTGGAGGCTCAGGGTAGGGCGCCAGATGTAATCACCCCAGAGATGCCCTATTGGCCGGAGAACGAAAAAAAACTTCTCGACGAGAGAAGCTTCCTTCAAGGAAGAAACTCCACTCTCATCTGCCGAGCACACATGCTCGCCGGAATTGGCACCGCATCGACGACCGCTTGGGCCGTTACGACCGGTTGCCGGGCTTCATCGGGCCGGGCCCTCCGCCTCTCTTGATAAGAGCCGTTTCTATTCAGTTTTGGTGTGATGGACTAATGCTACTATCGGGCTACCGCCGTGTCAAGACGCGCACGGCGGCGCTACCGTCGCGAAGGGGCCGTGAGTCCGCCCGCTGATCCTGGCCCACGCCAGTACTTAGAAACTTTCTCAAAAAGGCAAATGCCGTGTCCCACCCGCCCGTCGTCAGGGTCTTGGCTCCTGGGGGCACATCCCTTCGACAGGCTCAGGGCAGGCTCCCCAGAACCCCACGAGTCCGGACGAGTCGGGACTTGGAACCCCCGGGGAGCCCGAGGGGCTTGTCCCTCGGAGCCTTGTCGAGAGTGGGCGGACGGGATGTATCAAGTTTTATGCAACCAGGCACTGGCGAAGCCACCTAACAGGCCGATGAAACAAATGGGGAGTGCAGTCCTGATCCGTCGGGATTGCCGGGAGTCGGAGGGCCTGCCCTGAGCAGAGCGTGGGGTGAGCCCTGTCCTCGAGCGCAGCGAAGGATCGTCGAACCATCGAAAGGTATGGTCGAGAGAGCTATTCGGCGCCACCTAAAGCAGTCGGCCGAATCGGGGAAGTGGGCTCCCCACCAGAGGCCTCAGGTAGTCGAGAAAGGCGTCTGTGGCCAGGCCCGTAGCCCCGTTCAAGAAGCTGTCTGGCAGGGTCTTGACCTGTCCGGCGACAGCTTCCAGGGGCGCGAGGCCGGTCGTGGATGCGTAGCGCGCGCCGGAGGTGCGCTCGATCGTTACCATCTCGTCGGAGTGGCCGTCCAGGGCATGCCTCACCGCGGCCCGGCCCACCATCTCCGCCTCGTCCGCGTCGGTACGCGAGATGCAGGCCACGAGGGAACGCTGGATCGTCCCCGGCTTTTCGTGCCGCACCCGGACCTTGAGCCGGCGGGCCGCCTGAGCCGCCAGGTGACGCGCGGGGCCGTCGTAGTAGCGGTGTCCGAAGTCGTCCACAAACCAGGGCTCTTCTTCCCCTCCCAGGACACCGCCCGGCCCGCGAGCGTTCTCGGCGACGACGGCGACGGCGAATCCGAACCGCCCGTAGGCCTCCTCCATGCGGTCGAGGAACAGCGTCTCATCGATGGGCACCTCGGGGACACCGATGAAGTGAGGGGCGTCGCGTTCTTCTCGCTTCGCCAGTGCCGACGACGCGGCCAGCCAACCGGCGTCTCTGCCCATGACCTCGATTATCGTGATCGGCGACGCCTCGCCCATCGCCTCGGCATCCCTCCCGGCGCCCATGGTTGCCAGGGCTACGAAGCGGGCCGCGCTGCCGAATCCGGGGCAGTGGTCGGTAAGCACCAGATCGTTGTCGATGGTCTTCGGCACCAGCATGACCGACAGCTCGTAGCCGGCGAAACGCGCCTCCCTGGCCAGCGTGTGCCCTGTCTCGGCCGAGTCGTTGCCGCCGATGATGAAACAGTAGCGAATGCCATGCCGTTTCAGGGCGTCGATGATGGCGCCGATGTCGTCGGGTTTTAGCTTGCGGCGCGTCGAGCCCAGCGCCCCGCCAGGGGTCCTGGCGACCCGCGCCAGAGCGGTCTTTGAACAGGCTCCGAGGTCGACCAGCCTTTCGGCCACCAACCCTTCCAGCCCGTGGACGGCTCCGTAAACGCTCCCGAGCGCCTTATGGGCCGCCGCCTCGCGGGCGACGCCGTAGAGACTCCGATTCATCACCGGAGTGACGCCACCGGACTGCATCACGAGTATGTTGCTGGTCTGAGCCATCCGCCAAGTGCTCTCGATAAGGCGCGGTTACCCGCGTAGCGGGCCGCATGTCGATTGCAGGGGCAGGTTTCAAGCCGCCGGCGGGGGGGGTGGTCAACAAACGCCGGTCCTGGTCAGATAACCTCTACGCCCCGAGCTTGTCCGCGAGCTCCAAGAAGTCCGATGCGACGACGTCGAAAGCCGGGTCCGGCTCCGTGTCGACCTCGCGGTTGGGGCCGAACTCGTCGGGCCTCGGCACGAACGCGGTCCTGAGGCCGACGGCCCTGGCTGCGTGGAGGTCGCCCTTGTGCGCCGCGACCATCATCACCTGGTCGACGGGCAGTCCGAGGAGGGCCGCAGCGGTCTGGTATGACTCCGGGTCGGGCTTGTAGTGCCGTGCCAGCTCGGCCGACAGGATGCAGTCCCACGGCAGCCCGGCGCGCTTCGCCATGTTGGTCAGCAGGGCGACGTTGCCGTTGGACAGGGTGGCGATTACGAACTTGCAGCGGAGCCGTTCGAGACCCTCGACAGAATCGGGCCACGGGTCGAGGCGGTGCCAGGCGCGGTTCAGGTCGTCCTTTTCATCTTCTGAGAGGTCGGGGATTGCGAATTTCTCAAGGAGCTCGTCCAGGACCATCCGGTGCAGCTTGTCGATGGTCGTCCAGGGAAGCTCTCCGCTGCGCACCCGGCCCATCGACGGGCCGTAGCCCGCCCTCCAGTCGTCGGCGAATGCCTCCCAATCGGCGCTGACGCCTTTGGCCTCACCGACCCTGGCGCACTCCCGCGCGACGCTGCTGCGCCAGTCCACGACCGTGCCGAAGACATCGAAGGTCAGGGCCTTGACCGTGTCGGCTAACAAGTTTTGCCTCCGGGACTTTTGGCTGGACTTTCGGAGCCGGCGCCTAGACTAGTCGCCGCGTTGAAGGCAACACCGTCGCATGATACCGGTTGGCTTCGGGGAGCGTCAACGAGAGCGCTCTGCGCGACCTCGCACCTCGGCGCCTTCGATCTGCGGGCGAGGCCGAAGGCCTAGGCTGACGATGGCGGCGAGGATGGCCGCGACAAGGACGACTACGAATACCAGGTCCATCGCGTCGGCGTCGCCGCGGTCGGCCCCGAGCAGTCCAGCCATGATAGCGGCGCCCAGGATGCTTCCAATGTACCGGCTCGTGGAGTAGACGCCAGCAGCCGCTCCGGCCTGCTCAGGTCTCACCGACTCCACCGCCGTCGCCTGGAGGCCCGGCGTCGCCAGGGCGAGGCCGCTCCCGACCAGCAACAGCCCGACCACCAACGTCGGCAGGCCAATGGCGGCGCCTCCCATCGCGATGGGCAGGGCGCCTGCCGCGAGCACTGACAGGCCGAACACCGTGGGCAGCCGCCGGCCGAACCGGTCCGCGAGGCGTCCCCCCACGGGCGCCAGGACGATCATCGAGGCCGAGAGGGCCGCGAGCACCATGCCCGTCCGCAGACTCGATACCCCATCTCCATCTATCAGCAGCAGCGGCACCGTTAGCAGCAGCGTGTACATGGAAAGGTTGGCGAGGCCGATGCCTCCATTCGCGGCGGCGAAGGCGCGCCGCCGGAAGAGACGAGGCTGGAATACGGGGTCCGGGTGTCGCAGCTCGTGGACCGCAAAGGCGGCTCCGACCGCAACCGCGCCGACGACCCCAACGTAGATCACGGCGGGGCTGAGCCCACGGCCCGCCGACATCAGCAGGCCGGCGCTCAGCACCAGGACGACGGGCAGCAAGAGTGCGCCCGGCACGTCGAAGCGGACCGTGGCCGCTGTAAGCTTCGGACGGGGCAGGCAGCGCCATCCGAGCGCGACGGCAGGCGCCACCAGCACGAGGTTGGCGTAGAAGATCGCCCTCCATCCGGCAACCTCGACGAGGATGCCGCCAATGGGCGGGCCGGCACCCGCCGCCAGAGCGATGGCCACGCCCAGCGAGCCGAAGCTCCTGCCCCGACGCACTTCGGGCACCGCCTCGCGCAGCAGCGCCGCGCCGTTGGGGACGATCAGCGCTCCCGCCACCGCCTGCAGCGTGCGAAACGCCAGCAAGACCCACAGGTTCGGGGCCAGGGCCGCGCCGACAGACGTTGCTCCGAAGGCCAGCAGGCCTCCAATCACAAGCCGTCGTCTTCCGAGGCGGTCTCCCAGTTTCCCAGCGACCGGCTGGAGCGAGGCCATCGCGGCGAGGTAGGCGGTGATGAGCCAGCCAGCGCTGGCGATCCCCACGCCGAAGTCGTCCATCACGCCGGGGAGGGCGACGGCGATCATGGTCGAGTTCAGCGGCGCCAGCATCGTGGCCAGCGACACCGTGACTACCACCAGGCGCTCCGAAGAGAGCCATCCGGTCGATCCGGCGCCGACCGAGACTGTCTTTGGCTCCACTCCTCTGGTCAACCCGAACGATCCCTCGGCTCACCGCCGGTGTCTGCAACCACGGCGCCGGCTATCGAGAGCAGTGTGTCCAGGCCGGCATGGTCATCTCGCAGACCAGGATGTTGCCAGGCCGAACTTTGCTGGCCTCGCAGAGCTCACGGACGACCTTCTCTCTGCCCTGAACGGCTCCGGGGTGCTCCGAACATCTTCACGCCGATGGCCTCTTGAGAATGTCGCGCCCCGCGGACGCGTTGGGCCTACACTCGGGAATCGATCCGAACGATCCCCTGGGAGCCGTCCACGGTGAGCATCATGCCGTCCTGGAGGGAGGCGGTGCCTATCTGGGTGCCCACCACGCAGGGCATGCCGTACTCTCGCGAGACTATGGCGCAGTGGCTGAGCACTCCGCCGGTGTCGGCTACCACGGCGCTTGCGATCGAGAATAGCGGCGTCCACGCCGGCATCGTCATCTGGCAGACGAGGATGTCGCCGGGCTGCACCTTGCTGGCCTCGGAAAGATTTTTGACGACCTTTGCCCGACCCTGCACCGTGCCAGGAGAGGCGCCGATGCCGTTGATGACGTTCGGGTCGGTGCTGGGCTCGACCGGCATGCCGAACATCTTGCCGAGGGCCGCCTCCATGGGGTCTCCGTGAGGCTCGGGGGGCTCACCGATGACGGGTACCGGAATGACCTTGGACCACTGCTCGATGTCGGACTTCCGCTGGGCCACAAGGGCTTTCTGGTCGGTCCCGCCAAGGCCGGCGCGAATTTCGGGCAGGTACAGCAGGAAGACATCGTCTACTTCGGCCACCGCGCCTTTCGCGGCCAGACGTCGGCCGAACTCGAGGATGGGAAACCGCATGACGCCGTTGCCGATCTGGTCGATGTAGTAGTTGTGGTTCTCTGTAATGGGCAGGTAGTGGCGCGCCGCCTCGTACATATCGTTGAACTGCCCCAGCTTCTCCGGGTCGCTGGCCAAACGGTCGCGGGCCTGCGCCAGGAGCTTGTCTCGAAGCGCAACGGCCTCCCCGTACTTGACGTCTGGATCGGCGCTGTCGTCGAGGAAGATGTAGCCCTGGAGCGTGTTCAAAGGGATGGCAGGGTCCTCTCGCCACGTCTTATCCGACAATTCGAACACGTCGCTTCGCCAGCCGAACTCGTCCAGGTAGGTGCGGAAATCTGACAGAAAAGCTCGTCCCTCGTCGAATCCTTCCAGATGAGATATGAGGCCGTCGGTTTCGACCGTTTCAAACGCCCCCCGGAGGGCTGGGCTGCCCTTGATGGTGCGGCTCAACCGCCACAGGCCTCGGCCGGCGTCGACTGAGCGCGTGGGGAAGCCCTGGAGGGTCAAGTACGGCTCGGTAGGGTCGCTAGGGCTGAACTGCTCGACGTAGAAGTCGGCGTACATACTTGCGGACACCGTAACGTAGTTGATCTTGCCGTGGACCGTATACCGATGCGTGAGGTCCGTTATCATGTCGTCTAGGGTCTCGAAAAGCTGGTCGTCGCTCAACGCGGCATAGTCGGTGGAGCGTGCCTTTTCGAGACCGGGAAGAATCGAAGGTAGCCACTCGTTCTCCCAGAGATCGCCCATACGCGGCAACACGTCATGGAGAATGCCCTGGTAACGCGCGACACGATCATCCATCGACTCGCTTCCCAGAGGGAGAGGAAAGACGCCCATGTAGCCGAAGTAGTTGACAACCTTGTACTGCAACCCGACCGGCGAAGCGAACTCATCCATCCCAGCCGAGAAGCCCTTCGACACGGCGGTTAGGAAGATCTCCTCGGTGATGGGCGTCTGAGGCCTGGGACAGTGCATCTTGTCCCACTGCCAAAACCCCTCCATACCCTCCGGGATGGGAAAGCTGGGCGAAGACTGAGCTGATGTCATAATGCTCCTTTCGAGGAACCGAATGTGTTTTGGGGCGCTGATTTGTTCCGAGCCGCTAGGGTAGCAGTAGCCTGTGGTCTGGTCAAATCTTCGTCCGTGCGGGTTCCGGTCAGCCGGTGCGCACAGCCATTGACACGCCCTGCCAAGAGTGTTAGTCTTGCGCAGATTGGTCTGACCACCTGTCCAATATGCCAAGCCAGGAGCATTCGAAACTGCTGAAAGCCGTGAAGAAAACCCGGGTCTCGGAGGACATAGTAGCGCAGATCTATGGCCTCGTGCGGGAGGGCGTCCTAAAGCCGGGGGACCGGCTCCCTCCCGAGAGAGAGCTCGCGCTGCAGCTCGACGTAAGCCGCGCGTCGGTCCGAGAGGCGATGCGGCTTCTCGACATAAAGGGGCTGGTGGTGATCCGCCCCGGCGCGGGGACGTTTATCACGGAGGACGTGATCGAGGCCATCGTTCAGGCGTTCTCGTCGCTGCTCGACGACGACACCAGCGCCGCCCGGGACGTCTTCGAGATGCGGCTGCTGCTGGAGCCTCACGTGGTCTCCCTGGCAGCCGACCGAGCCACCGATCGCGACATCCGGCGGATGGCCGACATCCTAGATGGCCAGGAGGCCGAGATCGCCGCAGGCGGAATGGGTGTGGAGTTCGATACCGAGTTCCACGCGGCCATCGCCGCCGCCACCAAGAACACCGCGCTGATCGCCGTGACGCAGGCCATCGCCGGCATCCTGAGCGAGAGCCGTGAAGACTCGCTGCTGTCAGCCGACCGCTCTCGTCTCTCGCTGCAGTCCCATAGGCAGATACTGTCGGCCATCGAGAGGCGGATGCCCCTGGAGGCCGAGGAGTCGATGCGCAGCCACATCGCCGATATCGACAGGGAGGTACACGACCTGTCGTCCCATCGGAGCTCTGCAGGGAGCAGCGTCGCCGTGGGCTGATTTTCCCGAAACCTGCAGACACTCTCGCGTAGTTGTAGAGGAAGTCCGATAACATAACAAGGAGGTGAGTATGGCGGTCACTGCCGTGGAGGTTGTCTACCGGGGCATCTTCCAAAAGAGCCTGTCCAGAAATATTTGCCGTACCATCGTGCTGGCAGCCCGAAAAGAGGGCAAGATCGGCACTGCTTTCGGGAGGTATGGCGACTCTCCGGAGCGCAACGGCATCCCAGCCAAGTACTTTGCCATAGTCGCCGACGACCCCACAGAGCTCGAGGAGACCCTCGCCGCGTACGAGCCGAAGGAGGTCGCCGTTACCATCGTAGTCGACGACACTCTGTGCAAGGGCGTGGAGTCCTGGGCCTGGTACGGTCTGCAGCCCATCAACGAGCTCACCGTCGAGGGGGGGACTGTTCTGGTCACCTCGATTCAACCCGAGGAAGACCTTGTGAAGGACATGCACGTCAAGGATGTGCCGTACAACCTGTCCATCATAAAGGGCGCCAAGAGCTTCTCCGGCCTCTGGGTCTACAAGGATGACCACACCGACGTTCGGATTCTTGGGGCGCTGGCAAAGGTCTGCCCCAACCTGGTCGGCCTGGAAGCTTACGTCGACACTATAGCCGAACAGTCGGACGACGAGCTAAAGGCACACTCCGCTCGGAGGGCGTACGACCGGGTGTCGGTTTCTCCGGTCGAGCCGGGCCAGGGAAACCCGGAGGAGCCGTTCAGCTTCGACAAGCCCGGCTGGACGAAAATGGGGGAGGCTATCGTCATCCCCGGTATCGAGGTCGGCGGCGGCTTCAGGGGAGGGGAGGGTGGCTACCAGCCCGTGCGCAACGATGTCTTCAAGAAGTTCTCCACCCGGACCATGAGGCCGGTCATCAACTTCGAGACGTGCACCAAGTGCACCCTCTGCTGGCTTCAGTGCCCGGACTCCTGTTTCGACGTGACGCCCGAAGGGTTGTATGACTCTGACATGGAGTCTTGCTGCGGCTGCGGAGTATGCGAGGACGTCTGCCCGGTGCCCGACTGCGTCACGATGGTCAACGAGGAGGTTTTCGACGACAACTCCAGCCAGCACGATCACTGGAAGCGGGATCGCGACGGCTACATGAAGTGGCTGGACGAGATGATCGTCGTCGCGAAATCGGAGAAAGAGGTTGGGGCTGGCCGCTCCCACGGCTTCCGCGAGTGGGGCGAGTATCAGAAGCAGATCGAGATGACGGGGGTGGCCGGTGACGACTGAGGTTAAGGACACCGCTCTAGAGCGCGAGGAGCTGATAAGCGGCGCTGAAGCTATCGCCATCGCCTGCGCGCTGGCCGACGTGGACGTGATCACGGCCTATCCCATCCGGCCGTACGACACGGTCATGCAGTTTGTGTCGAAGCTGATCGCCGACGGGGAGCTCAAGTGCGAGTACATCGTCGCCGAGAGCGAGCACTCGCAGTTCGAGATCGTCAAGCACGCGTCGGCGGTCGGCGCCCGCGTCTTCAGCGGGTCCAGCGGCGTCGGCTGGTTCTACGCCTTCGAGGCCTTGGCCGTCACCTGCGGTCTGAGACTTCCGGTGGTGGCGATGGTCGGCAACCGAGCGCTGGACGACCCCGGCGCTTTCGGATGCGAGCACAACGACGCGCTGGCCGTTCGCGACCTGGGCTGGATGCTCAGGTGGGTGGAT
The DNA here is from genome assembly GCA_022566795.1 of Chloroflexota bacterium. Lineage (GTDB taxonomy): Bacteria > Chloroflexota > Dehalococcoidia > Lucifugimonadales > JADFIF01. Next base: position 24,663 of record JADFIF010000021.1, read on the forward strand.
ACCGCCCAGGAGGCGATGGATGCCGCCTTCATGGCCTGGCGTGTCGCCGAGGACAAGCGCGTCTTCCTGCCGTGCGCCATCAGCACCGACGGCGCGTTCCTGACCCACTCGCAGCAGATCGTGATGATCCCGGACAAGAGGCTGGTGGACGAGTTCCTGCCGCCGTACGATCGAGGCGAGTTCGTGCTCCATCCGGACAATCCGATCACCATCGCGCCTCAGGTCAACGAGGACTGGCTGATGGAGATTCGCCGGCAGACGGACGCCGCGATGCGTCGGGCCCGCGACGTCATCACCGAGGCCCATAACGACCTGAAGCGCATCTTCAACAGAGGTGGCGACGACCCGTTCATAGAGGAGTACATGACCGATGATGCCGATGTCGTGCTCGTCGGCATGGGCACGCTGGCCCTGCCGTTGAAAGTCACCGTGAGGCGTCTGCGAGAGCAGGGGCGCAAGGTTGGCTTCGTGCGCATCAAGTGGTTCCGGCCGTTCCCCCAGCCTGAGCTGCGGGCCGTACTGTCGAGGTTCAAGGCCGTCGGCATAATCGACCGCGACTACTCGCTGGGCTCGCCTGACAACGGTGGGGTGCTCTACAATGAGGTGCGGTCCGCGCTGTACGATGGCGACAAGCGCGTGCCCATCGTCGGCTATATCGCCGGCCTCGGAGGCCGCGAAGTCACCGTGCCGATGACTACCGAGATGTTCGACTACACGCAGAAGGTCGCGGACACCGGGATCATCGAAGAGCCCCTGCGTTGGATAGGAGTCAGGGACTAACGGTTACGCTGATGCGGGCCGGCCAACGACGGCCTGATGGAGGCGGCAGAGTCTGTAAGCGGAGTGTCCTAAACCAAGACCTAACAGATTGATGAAAAATGGGGAGTGCAGATCCCGACAAGTCGGGATTGCCGGGAGTCTGAGGGACACCCTCAGATACAAATTTCTTCCCTTTCCTCACTGGAAAGGGCGCCAGAGGGATTTTCAGCGCCCTGTTAAGCAAACGAAACCAGCAAGCGGAGCGTCGTAAAAAAGGAGAAGACGATGACCCTAACGAGCACACTCCCAATGATTCGCGGCGTCCACAACTCGCCGCTGGAGGAGTACTTCACATCGGGCCACCGCACGTGCCAGGGGTGCGAGTCGGCGCTGGTGATGAAGCTCATGGTCAAGGCGTCCGGTCCGCGGACCATCGTGCTGGGCAGCACCGGCTGCATGTACGTCGCCAACACGACGTACTACTCGACGCCCTGGGTCGTGCCCTGGATGCACACGCAGCTTGGCTCTGCCGGGTCGGCGGCGGTCGGCACGGCGGCGGGCCTAAAGGCGCTCATGAACAAGAACAAGATCAAGGACGAGCCGATCAACATCATCTCCTTTTGTGGAGACGGTGGTGGGGCCGACATGGGCCTCTCCGCCATCTCCGCCGCGCTGACGCACATGGCGTACAACCATCTGATTCTGATGTACGATAACGAGTCCTACGCCAACACGGACATTCAGGTCTCCGGCTCGTCGCCGTGGGGCGCTAACAGCACCTTCAGCCCTCCCGGCAAGCTGCACAGGATCATGAACCAGCGGTGGAAGAAGAACATGGCCCCGATGTTGGCCGTCGGCCACCCGGGCGTGAAATACATCGCCACGGCCTGCGCCTCCTACGCCGTCGACTTCATGAACAAGATTCGCAAGGGGCTCAAGTACTCCGGTCCGGCGTTCATTCACAGCTACGACCCCTGTCCCAAGGGCTGGGACTACGACCCGATGTACTCGCACGAGCTGGGCATGCTGGCCGTCGAGGCCGGGATCTGGGTGCAGTACGAGATCGAGGAGGGCAAGCTCGTCCTCAACGGCCCGTCGAGAATGATTGCGCAGGGCCGGAGGCAGCGTAAGCCCGTCGTCGAGTTCCTGAAGCGCCAGGGGCGGTTCGCGCACTTCGTCGACGAGGACGTCGACTACTACCAGTCGCGGATAGACGAGATGTGGGAGAAGTGGTGGCTCCCCGGGGTCATCCCGCTATTCAACGAGGCCGGCGAGCCCAAGGGCTAGGCAAAGCCTCGCCGCCAGCCATACGAAAACGCGCGAAAGGCCCCCGAGCAATCGGGGGCCTTTAACATGCGAGAGGGCTGGGATGCGCGAGCTGACGTCGGCCGCTCCCTTCCCGGCAAATGTCTGTGCGCATGCGTGTCCGGGACTGCGGGACGACCCAAGGCCGTCGTCGCTACGGGTGGGGTGTTCACAAAGATTGCACGCCATGATAGGCTTCGATTCGTGCCCCTCGAGGTGGGACCGATAGCAGTACGACCCGAGGAGATGTCCACGCTCGAATGAGTCAGAAAACGGCGAGTAAGAAAGACGACTGGGCCGCGCCTCACGCTGACCCCAAATACTTATGGATGTCGGGAAAGCTGGTCAAGTGGGAAGACGCGATGGTCCACGCCTCGATGATGGCCTGGCCCTCGATATCGATGGTCTTCGAGGGGATCAGAGGCTACTGGAACGCCGCCGAGGAGCAGCTATACATCTTTCACCTGGACGCCCACCTCAAGCGGCTTCTCCAGTCGATGAAGATCATGAGGATGACCTCGCCGTGGTCGCCGGAGGAGCTTG
>JADFIF010000134.1 GCA_022566795.1 Chloroflexota bacterium
GGGCGTCCATGGTAGGACCGTTCGTGGTGGGAGGGGTCGAAGGCAGCCCCGATGTGATGGAGCGACTGGCCTACACCTTCATCGGGGTCGTGATGCTCGCCTTCTGGTCACTGCCCTCGGACGCCTTCCCGGATGTCATCGCAGACCTCCAGGGAGACTTCGACATGATGTTCGTCTCCGGGATCTTCATGGTGGCGGCGGCGGTCTGGACGGTGATGTACAACGCCGACCTGCTGCTCAGGGCCTTGGCCTTTGTCACTGCGCGCTTCGGCCACCTTCGCCCCGTACTGGTAATGGCCGTGGCCTATCCCATGAGCAACAAGTTCCGCACCGGCCTGACTCTGGCCATGTTCTCCCTGGTCATCTTCTCCCTCATGGTGATATCTATCCTCTCCGAGACTTTCGGCACCCAGTTCGCTGAGGCGGAGACCATCACAGGGGGCTGGCACATAGATGCCCAAGTGAACCCAAGGACTCCCGTCGAGGACATTCGGCGAAACATTGACGAGGAGCGTGAGCTGCGGATAGAGGACTTCGAGGCTATTGGCGGGTACACCTGGGTGGGGGTGCAGGCGCGCCAGCTAGAGGGAAAGAGCCAGAAGTGGAAGGAGCAGGGTGTGCGGGCCGCCGACGACGAGTTCCTGCGGGGGTCTGAGTACAAGTTCAAGCTGATCGCCGAAGGCTATGGGACTACCGGTGACGAGGTGTGGCAGGCCTTGATGAGCGACCCTGGACTGGCAGTGGTGGGGGGCTACGTGGTGTCCACCAGCGAGGGCTCGGATGATCGCGAACACGATATCTGGCTGGAGGAGCCTTTTTATAAGGACGAGAAGATGTCCGCTGTGGATGTGGAGGTCCGAGAGCCACGTACCGGCGTCTTGGTCCAGCTCAAGGTTATCGGGGTGCTGGACAGGATTCACGAGAGCTCCGGTTCGATGATCGTGTCCAAGTCTGTCCTGGATGATGCCATTCCATTCCCGGTGCCCATCACCAACTACCGGTTCAAGGTGGCCGATGGCGTGGACGCGAAAGAGGTGGCCAGGAGCATGGAGGCATCCTTCCTGGAGCATGGCATGGATACCGAGGTCCTCGAGGAGGAGCTGGAGAAGGAGGCGGCCGGCGCCAAGACCTTCTTCCGTCTTTTCATCGGCTTCATGGCCCTGGGCCTGTTGGTGGGCGTCGCCGGTCTCGGCGTGGTCAGCACCAGGGCGGTTGTGGAGCGGCGCCAGCAGATCGGCGTCTTGAGGGCAATAGGCTACCGCCGCCGCATGATTCAGCTGAGCTTCCTGCTGGAGTCCTCCTTCATCTCGCTGCTGGGCATCCTCATCGGAACGACCCTGGGCATCGTCCTGGGCTGGCAGGCGTACAATGACATCAAGGAGGATGAGGGCATCGACACGATCAGGTTTAGCATTCCGTGGATCCAGATCGGCGTCATTCTAGCCGTAACCTACGCGGCCTCGCTACTGGCGACTTTCCTCCCTGCTCGGCAAGCCTCCCGCGTGTATCCCGCCGAGGCCCTGCGGTACGAATAGCGCCCACCGGTCATAGGGTGGCGCGGGTGGCGGGTGGGGCGACGCAGCCTCGCCAGGCCCCCAGTGTTATGATTGGATGCAAGTGCCCTTTTGGAAAGTTGGTCGCCACCAACGGCTGCCCGTGCAGAATGTAATCGAGAGAAGACTTGAGGTTCGGGCGAAGACCTGAGTGTAGTAGCTGCACGACTTGCCCAGACCCCCAAACCAAGGAGGGTATAACGGGCATTATCCAAACCTTTTGGAAATTCGCCATAGGTACAGGTCAACAGTAGGCCGACGCAGGAGGATAGAACGTGCCAGCGGTGCAGGCCGATGACATCTCGGCGCTCCCTCGAATCGCCCCGGCAGACGGTGAGAAGGCTAGCGAGCGCCGCGCAGTCACCGTGGTGAACGCCCCGAGGATGCTCGAGGGCGCCGGCTTTGAGGTCCGCAGGGCGTTCTCCGGCGTCGACCTCACGCTCGTCGATCCATTCCTCCTCCTGGACCATATGGGCGCTGTGGAGTATGCCCCTGGCGAAGCCAAGGGCGCGCCGGACCACCCCCATCGCGGGTTCGAGACGGTCACCTACATGATGGATGGGGTCCTCGAGCACCGCGACTCCAACGGAGGCGGTGGCTTCATCACCGACGGCGCGACCCAGTGGATGACGGCCGGGGCCGGCATCGTGCACTCCGAGATGCCGACGGAAGAGATCGTCACCAAGGGCGGCCTGTTCCACGGCGTGCAGCTTTGGGTCAATCTTCCCCGGGCGCAGAAGTGGACCCCGGCGCAGTATCAGGACCTCGATGCCGATAAGGCCGTCCTGCTGGCCTCGGAGGATGGCGGCGCGGTAGTCCGCCTCATCGCGGGGGACCTCTCCAACCACCGCGGGCCCGGAAGCACCCGCACGCCGATCATGTACGCGCACGCGAGCGTGAGCCCAGGGGAGCGGTTGCGGGTACCCTGGCGACCGGATTTCAACGCGCTTGTCTACGTTCTCGCCGGTCAGGGGGCGGTCGGCCCGGACCAACAGTCCATCGGGGAGGGCCAGCTTGCGATCCTGGGCCAGGGGGACCTGGTCTCTATATACAGCAATCCGAAGCAGGAGAGCAAGGCGCCTGCGCTGGAGATACTTCTGCTGGGAGGACGCCCCATCGGGGAGCAGATCGCATGGCACGGCCCCTTCGTCATGAACACCCGCGAGGAGATTATCCAGGCGATCCAGGACTACCACGCGGGCCGGATGGGCCGGATTCCCGCGAAGCGGACGGCTGACTAATCCCCTGCGGCGGAGTGGAACCCCGACGAGCGGGCTGATGCGTCAGCTCAGGGGCGCGACCACCAGCTCCGGCCGGCTTCACCCCTCTCCGAGGACCGTGCCCCACGTGGCCCGCATCAGCGCCCGAGCTCGTCGCGCCGATGCGCTCGCCAAGGCGCTCGGAGGTAGAAGGCGATGGTGATGGGTCGAGCCAGGCTCGCGGAGGTTGTCGTGTCTAGCATCGGAGTGCTGCTGATCGCGGGGGCCTGCGCTGGCTCCGGCGACGGTCTGAGCGGCGCGGTGGTGCTGGCAACGCCGGATGAGGCCGAGGCCATCCTTCCCGCAGACGATGCATCGCCGCCTGGGAACGCGCCCGATCGCCCCGGAGGGTCTTTCGGCTACACCAGATACGTCTTCGAGGAGGTCGGGGACAGGGTCATAACGACGCTTGTAGAGGGGCCGCTCGGGGAGCAGGTCCGCGTGCCGGTCTCCTACCAAGAGCTGAGGGACCTCCTGGCAAGCGGCGGAGATGCCCCGGAGCTGCGCCTGGCGCAGGGCGACCTCAAGACGCTGGTAAGTCAGCTCGACTCGGTCAGGGAATCCACGGAGAGGTATAGGGATTTCGAGGCGGCCATTGCCGACGGCTTCTTTCAGACGACCGACGAGGTGCCCAACATGGGCGCCCACTTCATCAACCTCGGCCGGAGCCTTGACGGCGAGTTCGATCCCACCGAGCCTGAGATCCTTCTGTATGTCCGCGACGAATCGAAGAGATGGGAGCTGGTTGGCACGTCCTTCATTCTCTCAACCGAGCAAGTGGGCTCCGACCACCCAGACGCCTTTGCCGGGCCGCTGGATAACTGGCACATTCACTACAGCGTCTGCACGGGGGCAACGGTGACGTCTCGCTCCGCCACTCGCGAGGAGTGCCGCGCGCAGGGTGGGATCTGGGCGCCAACCCTCGGCTGGATGATCCACGCGTGGGTGTGGGTAGACAACCCGCTGGGCGTCTTCAGCATGTGGAACCCTGAGATACCCCCGTTGGTGGAGGCCGGTGAGATTCGTCCTTCTCGCAGCGCCGTTATCGAGGACGGCGACTCTCGGACCTTATCCATAGTCAACTTCAGCTTCGAGAGCGGGCAAGCACGGGTTGGCGAGTCGGTGGTGTGGACCAACGTGGACGGGGTGCCGCATACCGTGACGGCAGGCTCGCGGGGAGTGGCCAGCGGAGGGTATGACTCCGGCCTCATCGCGCCCGGCCAGTCATTCGTCCTGAGGTTCGACCAACCGGGGCAATTCAGTTTCACCTGCACTCTCCACCCCTCTATGACGGGGACCGTGACCGTCACGGAGTAGGTGCTTCACTCTCGAATGGAAGAGGTGTCCGGCCCACGGCGTCTTCGTCCTCGAAACGTGGGGGCTTCCGTATCCTGCCGCAGGGGGCCAGAGGGCACCTGGCGCTTGATGGCATAAGTCTTGACACATCCCGCCTACCCACCCTCGAAAAGGCTCCGGGGGTTCCAAGTCCCGACTCGTCGGGACTGGCGGGGGTCTGGGGAGCCTGCCCTGAGCATCGTCGAATGGGTGTCCCCCAGACCATGATTCTCACGGGCGGGTGGGTGGGAAAAAGTACGTACCGCACTCTTGCTGAGTAACTACTAGCCCTTGCAGCGTGATTCGATAGCTTGACATGATAAGGTCGGGGTAAGCCACCGGGAGGTATCGATGACCAGTGTAGTAGTAGGCACGGGAGACCACGTTTACCGGGCTGTTCATCCCTTCGGCAGGTTGCCCGACGGCGCTCCGCTCGGCAACACCTCGCATGTGGCGACCGATTCGTCAGACCGTGTCTATGTCTACCGCCGCCAGGACCCTCCTGTCCTGGTCTTCGACGGGGAGGGCGATCTTCTCACCACGTGGGGCGATGGACTTCTGATCGACGCGCACGGAATCTGCATCACACCGGACGACAGCGTTTTCCTTGTTGACCGGGACGCTCATGAAGTCCTCAAGTTTGATGCCGAGAGGAATGTGCTCCTCAGGCTGGGAGCGCGCGAAAGGCCCTCACTCGGCGCGCCCTTCAACCATCCCGCGGATGTGGCCGTCGACTCAAATGGCGAGATATTCGTGGCCGATGGATATGGGAACTCCAGCGTCCACCGATTTACGGCTGGCGGAGAGCTAATCAAGACGTGGGGAGTCCGCGGCACCGGACCGGGTGAGTTTACTACGCCTCACGGGATCTGCCTCGATGGACGCGGCAGGGTGTACGTATGTGACCGGGAGAACAACAGGGTGCAGGTATTCACCGTAGACGGCGACTACATAACCGAGTGGGGAGACTTCTACCACCCGATGAGGGTATTCATGGACGCTCAAGGCATCTTCTACGTGACCGACCAGATTCCCAGGATAACGATGCTCAACTCCGAAGGCGAGCTCGTGACGCGAGGCCGAACTCCCTTCGGCGGCCACGGCATGTGGGTGGACTCAAAAGGCAACATATACCTGGCATCCAACGCAGACGGCATCACAAAGCTGGTCAAGCAGTGAGAGCGAACGTAGACAGTCGAATCGCGTAAGCGGGCCGCCGGATTCAGGAGGCTGATACTAGACATTTTCACACCGGGAGACAAGGAGTATAATCGCGACACCGATATCTTCCCGATAATCTTCAAGGAGGGAGTCACCATGGCCGAGCATCCAACCGTAGAGATTCTCCGACGAGGCCACAAGGCCTTCGCCAGCGGCGACATGACTGCTCTCGCGGAAATAATTGCCGAGGATACGGTGTGGCACTGGTCGGGCAGGAGCCAGATTTCCGGTACTTACCGCGGGCGAGAGGCTGTCTTTGCGGCTTTCGCCAAGTTGGCGGAGTTGACCGAGGGAACCTTCAGGATACAGGAGGACCACGACTTCCTCGGGACTGACGAGCACGGCGTAGCGTTGTTTCGAGTCACAGGCACCCGTGGCGGCAAGACCTTGAACGTCAACGCTTGCGAGGTCGTGCACGTGCGAAACGGGCAAGTCGTCGAGGAGTGGCTTTCCTTCGACGACCAGTACGCCGCCGACGACTTCTGGTCATAGCCTCTGAGGGGAGACTTACCGCCTATCGCAGTAACTCTCTACTCGCTTCGCATTCGCTAGCCCTTGCCCGCCTTGGACGCGGCCAATTACACACGAATTGGGCGAGACCGCAGTCGTCTAATCCTGACCGTATCCGGTTTTCCCGGAGAGGTGGCTACTCGCCCGAAGGCGTATCTGCCTGAGTCTGAATGGCAGACATTCGTCGTTCGTCGATGAATACACAGTAGGTGGGCATCTCGTCACCATCCGCAAGCGGTATGCGGACCGCTCCCGCGACTCCAGGGATGCTCCGCAGCCCGGCGACGACGTCCAGACCGGCCTCGGTCTCGATGACAATGTCTACGCTCTTGTCGTCATTGGGTGTCATGGATGAGATGCTGAGGCCGAGGCGCCGCAGCAGCTCGCGGCGCAGGTAGAGGGTCGACCAGACTCCGCCCCAGTAGACGCGCAGCCTGACTGGGCCCGTCGTCCCCGGCTTTTGAAACGACCTCATCGGCCCGCGCCTCTCAACGGCTGTAGAGGGTCAACGTCAGCTTCGAAAACTTGGGCGACTCAGTCACCACCGGATATTCCTCGGACAGCGCTGCCTGGATCTCGCGTCTGGCGAGCTGTCGCCGCGCATCGTTGGTGTGGCCGAGAACGAGCCAGACGCGCTGCGCATCGTCGGGAAGGTACTCGGCGATGGCCTCCCTGTTCGGCTCGTCTCCGGACAGGATGAACTTCTTCCACTCCGATTGGGTGACAATGGCCTGAAGCTCACGCTCGCCACCTATCCTATCGCTGTAGAAGTCGAACTTGGCCTCCATCCACGGGACGTAGAAAAGCATTCCATCTCCGGCCTGCCATCGAGACGCCACGTGGTTGGCGAGGCCCCTCCAGTCCTCTTTCTGAAAGTCGCTGTATAAGACATCGTCGCCAGAGCAGAGGTGGCTACCAGCGCCGCGGCGATGGTAACCGGATCAACCGCGCTGATCCGGTTGATCAGCAGCCGAGGATGAGCTATCACCGAGGACGCAACCAGGATCAGCGCCGGAAGGCACACGATGAAGTACCTGGGAATCACCATCGGCCTGACGGTAGAGATCAGCAACGCCAGAAAGATAGGGACGAAGAGCCCCGACAGCGGCAAGGCGTATTCCAGGTTTCCCAAGACGCCCGCGACGAGTACCACGTGGTCGCGGCGACGACCAGTCCACCGGATACAAAAACCAGCGACAGCGCGAGCAGAGGCGTTCCGCCACCGCCGGCCAGGGTGGTCAACACCGAGCACAGCTGCTTTGCCGAGGTTTCGGGAATCCAGCTTAGGCCACCGGTGTCGGCAGACCCTCCAATCAACCCTGACCCGATCGAGAGCCAAAAGGGTGTGAGCGAGACGGCGATGACCGCCCAACTTGCCGCCAGATGTCCCCACGGCACCTCGTCTGCGCAAGTCCGAACGACCTCACGGCACCGGTGGGCCACAGTCTGTGATCTCGGTTAGGCCCACGATGTGCTGCAGCAGCAGAATTGCATCGAACACGTTTATGGTTCCGTCGCGCACCACGTCGCCCAGCGTCAACTGAGTCTCCGTCGGCTCGACTAACCCGACAATGATCTGCAAAGCAATGATGGCGTCGAAGACGTTAACATCCTCGTCGCCGTTGATATCGCCGCAGGGCGTGGGCGTCGGTGTTGGGGGGACGATCGAAAACGGCGTGCTGAGCCCACCGGCCTTCCCGTTGCCCGGCAATTCGAGCCCGAATGAGCCGAGTAGCGTTCCCGCCATACCGAACCTGTATATCTTGTCTGTGTCTTTGTCCACCACCCAGATAGAAGCCCCATCGGTTGTGATGCCCTCGGGATGCGTCGCGGGCGCTACGCCGAATGAGTCAAGCTGGCTGCCCCCTAGGCTGTACCGGAAGACCTTGCCTACATCCTTGTCCACCACCCACAAGCTGTTACCGTCGGTGGTGATGCCCTCGGCGTGAGAATTTTCGACGTCCAGACTGAAGGAGTCGTTCTGGAACACCCCTGACAGGCTATATCGGAATACTCC
>JADFIF010000135.1:0-3684 GCA_022566795.1 Chloroflexota bacterium
GCCGAAACCCACGAGCACTGGAAGCTCGGTGTGCCGGCGAATCCTGCCCACGAGGTCTGCGAGCCCGGACGCCAGCTCCTCACGGGCGCCCGTCACCCCAGTGAGGCTGACGCAGTATATAAAGCCCCTCGCGTCTCTGCAAGCCAGTGCGATGCGTTCGTCGGTGCTGGTCGGCGCGAGAAGCGGAATCAGGTAGATGCCGCGCTCCTCGCATACTCGCCGGAACGGCTCGCCCTCCTCAGGAGGAAGGTCAGGCACGATGACTCCGTCGAGTCCCCTCTCGGAGGCACGCTTCGCGAACTCGTCAAGACCGAACCGAAGGAAGGGGTTGTAGTAGCCCATGAAAATAAGCGGGACGTCTACCCCTGCCTTCCGCAATCCAGTCAAGACCTCCAGACAGGTTCTCAGGCTGACACCGTGCTGGAGCGCCTGAAAACTCGTTCTCTGGACCGTCGGTCCGTCCGCCAGTGGGTCGCTGAAAGGAACGCCCAGCTCCAGCATATCCGCGCCGCCGTCGACGAGAGCCTCGGCGAGCGACTGAGATAGCTCGATGTCCGGGAAGCCTATCGTCACAAAGGGCGCCACCGCGGTTTCTCCGGCCTGCCGAAGGTCTCGGAGCCGGACGTCGATGCGATTACTCATGAAGACTCTCTCACGAACTCCAGCCGGGACATGGTGCCGTTTCAGCCTGGACCTATTCTCTCCACAACCAGGCTCTGTCGAACCATACGCCCCTTACGCGCGGTTGGCGAACTCCCCCGCCGCGGTGCTGAGCACCTGATGCTCTCCCTGTTGGCAAGGGGGAGAGCTTAGTAACTATCTCAAAAGGCAAATGCCTTGTTGCCACCCACCCGCCCACAGGGTCTTTAGCTTTTGGGGGGCACGTCCTTTCGACAGGCTCAGGGCAGGCTCCCCAGACCCCTTGCCGGTCCCGACTTGTCGGGATCTGGACTCCGCGGGCGGGATTTTGAGATAGTCGTTTAGTGAGGGGGTGACGCGGGGCCATCCCTACGCCGCGAGCGAGATCGCAAGCAAGTTCTGGGCCGCGTGTGCCATCAGGGGTGGCCATATCGACCTGGTTCGCAGGTAGAGCCAGGCCAGCACCAGGCCGGTAATGAACAGCGGTATCATCGAGCTTATTTCGAGGTGAGCCACGGCGAAGATGGCTGCGCTCACCACCACCGCACGAGCCGCTCCCAGCGGCGCGATGAGTCCCCCAAGGAAGAATCCTCTGAAAAACACCTCCTCAACGAAAGGTCCCCATAAAACGACCACGGCGCTAATCAGCAGCCTTGTGGCGCCGCTGCCGAGAAACTCGTCGGGCACCGGACTCGGCTGAAGCGCATCGAAGCCTAAGACGTCGATCATCGACGCGTAGATGCCTGTCGAGACGAGGCTCACCAGCAACGCGACCATCGGCAGTACGATGATGTTCGTCCACAGGGCGGACGAGCTTCGCCGCCCTGACCGGGCCTCCGGCAGCCTCAGACCTACGCTGCTCCAAGGGACGCGGTACCGCCTCACTCCGAAGGCCCACACGGCCAACAGCATCAGTCCTTCGACAGCGCCGAGGATCCAGGGCGTCAGCAGATCTGGCTCGGCAGCCTCGCCGACGTCGGTGGCAAGCACCACAAGCGCCTGTATCACCAGAAAGGAGACGAAGACGAGCGCAGTGGCTGCCGCGAGGTCGCCAATCCTCCAGGGCACGCGGCCTCCCACTACTCCCGCCCTCTTGGGCTCAACCTACGTGCGACTGTCACGGAGTGAGTCCAGACGTGGCGCAGTCGATGCGAGTCTCTAGGTGCTTAGCCAGAGCACGTCGCCGTAGAGATCGTCGGGGTGGTCCTTCGACGCGAACTGCGCGTGCTCCTCTACCGATGACTTCAGGTCGCCGTCGTCGCCGTGTCCCGGGTAGAACTTCAACCCATCGCCCAGCACGAACAGCTTGCTCGTAATGCTCTGAATGATCTGCCGGAGGTTCTCGGGATCGCGTGTCTTTCCGGGGCCGCCCGGAAACAGCGTGTCGCCGGTAAACAGCCGGTCGCCTACGACGAGACAGGTCGACCCCGGCGTGTGGCCTGGCGTCGAGATAGCCTTGAGGCTGATCGTCCCCGCTTTGACCTCTTCTCCGTCCTTGAGGAAAAAGTCGGGCGGCGTCGGCAGGGCGTGCGCGTCCGGCTCTCCGATGCCTACACTCGCCCCCAGCGCCGACGTCACCTCGCTGAACCCGCGAATGTGATCGGAGTGGTTGTGGGTGATGAGGATCGACTTGACGTCCGTGCCCCTGGCGACGGCGATGAGGCTACCCGGGTCTTCCGGCGTGTCGATGAGGATGCTCTCGTTCGTCTGAGGACACACCAGGAGGTAGGCGTTGTTGTCGTAGGGACCGCACTTCACCTTGTGGATGGTTATGCTGTTGTCCTGATAGTGAGGGGCCATTCTCGTTTCTCCTTTGGCCTGAGCAGGCCAGCATTCTCCCTTGCCAAGGGAGATACAGAGGGGTTGTCACGCGGTATCCGTTGAGTGCGATTATAGCAGCGGCGAACAGAGGGTCAAACCTCTCCTCGGCCGCCGAATGGCCGTGTTACAATCTGCCCTGGAGCGGTCCCACGGCGCAGGTTGATGGCTGGATAACATTTAGGGAAGCTCGCGGGACTCGACTTAGCGGAAAGAGAGAGATAGCTGGATGCCCGAGTTCGGCCTTATCGTCAAGCACGGTTCCGGAAGCAAGCGGATCGAGATCCAGTGCAAGCACCAGAACGGACTTTTGTACGTGGTGCCGAGCGAGGCCAGCTGGGTGTGCTCGGAGGACCTGATCCACGCCCACGCTCTGGCTGGCTTCTTCGGTCAGCTTGCAGAGCTGAACGACGACCGCGTGAAGGAGATCATGCGACGATGGGGGCTATACTACCGCCAGCGCCCGCTTGCCTCCCAGGACGAGCCCGGCGAGGACGCAGGCTAGAGCCCTTCGTCGTCCTCCGAAACCCCTTCGTCGCCGGCGCTGATGATGCGGTGGAGCACCGGACTGAAAGCCTCTTCGTCGCCAGGCTCCGTGTCGTCGTCTGACCAGTCCTTGACGGCCTCTGGCAAGCCTGCTTGAGCATCGCCCTCATCGAGCTCCGCGCCCAGTAGCGCGCTCGGCATGTAAACTCGGTAGTCCGCGCTCGAACGCGACGGGAACGAGACGATCCCCGCCAGAGAAGGGTGGTTGAAGACCTCGCGAACGATGATCGTCAGCGCGTGTGAGCTTGCACTGGTGACTGTTGCCTCATACTTGTTGCCGCCCTGGACCAGCCGGGCCAGCCTCGAAGCAAGTCTCGGCTCCACCTGACCGACGTAGTCACCGGAGGCCTCGGTGACCTTGATGACGCTGCCCCCGATCTCCAAAAGCACCTGGTGGCCCGGCGCCAGTTTCGCCAATCTTTCGGGCGGACCGAGGTTGACCAGCGAAGTGACGGTCGCTGCTCCGCTCTCCTCGATGAAGACGCTCGGCACCACAGCGGTCGGAGAGGCTCCGAATGGGGCGTCGTCTCCAATGCGGGTTAGCCTGTCCAAGTTCTTCTGGGCAATCGAATTCCTGGGTGAGATCTCCAGGGCCTTCTCAAAGGCCTGCCTGGCCTCGCGGTTGCGGCCCATCTCGCTGAGGCTCTTGCCAAGCCGGTTGCAGGCCTCCAGGTCCTGAGG
>JADFIF010000135.1:3783-7839 GCA_022566795.1 Chloroflexota bacterium
TTCTTCTGGGCAATCGAATTCCTGGGTGAGATCTCCAGGGCCTTCTCAAAGGCCTGCCTGGCCTCGCGGTTGCGGCCCATCTCGCTGAGGCTCTTGCCAAGCCGGTTGCAGGCCTCCAGGTCCTGAGGGAAGTCGTCCAGAATAGCCTGGTTTAGGGCTGCCGCCTCCTCCCATCTGCTCTGCTTCGCCAAGGCCACAGCCTTTTTGACCTGGTCCCTTTTGATCTTCTCTTTGTCTTCGACCTTGTGCGTATTCATGGCCCCCGCCCGATGAAAGTTTGCCGATTCTAGCCTATGAGTGCCGTCGACGCAAGGGTGTTCGAGCGCCTTTTGATTAGTAACCGGGACGCCTTAAACATCGCTTGTTTGTTCGGTTTTCGGCCAAAACGCTTGGTGTGCCGGCGCCCAGCCCGCGCCAACGCCGGCGTCCGCGGAGGCCATTGCGCTAGCGCCTCCACCGCAGCAGGAGCAGGCGCCACAACGCCTCTGCGACGATGGAGAGCGACATCTTCGACTCGCCTCGAACGCGGTCCACGAACAGAATAGGATGCTCCACTACCTTGTGCCCTTGTCGCTGGCACGCCTTTGCTACCTCTACCTGGAACCCGAACCCCTTGCACTGGAGCCGGCCCAGCTCCAGCGAGCTCAGCGCATCGGCCCGGTACGCCTTGAAGCCGGAGGTGGCGTCCTTGACGTCGACGCCGCCAACGGCTCGAATCCCGTAGTTGGACAGTGCGCTAAGAAGGCGGCGCTTGATGCTCCAGGTTTCATCGGTGCCTCCACCGGGAGCGTACCTAGAGCCAACGACGACATCTGCGTGCTCCAGAGCCCTTAGAAACTCGGGTATGTACTCGGGAGCGTGAGACAGGTCCGCGTCCATCTGGACTACGTAGTCCGCGCCCCCGGCCAATGCCCGCCTGAATCCGTCGACGTACGCAGATCCAAGGCCCTGTTTTGCTTGCCGCCTGATGACCTCCACCCGGCCGCCCAACTCCTCCGCCAGCGTCTCTGCGACCTCGGCTGTCCCGTCCGGCGAGTTGTCGTCTACTACGATGAGCGTCGTGTTTGGGATGCCGAGGCGGAAGAGTCGTTCGGCCAACTGGGGCAGGTTGGCGGCCTCGTTGTATGTGGGGACGACGACCGCGAGCTTCTTGGTGCCGACGGGCGCCGCCACGTGGCTTCCGTCGCGCGCCGAGGGACCGACCGATCTGCAGGCGTGGCCTGCTGCACGTCGCGGGGCGTCGTAGTGGCCTAAAGCGTCATGCCACCTGACCGAAAGCGTGTCCTTGAACATCCTGAAGCTATCCGCGCCGGCCCGCACCTTGCTGTCCCGCTGGTCGTACCAGTCGATGGGCATCTCGAGAATTCGGAATCCTCGCTTGCGCGCGAGGTACAGCACCTCCACATCGAAAGCGAAGCCCTTGGTCCTCTGCATGCCGAATAGCTGCTCGGCAACATCACCGCGAAAGCACTTGAAACCGCATTGGGTATCGTCGATGTCGCGGACGGCAGCCAGCCTCACGAACCGGTTGAACGCTCTGCCCATCGCGTGGCGCAACGCCGGCTCGTTGAAGCGCCGCGCTCCGGCGATCTGCCGCGAGCCGATCACGATGTCATACCCATCCTCCATGCGCTGCAAGAAGGCCCCGAGCCCATCTATGGGCATCGCCAGATCTGCATCGCACATGAAGCGGTATTCGCCGGTGGCCGCGAGCATCCCGTGCTTCACCGCCCACCCTTTCCCACCGTCGGCGATGCTCTCTACGCGAATCCCCGGTTGGTCCAGGGCCCAGCCTTCGGCCAGAGCCCGGGTGGAATCCGTGCTGCCGTTATCCACGACCAGCACTTCCCAGCCGTAGCTCTGGGCCCGCAGGTACCCCACCACCGATTCCAGCGATGGAATAATCCGTGTCTCCTCGTTGAAAACGGGTATTATGATCGAAAGAGACGGCGGCAAGGGGGGCTCCGACTGATCTGCGGTTCGATGCTGATCGCCTGGGAAGGCTTGGGCGCCTCGTCTTCGCCCTCACCAATGAGTCCATTGTTCACCGGCCTTTGCGGTTTGTCCAGACCTTGACATCAGGTGCGGAGCCGTTTTCTACGTAGACGAGAATCCCGGACTTGAAACCTCTTTCAGGAGCCTCGAACAGCGCTGTCGGCGCACGAGCGATAGCAGTCTCTTCTCTGGAAGGCAGTATATAGGGG
Source organism: Chloroflexota bacterium (assembly GCA_022566795.1). GTDB lineage: Bacteria > Chloroflexota > Dehalococcoidia > Lucifugimonadales > JADFIF01. Next base: position 5,988 of record JADFIF010000135.1, read on the forward strand.
AGTAGAGAGTCAGGGAGGTCGTGAGGCGCCAGCCCGGCCGGAATGCCGGTGCTTGGTTGCATCAGTCTAGATACATCCCGCCCGCCACCCTCGAAAAGGCTCTGAGGGGGACGAGCCCCTCGGGCTCTCCGGGTGTTTGGGGGTGTCCCCCAAACCATAAACCTCACGGGTGGTTGGGTGGGGAAAAGTACGCGAAGTACTAGTCGGGCTTTTCGAGTTGGAACCTGGAGTGCAGCGCCGTCGCCGCGTCGGCCACCCGGTCTTTGCTGACGATGCAGGTGATGCGGATCTCGGACGTGGTGATCATCTCGATATTTATGCCGTTGTCGGCCAAGGTGCGGAACATCGTGGACGCGTAGCCCGGCGCGTCCTGCATTCCAGTCCCCACGACGCTGATCTTGGCCAGGTCGGCGTCGCTGACGACGCCCCGGCTGCCCAGCTCCGTGGCAACGGTGCTCACCACCTCCAGAGCGTGCGGGAGATCGGTGCGTTTCACCGTAAACGTCATGTCGGTAGCGCCTTCGACGCTGGCGTTCTGAACGATGATGTCCACGCTTATCCCCTCGTTTGCTAGCGGCTCGAACAGGCTTGCAGCGATGCCCGGGCGGTCCACCACACCCAACACGGTTATCTTGGCCACGTTGGTGTCGGTGGCTATGCCGCGCACGCGATTTCTAATCTCACCGACGCTCGGTTTCATTGTGGCTCCTCCGTGAATCAGCGTGCCCGGCTCGTCCCCCAGGCTCGAGGCGATCTTGATCGGAACGTCGTACACCATGCCAAGCTCAATCGAGCGAGGGTTCATCTTGGCGCCGTAGCTCGCCAGCTCCAGCATCTCCTCGAAGCCAATCTCTTCCAGCTTTCGAGCGTCAGGCACCAATCGGGGGTCCGCCGTGTAGATGCCGGTTACGTCCGTATAGATCTCGCAGACGGCGGCCCCCAGGCCGGCGGCTAGGGCGACGGCCGTCGTGTCGGAGGCCCCACGCCCGAGGGTAGTGACGTCCATCGCCTCGGTAACGCCCTGGAACCCCGCGACGATTACGATGTTGCCGCGGTCAAGCTCGGCTAGAATACGCGCCGGCTCGACGTCTGCGATCATTGCGTTGCCAAAGGACATGTTGGTGCGGATGCCGGCCTGCGCGCCGCTAAGGCTGATGGCGCGACGGCCCATCGACTGCAGGGCCATAGCCATCAGCGTGCACGACACCAGCTCGCCCGTTGACCACAGCACGTCCAACTCGCGGGCGCTTGGCCGATCGCTGACCTGCTGGGCGAGGCGCAAGAGCGCGTCGGTGCTGTCGCCCATGGCCGAAACGACCGCGACGATCTTGTGGCCGTCGTCTTGGGCCGCGGCAATGCGGCCGGCAACGCCCTTGATCCTGTCCGCGTCCGCCAGCGAGCTTCCGCCGTATTTTTGGACTAGAAGGGCCAACCGTGGCTTTCCTAAAGCTGGGTCTGGGATATGGCGAAGCCCGGTGCCATTTCTTGCAACCTGCCGGGCCGCGCGTCGCTACACCAGGTGGACACCTCTGGTTGTGGGAGTGGCAACCTTGATATCCCCGGCAACGTTCGACTTCGCCGCCGCGTCGGCCATTTCGTATCCGATGGTCAACTCACGACCCCGCGTTAGGGCCACAATGCTGGAGCCGGCGCCCGACAGGAAAACCCCCAGGGCGCCCGCGCTCAGAGCTGCACGAAAGATGTTGCTCATCGAGGGGAACAGGACCTGCCGGGCCGGTTGATGCAGCCGGTCGCCGGTGGCGATGGCCAGATGCTCGAAATCTCCCGTGGAGAATGCCCTCGTGAGCAGCGCGACCCTCCCGATATTATACACGGCGTCCCGCCGCTCTAC
>JADFIF010000022.1:0-20480 GCA_022566795.1 Chloroflexota bacterium
AATTTCAAAGTGGTTACTCAGCAGCCTGCGGGAGTCACATTCGACATGGCCGGTGGCTCTTATGAGCTCGAGATGGAGTCCCTGGCGTCGGTGGGAGCGGAGATCGTCGAGATAGCCGCGAAGACCGAAGAGGAGTTCATCGAGGTGGCGAAGGATGCCGACGCGCTCATCGCCAGAGGCCGGCGCACCACCAAAAAGATCATCGATAGCCTGGAACGGTGCCGAATCATCGCCCTGGGGAGCGTGGGCGCCGACACGGTAGATGTTGCGGCGGCGACAGCCAGGGGCATTCCGGTGACCAACGTCCCGGACACCTTTATCGAGGAGGTGGCCGATCATACCATAATGATGATCCTGGCGACGTTCCGAAGGCTGAGAACCATGGACAAGTACGTCCGGGAGGGGCGGTGGAGCGAGGGCCGTCCGCTGCTGTCCAACTATCCTCGACTCATGGGGCAGACCCTGGGCTTCGTTTCGTTCGGCCACGTCGCCCGGGCCACAGCGCTGAGGGCACGCGCGTTCGGTGTCCAGATGCTGGCCTACGACCCCTACATCGAGGAGCTCACGATGAGCCAGTACGGGGTAGAGCCGGTGAGCTACCTTGGCGACCTGCTGAAGCGCTCCGACATCGTCTCCATGCATGCTCCGGCAACCGACGAAGTCCACCATCTGCTGACCGAGGAGCACTTCCGCATGATGAAGCCCGAGGCGCTGTTCATCAACAACGGTCGCGGCCCAACGGTGGATGAAAAAGCCCTGATCAAGGCCCTTCAGGAGGGCTGGATTGCCGCCGCCGGGCTCGACGTGCTAGAGCAAGAGCCGCCCGACCCAGAAAATCCGCTGCTGCATATGGACAACGTCGTCTTGACCCCGCATGTGGCGTCGGCCTCAGCCCGCATGGGTCCCGAAACTCGCCGGCGCGTGGGACAGGAGATTTCCCTGGTGCTGTCGGGGCGCTGGCCGCGGACCTGCGTCAACCCGTCGGTGCTTGAAAAGACGGACCTCAGGCGTTGGCAGCCCTACTCGATGGAGCGAGGCCCCGGCGTGTAGTCGACTGCCAGGGAGTCCTATGCACTGGCGGAGGCGCAAGCGGACTTGCGCAATTGCGCGGTGGATTGCCCTCAGTACGCCTGCCACGAGAGAATCTCCACCTCGCCGGCGACCCTGTAAAGGACGACTCGCGACTTGACCGCGCCATTGGTCGCGATGGCCGCTACGTCGAAGGTAATGGGTGTGTCTACGGCGGCCAGGTCGCCCGTGCCACCGTAGGCCGTCCCTCCCGCACTCTGGCCCGTCTTGCACTTTCCGCCCCCGGTGGGCTGGCTCGACCAGGTCACAGAGCTGTCGGCGCCGTCAGCAAATCGCAGCTTCCACCTCTCCGCTGGAGACGCTTGTCACGCGAGCGCTACGGGCTGAGAGCGCTTCGGAGGCTTTGCGATAAGCAGCGTGAGTATCGTCAGCGCTGAAAGTGCGGCGAAGGTAAGAAACGCCGCATGGTAGCTGCCGGTGAGGTCGTAAATCGCTCCGGAGAGCACGGCGCCCACGGCCTGCCCCAGAGATGCGAAAGGCTCGGTGACGCCGCGAATAGTCCCCAACGACGAGCGACCGAAGTAGTCTGCGAATACCACTGATGGGAGCACGACGATCCCTCCGAGAGAGAACCCGAAGAGCGCCGCCACCGCGAGGGCCTCGCCCGAGCTGCTCACGCTGAGGAACAGCGCCGACGACACGGCCATCACCAACGCTACGGCCGCAAAGACGTATCGGACCGGCACCCGTTCGCTCATCCAGCCCCAGACGACGCCACCGATGCCGGCGAATATGGCGTTGAGGCTGAGGCCCGCGGCGGCGATGCCAGCGCTAAGGCCTCGGTCTCGGAAGTAGGCCGCTTGGTGAATGTTCGTGCCGGCCTGGACCAGGAACAGTGAGCCGATGGCAATTGCCAGGAGCCATAGCGCGGGGCATCGCATCGCCTCTCGCAACGTCCACGCTGGTTCCGCGGGCTGCGGCCTGCCGCCGACCGGGGCGTTGTCGCTGGTTGCGTCGATCCCATCCGGGTTGAGCCCCACATCTTCGGGACGCTGCAAAATCAGGAGCCACACCGGTGCGAGGGCCACACCCCAGACCAGCAACCCGAGAACGACCCATGCTTGTTGCCACCCGTATGCGTGAATCACCATGGCGGCAATCAGCGGGAAGGCGGTCATGCCGGCCGAGTGCGCGGCGAACAGCAGGCCCTGGGCCCTGCCCCTTCGGCGGACGAACCAACGCGAGACGACCACCGTCGCCCCGATCTGGAGCGGGCTGGAGAACATCACCCGTCCGGTCCCAAAGGCGATGTAGAACGCGATGGGGACCGTTGCCCACGCCAACGAGACCGTCGACAACCCTAGTATCAGCACACTGACGCCCAGCACGATCCGGGCTCCGTAGCGGTCCACAAGCCAGCCGGCGATCGGTGAAGCAACGGACGCGGCCAGGCCCCCGACGCTCGCCGCCCCGGCAATTAGCGTGCGGCTCCAGCCGAGTTCGTCGGCGACCGGGAACATGAAGACGGCGAGGGTTAGACTGGCCGCCGCGTTGCGGACGAAGAATGCCGAGCCTGCGGCCCCTAGAATCGCCCAGCCGTAGAAGAACGGCGTCCGTCTTGCCAGTCTGGGCGCGATGTGCAAAGCTTAGTGCTCCGTTCGGAAACGTCGTATGCCATGTCCTAGGTCCGTAGGCCGCAGGCGATGCTACCACCGACCCAAATGGCCGTCAACGAACGTACGGACGGCTGAGTGGCGAGAGGCGGGCCTTGGCAAGTCGTAGGCGAGCCGCTTCAGACCATTGCGGCGCCGCCGGCGTTCAACGGTACGGAATTCACTCTTGGAGCGACTCGTAGCTGACCTCATGGCCACCGACGGCATCATGCTCGTCATGGACTCCGTCGGCGCAAGGAATCGCCAAGCTGTATTGCGCGCGTTTTAGTGGTGCAAAGCAAGGCACGCTAATCGTGTCTACTTCCTTAGCAACTATCTGAAAATCCCGTCTGGGGAGAGTCCAGAGGGGCTGACCCCTCTGACAAGGGGTCTGGGGGATGTGCCCCCAGCCGCCAAGACCCTGAGGGCGGGTGGGTGGGAACAATGCATTGGCCTTCTGAGATAGTTACTTAAGTCCATGACCGGACGACAGCGAGAAACCGATCGAGTTCCAGCCCGAAGGACTCGAGGCGTTCGAGGACTTTCGCTACCGCTAAGTGGGCGAGAACAACATCGAGTTCGTGAGGCGGCCGGGCCAGCCGTTTCGCGGCCGGCGCGAGCCCGTATTGTAGCAGATGGCCTGAAGCCCGCCCCACTCTGTGCGGGGCGCTGGTGCATCCCCGCACAGGCGTGACACGGCCATAGGAGGATCCGCAATGGGCAGTCCGCTGGAAGGCGTAAGAATCCTGGACCTAACGCAGGTTCAGGCAGGTCCGTCGTGCACGCAGCTACTGGCGTGGCTTGGCGCCGACGTGATCAAAGTGGAGGAGCCTGGCGTAGGGGATCGGACACGCGTCGAGCGGGCCACCTCGCCCGACGCCGACAGCTTCTACTTCCTGGTCTTCAATGCCAACAAGCGTAGCGTAAGCCTCAACCTCAAAAGCGAGGAGGGGAGAGGAATCTTCACACGCTTGGCCGCCGTTTCGGATGTTGTTGTCGAGAACTACGGACCCGGGCGCATGGAGCAGTTTGGTCTGGGATACGACGAGCTTAAACGGGCTAATCCCCGCGTCGTCTACGCGACAATTAAGGGATTCGGCACCTACGGCAGCTACGCGCATATCAAGAGCTTTGAGCACATCGCTCAGGCCATGGGCGGCGCCATGAGCGCCAATGGCGAGGCCGGTGGCGCCCCGCTGTTCGTGGCTCCGGGAGTCGGCGACTCCGGCACCGGGTTGCACTGCGCCATCGGCATACTGGCGGCGCTGCGTCAGCGAGATAGGACGGGGGAGAGCCAGCTCGTCGATGTCTCGATGCAGGACGGTGTCGTGAACCTCATGCGGATACGCATGATCGATACGTTGAGCACCGGGAAACCGGTCAAGCGCAGCGGAAACGTGCTATGGGGTGGCCCGCCCATGATATACCCATGTCATCCGGGTGGTGATGACGACTACGTCGCCCTGGTTCTGGCGGGCGACTCCTGGGACACGCTCTTGGCCGTGATGGGTCGGGCCGAGCTCATCGGCGACGAGCGCTATGCCACCGAAGACGCGAGACAGCAGCGTCCGGAAGAGGTCTCCGATATCATCTGCCGGTGGACCGCCACGAAGGGAAAACACGACATCATGAGGCTTCTGGCCGAGGCCGGGGTACCCTGTGGCGCGGTCCAGGATACGTGCGAAATTCTTGACGACCCACACCTGCGGGAGCGCGAGATGGTCGTGGACCTGGACGACCCGATGCGCGGTGAATATCCCGTTCTGGGCTGTCCGATCAAGATCTCGTCAAACACCGTCAAAATTAAGCCTCCTCCGCTGTTGGGCCAGCACTCCGACGAGGTCCTAACGGAGCTGCTCGGGTTCGACGGAGAGAAGCTTGGCGCCCTCCGACACTCAGGCGTGATCTGAGCGGCCGGTCAGCCGCCGAGCCCGGTCGGACTAAGAGCCTATCTCAAGATCCCGCACGGGGAGTCCAGAGGGGCTGCCCCCTCTGGCAAGGGGTCTGGGGGATGTGCCCCCAGGAGCCAAAGGCCCCGTGGGCGGGTGGATGGGAAAAGCATTTGCCTTTTGAGATAGTTACTGAAGATTGTGGTGCCCTATCCGCCTTGAATTGGTGCGTTTGCACCTGATGTCCTTGCGCGGACGCACGATACCTTAACGGAGGCGGAATCGCGATTGGAGGGAGTGCATATGAACGGGGCCGTAGGCCCGTGCAGGGCAGTGCAGGCTTGTGGATACCGAGGGTAGGTGCTACAATCGGCGCGGTTTTCCGCCATGGGGCTGCTGGGGGCTCAGTAGAGCCCTATCTTGTAATGTTTCAAGCTAGGAGTGGTAGAGGTTGGGAAGTATAAATGTAGCGGTCATCGGAGTGGGGAACTGTGCCTCGTCGCTGGTGCAGGGTGTGGAAAAGTACCAGAATGCCACGAACGGCGACTCCATCCCAGGGCTGATGCACCCCGTTCTCGGGGAGTATGGCATCGGTGACATTCGGTTCGTGGCGGCCTTCGACATCGACTCCAACAAAGTTGGACTGGACCTGTCCGAGGCGGTGTTTGCGAGCCCAAACAACACCATAAAATTCCAGGACGTGCCTCATACGGGCGTTACGGTGCAGCGCGGGATGACCCACGACGGCATCGGTAAGTACATGGCCGACGTGATAACAAAGGCTCCGGGCCCGACCGACGACGTCGTTGGTATCCTACGCGAGCGCGAGGTGGATGTCGTCATCAACTACCTGCCGGTCGGTTCCGAAGAGGCCACCAGGTGGTACGTCGAGCAGGTCCTCGCGGCGGGCTGCGGGTTCATCAACTGCATCCCCGTCTTCATCGCCAGCGGCGAGGGAAACTACTGGCAGCGCCGCTTCAAGGAGGCAGGCTCGCCGATTATCGGCGACGACATCAAGTCACAGGTCGGCGCAACCATCATTCACCGGGTGCTCACTCGCCTGTTCATGGACAGGGGCGTTGAGTTGGTGCACTCCTATCAGCTCAACTTCGGGGGCAACTCCGACTTCAAGAACATGCTTGAGAGAGACCGGCTGGTGTCGAAGAAGATATCGAAGACCGGCTCGGTCAAGTCGCAGCTGGACCACGAGCTCGCCGGCGACAACATGCATATCGGACCGAGCGACTTTGTGCCGTGGCTCTCCGACCGCAAATGGGCATACATAAGGCTCGAGGGTAAGAGCTTCGGCGACGTGCCGCTTAACGCCGAGCTCAAGCTAGAGGTCTGGGACAGCCCCAACTCGGCCGGCGTCGTCATCGATGCCATTCGCTGCATCAAGATTGCAAAGGACCGGGGTCTGAGCGGCCCCATAATTAGCCCTTCATCGTACTTCATGAAGTCGCCACCTGTGCAATACACGGATGATGAGGCCAGGCAGAAGGTGGAGGACTTCATAGTGGGCAAGGATGGACAATAGCGGGCGCTGACCTTAAGGGAAGTGGTATGGACCAGCCCCTGAAGATAGGCCTTATATCTCCCTATGACCACGCGTTCCTTGGCGGAGTCACCGACCACATAAACAACCTCGCCGCCGAGTTTCGATCCTCTGGGCATACCGTCCGCATAGTCGCCCCATGCTCAGCGCCGCAGCGGATAGCTGACGAAGACTTCATCCCCATGGGCCGGCCCGTCTCGGTGCCCAGCGGCGGCTCGGTCGCCCGGGTGTCGTTCTCGATCTGGCTTCGGTGGCGCATCAAGGCGATGCTCGAGCGCGAAGCGTTCGACATCGTGCACCTGCACGAACCCATGGCCGGGTTTGTGACCCTGAACGTCCTGAGCCTCGCGAAGTCGAGAAGCGAAGTCTTGATCGGCACGTTCCACACGTACCGCGGGACGCGACTCTACAAGATCGGCGGAGTGAAGATAGGGAAGCCATACTTTAACCGGCTCGACGGACGTATCGCGGTGTCCCAGCCGGCGCACCAGTTCATCAGCCGGCACTTCCCGGCCAGCTACGAGATCATCCCCAACGGCATCAACGTCGATGACTTCGTGACCGCAGAGCCGCTGCCCGAGCTGGATGACGGCAAGATCAACCTGCTGTTCCTGGGGCGGCTGGAGAAGCGGAAGGGGCTGCGCTACCTTTTGAGCGCCTACAGCAAGCTCAAGTGGGACTGGCCGAACCTGCGTCTTATCGTCGTGGGTCCGGGCAAGCCCGACGACGAGTCCTACCGCATCATAGGCGAGCGGGGTCTGCAGGACGTTGTCTTCGTGGGCCGCGTTTCGGCCGAGGAGAAGGCACGCTACTACAAGTCCGCCCACATCTACTGCTCGCCCGCAACCGGCGGCGAGAGTTTTGGCATCGTCCTTCTGGAGGCGATGGCCTCCGGCAGGCCCGTCGTCGCCAGCGACATCGCGGGCTATTCGAGCGTGTTGACGAACGGCCACGACGGCATCCTTGTGGAGCCGAAGAAGGACGATCAGCTCGCCGCCGCCATCGCCGGGCTGCTGAAGGACCCGGCGCTAAGGGCGCGACTCGCCGCCAATGGCCGCCGCACAGTCGAGGTGTTCCGCTGGGAGCGAGTTGCCGGACGGGTCATGGACTACTACAACTCCTTTCTCGAGTCGCGGCAGGCGGCCATATCCCGCTAATTCGGCTCAGGTCCGGAAGCGCATGAGCAGAGTCGCCGCTCGCAGGGTCATCTCTTCATACGTAGAGGTCCCTGTCGCCACGTTTCTCGCCCGGTTGGGACTCTCCCCCAACTCAATCACGCTGGCCGGACTTCTCGTCGCCGGTGCCAGCGCATACCTGCTGAGCATCGGATACCTGTGGGCCGGCGGTGTGGTGCTGCTGGCATCCGGCGTCTTCGACCTTTTCGATGGAGCCCTCGCCAGGGTGACCAACCGGGTCTCCCGGTTCGGCGCGCTCCTAGACTCGGTGTCCGACCGCGTCTCGGAGGCGGCGGTGCTGCTGGGGCTGCTGGTGTTCTACCTCGCGCGGGACTCCACCGAAGGCGCTGTGCTGGTCTACGCGGCACTCACCGGTTCGCTGATGGTTAGCTACCTTCGCGCCCGGGCCGAAGGGCTGGGAATCGAATGCAAGGTCGGGGTGATGACTCGCCCGGAGCGGGTCGCCGCCCTGGGCTTCGGGCTGATCATTGGCCACTGGTGGGCGACAGCAATCCTGGTGGTGCTGGGGGTCATAGCCGGGCTAACGATTTTCACATCGGTCCAACGTCTATTCCACGCGCGGGGAGCGCTCAGCTAAAGGCATCCCGGGCATCCGCCCTTCCGGGCCACTTCCAGCGCTTGCCAGTGGAAGGCGGCCCAGAACCTACGATACAATGGACTAACCCCATGTGAGCTGCGATTGGCTGAATGGGCCTCGAACCTGCTCGGGAGTGCGCATATGCAGATACTTCAAGAAAAAGAGCGCGAAGCGATAAGGGGAAAGCTCGAGGTCGAGCTGAAGAGCGACGTGACCCTGACGCTGTTTACGCAGGCCAATATCGGCGGGCTGTTCATACCCGGCCGCGAGTGCAGGTCGTGTCAGCCAACGCAGCAGTTGTTGGAGGAGGTCGTCGAGCTATCGCCAAAGCTTCATCTGGAAGTCGTCGATTACTACGCCAACCAGGCTGATGCCCAGTCCCGGGGCGTGGACAAGATTCCCGCCACCATCGTGGCCGGGGACAACCCCGGGGTCAACCATGGCGACCGCGTCAAGTACTACGGCCTCCCATCGGGGTTTGAGTTCGCAGTGCTGCTGGACTCTCTGATAGCGGCGTCTGTCAGGCGCGGCCCGTTGCAGCTTGAAACGCGAAGGCGGCTCAAACAGCTTCGCGAGGATGTCCACATCCAAGTGTTCGTCACCCCTGGCTGACAGTACTGCCCCGCCGTGGCCCGTGTGGCACACGATATGGCGATGGAATCCCCGAGGGTGAAGGCGGACGTAGTAGAGGTGCAGGAGTTTCCGCAGATTGCTCGGGCGTACGGGGTGTCGGGCGTTCCCAAGACGGTCATAAACGATTCGGTCCAGTTCGCGGGAGCGGTGACCGAGGAGACTCTTATTCGCAGGATCATGGAGGCCGTCGGGCAGCAAGAGGCCGACGAGGCCGGTGAGGAGCAGGTCGTAGGCCAGACAACGGCACTACTCTAGGCAGCCGAATTACCTCTTGAGGGCTCAGCGGGATGGCTTATGAAGGTTCTTACGCCTACACACGCAGAGGCATGATGCGGCTCACTTTCGGAACACGCGTATTGATTGGCGTGGCGGTGCTGCTGGCGTCGCCGGTGATGTTCTTCGCCCGCGGCGTCGCGGAGGCTGAAGGCGAGCAGCTCAAGCTCGTCTCCTCAGACGTCGTAAGCGAGTTTCCCGAGGGGATTCGGTTTAAGGCCTCCGTGGAAAGCCCATCCGAGATAGTCTCCATCGCGGTCCGCCTGAGAATTGGGCAGCAGACGAGGGGCGTCTACGAGTATCTGGAGGTGATTAACGACGACCCTGCCTCCTTCGAGCTGTTTTGGCGTACCAACACCGGCGCCCGGTACATCCCTCCGGGCACCATCGTCACCTACAACTTCGAGGTCGAGGATGTGGATGGGAACCGCCTCGACACCGAGAAGGAATTGTTCATCTACGAGGACGTTCGTTTCACCTGGAATGAGGTCTCCGAGGGTCCCATAACGTTGGCCTTCCACGGCCCCGTCGAAACGCGAGCCCGGCTCATAATGGATGCCATCATTCGGACGTTGGAAATCGTCGGGCCTGTCCTGGGAGCGGACACTACTGAGCCGATCCGCGTGACGATGTACAACAACATCAAAGAGATGCTCGAGGCGCTGCCTCCGGGAAGCACCACGATTCGCCGGGAGCTGATTACGGAGGGGCAGGCCTTCACGAACGTTGGAACGCTCCTGGTCCTGGGCAGCGGCGGCCTTGCCGAAGGGACCGCCTCCCACGAGGTAACCCACATCCTGACGCACCGAGCGGGAGACAGTGTGTTCCGCAACGTCCCCGCCTGGCTGGACGAAGGCCTGTCAGAGTACGGCAACGTTCAACCCGGCTTTTCATACTCGATCGCCCTGGAGTTCGCCGTGGCCAGGGACGCGCTGTTTCCGATAGCCTTCATGCCGGTTCTGCCGGGTAATCCTGAAGACGTCATCATCTTTTACGGCCAGGCGCGGAGCATCGTCAGATTCATGATTGGCCGCTACGGCCCGGAAGAGATGACGGAGCTCATGGCCGCGCTCAAATCCGGGGCCAACATGGACGATGCTCTGGAGGGAGTCTACGGGTTCGACCGGCTCGGACTGGAGAATCGGTGGCGCGAGTGGTTGGGTGCGCCCGAATACGTCCCCCCTGTGCGAGAGCAAGCGCAACCCACGGCTGTCGCACGGAGGGAGTTCCTGCCGTACAGCCTGACCCCCCAGGCGCAGTCAGCCACAGTCTCGGGCGTGGAGTCCACTCCAACGCCCGAGCCGACGGCCACGGCCACCCCGGCGCCCTCACCGACGCCAGAGCCGGCATTCGCCTCATCGCTTGCCGCCAGCTCTCCGACGCCGCCCGCCGGGGGGGTCGAGACGACGAGGGACCTGGAGGACGACGAGAGCCGAGAGGAAGGCGGCGGTGCGTGCAGCGTGCCGTCGCATGGGTCGTTCAAGGTCAGAGACGTGTCGTCTTTTGGCCTTGTATTGGGGTTGGTGGCACTTGGGTTCCGACGGCGCCTCGGGCGCTGAGCCGGTGCGGGTGCCGACGGCCCCACGCCGGTCGGGCGGGCGGCGCGATCGCACGGCATGCGTGAGCAGGTCGGTCATGCTGTGCCTGCCATCTCCAGGTTCGTATGGCCTTCCGGCAACGCATCGTGCTCGCGCGGGTCGATGACATGACTCCAGAGCACGCGATGCAACTCGCTCTGAAAAGCCCGTCGACTCGACGGTCGAGAGCGTGCCCCCGCGCGCCGGCCAGTGGAGCTTGAACAGGCAATTTCCGGAGGCCATGGACTGTCAGCATCAGGGCCGCTACGTGTCGATTCGATTCGGCGATGCAGTAGGTGGCCATGCGTGTATAGGCGCTGCTCGCCTTGACACGGGGGCCGCCGGGCACTAGCATCGACGTGAGGGGCATTATGTGTTCGCCCCGGAGCGCGATTACAGCGATACAGTGAGGGTCGGGACGAGGCATGGAGCAGAGAGAGTGGATGCGCGCGATCGAGCAGACCTGGGTTGTGCGCTTCCCAAAACAGCACCTTGCAACGTTCGGTTCCACGAACATCAGCTACTACGTCGTCACCGAGCCGATCTACGTCGAGAGCGAGACGGCTGCCAGCGAGGGCGTGGTGCGAACTGGCAAGATCGTGGCAGAGCGCCCGGCCGTCATCACACCGACGTACGCGATGAATCTCCAAGGATTCAGCTCGGATGCGTTCGAATACCTTCGCGAGATGGCCCGGCGCTACGGGCCTAACAGTCCCGGGATACTGTACCGCTACAGAAACGAGTCGGAGAAGACAGATATCGTCTCGGGTGCTCCGAGTGAGATAGCCGCGCGCATAAGCGACGATCTGGACCGCCGGCAGGAGAACCTGGCCGTGGTTATGGTCGGCGTCGACGAGTTGTGGGACGTATCGTTGCTCAAGTTCATCTACGAGTTCACCTCCTCCTCGGCCGTTCAGAACGTGAGAGAGCTCGACTCCCGCGGACTTTTGGACCCACAGCCCCAATTGGGCGGCGCCCCGCGGGCCGCCGTCCCGCAGATCGAGCGCCTGTTTCAAGAGGTGGAACGGGGAGGGAACCCGGACGACCTGAAGAGCGAGTTGGACCGCTGGGGCCTCTTCAACTACTACGAGGACCGCTTCCTGAGTCTGTTTCGCCGGGGCCGCCGCCGCTGACCCCGTCCTCTCGCTCTACGCTGACATCTGCTGCCTAACCTCCTCGACGTGCTTGCCCACGTCGTCGAAGGTGTCAAACGTGTAGGACACAAGCCCCGCGCTCTTCCGGTGCTCTGCCAGGGTCGAGCGTGCGATAACGAAATCCGCCTCGCCGGCAGGCACGATGTCGGATCGCCCATCGCCTACGTAGATCAGCGTGTCTCCGTCGCGTTTCAGCCACCTGACGTAGGACTCCTTGAAGCCCGAGCTGACGGGCTTGCCATGGGGATCGGTGTAGCTAACTCTAACGCCGTCCGGAGTCACCTCTGCCGAACCAGAGTATGTCTCCAGATGGTCGAAGCCTAGCTGCTCCATCGCGGGACGGATGTAAAGGTCCAGGCCACTGGACACGATCACGAGCCTGATCCCCTCCCCGTTGCAGTAGTCTACGAACTGGTCGAACGCGTACCTGATCGCGGTCTCTCCGAGGACGAAGTCTTCAATCTCGTCTTTGGAAGCCTTCACGAGCGCGAACTGGCGCATGTTGCTCTGCTCAACGCTGAGGCGCCCAGCCGCCTCCTCCGCCTCGATTGCGCGCCAGCCGGGCTCCGCGAAGACCTCCCGTATGGCCGCGCTCACGTTGCCGATGGTAATCGTATCGTCGAAGTCGCACTGAACGATCAGCAAATCATCGCTCCGGCCATAGGCGGCACTCTAACAGGGCGTTGAAAAACTCTTTCGACCATCGCGTTCGGCGATGCTCGGGGCAGGCTCTCAGACTCCTGGCAATCCCGACGGATCGGGACTGCACTCCCCATTTTCATCAGCCTTGCTAAAACCTGCGGCGTTCCGAGACTCGATTGGCGGTCTATCGAGACCCGGGCGACACCGAAACGCCTTGCTCAGCGGAGCGGTACGCAGCCAGGACGATCTCGAGATCGCGGAGGCCTTCTTCCCCCGACATCGCTGGGTCCCGGTCGTCGAGAATCGCCTGCCGGAACTCGCGCACCATCCCGCGAACCCCCCTACGCGCGGGAGGCAGGTTGACGGTTCGGCGAAGCGGAGGGGTATCGATGGTCAAACGGCTGTCGTACGGCGTGAAGCCGAGCTGGCCTTTCGTCCCGGTCACCTTCACCCACTGCGAGGCCTGTCCCACTGTGGCTGATGAGAGGCTGATCAGCCCCACGGCGCCGCCAGCGAAGACCGCCGTGAGGACCATGCCATCCTCTCCCTCGGCACTCCGGTGGACCTGAGGCGGTCGGGCGGCGAACACCTGCCTGGGGAATCCGCCGAGGTGGTGCAGTAGGTCCACGTAGTGGATCCCTCCGTCTATGAGCACACCGCCGCCGCTGGACTCGACGCTTGTGCGCCACTCGGTAGGCTCTCGGAAACCCTCCGCCTGAATCTGGATCAGCCTGAGGTCTCCGATGGTCCCCTGGCTCAGAAGCTGTTTGCACTTCTCTACGGTTGGAAGAAACCGGTAGTTTTCCGCCACCATCAGCTTCACGCCGGCCGCGCGTGCGGCATCGATCATCTCGGTAGACTCTGCGACGGTGCGGGCGATGGGCTTCTCCATGAGGATGTGCTTGGAGCCGCTGGCGGCTGCGAGAGCGTTCTCGAGGTGCAGGTGGTGAGGAGTGAAACAGTACACCGCATCGACGCGGGGATCGGCAAAGGCCTCCTCATAACTGCCAAAGTAGCCCGCGCCGCTGAACTCATCGCAGTATCGCTTTGCCTTTTCGATCTCGCGACTGGCGAAGTAAAGCTCCAGCTCATCCCCAAGGTCGTGGATGTCGTTGAGCACGGTCCTGGCGTAGCTGCCGCACCCCACGATGCACAGTCGCAGCCTCATGACACGCGCTCTTTGGCCGTCGTCCCGCCCAGCAAACGTCGGGCCTGCACGAGGCGCATCAGGGTTACGGCATTGGTCAGGCTTGCGAGGACCAGGAGCGTGGAAAAGCCCTGCCCGGCGAGCGCGCCGACCATGATGAGCAGCAGCCGGATGTCCCGCGACGCTAGCGACGTAATTCCCCGGTCGAATACGCTGCGCGGCAGTCCCTCGATTCTGGCTCGGCTGTAGGTGACGGCGAAGGTCCCGGCCAGCGCAAAGAAGCCGGTCATCCACACCGTGACGCTCGACTCGTCCCCGGCGGCCCAAAGGGTCAGGCCCAGGATGATCAGCGCATCGGTGTAGCGATCGATAACGGCGTCCATGAATCCGCCGAAGGCCGAGGTCAAGCCCTTGAGCCGCGCCAGGTCTCCGTCCACGCCGTCCAAGACGGATGACGCCTGGGCCAGCAGGGCGGCCGCGATGGGATAGCCGTACGCGAAGCACAGAAACGACCCGAGAGCCACCCCCAGGCTCGCCACCGATACCTGATTCGGCGTGACAGGCGTGTGGCCTAATAGACGTGCCGCGGGCCGGGAAAGCCGCCTGTTGAGGTGGCGCGAGACGATTCCGTCATATACGCCGTCCATGCCGCTCCTGTAAGTAGAGTATTGACCGACTCGTAGTCCTCTGCCGTGTCCACGTCCGCCCAGAACATGCCGCTCACGTCGCAGGCCATGAAGGGCTGTCCGTTGGCCGCCATGTACGTCACTATATCGGAGATTCCGATGTCCAGTTGATGTCTCAGCATCAGTCCTTCGATTACTGGGAACACGTCGGGCGTCATGTTGAAAACACCCGTGTCCACGGCGTTCCAGGTGCGCAGCTGCTTCCCGATTTCCAGGATGAGTCCGTCGTTGGCAAGGACCCTCGTCGCGTCGCCGATCTGAGAGGGGTGCGAGGCCCGCCCGTCAACGCACAGCATACAGCTCTCCAGCGAGCCCGACATCAGGCGCATCGGGATGTCTGGACTGATGGGGTGGTCCGCCATACAGAGAAAAAAAGAGTCGTCCTGAACGAACTCGCGGGCTGTGTACAGCGAGATGGCGTTGCCCTCGTCGTAGTCCTCGTTGTAGATGAAGCTGAGGTCGGGATGGAGGTCCGAGAGCTCGTCGCACAACCTGTCGGCCTGGTAGCCGACGACGATGGCGATATCCGAGACCCCGGCGGACCTGAGCGCCGCCAGAGGATAGTCGATCAGCGGAATTCCCCCAACCTTCAGCAGTGACTTGGGCATATCGAACGTCAACGGCCGCAGACGCCCGCCGTCTCCGGCCGCAAGTATTATTCCTTTCAAATCCTACCTCCCGTGGAAGAGTTGCGCGTGCCGAAGCACGAATCCAAGAGCAAGAGCACTGGGGTGGCACAGGGCCGGCTGAGGAAGGGAGAGGCCAGCCCGCCCAGATGGCGCCGGTATTATACTATGCCTCCGCCAGCTTCGTTGCATCTGGCGTCGCATCTAAGCTGTTGATTGGCTGTGCAAGCCTTGCCACCGGCTTGGATGCAGGTGTGGAACGTGATGCGGGCTGAGCTTATGAAGCGTTCATTAGGCGCGGGAAGGAAGCGGCGGCGGCTGCTCAAGTGGACGGCGTTCGCGCTGGCGAGCCTCGTCCTGCTGTCCGTCAGCCGCGACGCGCTGCGCTTCAACGTCGCTGAGCAGGCCTCCCAGGCGTATCGGTTCGACGTCGTTCAGTACCAGCTAACCAACTTCTTCGACAAGTGGGTGCACCGGCTTATAGACGCTCTACCCTGGCACTCGCTCTCCAAGGAGGAGAGACGCCTTCAGATCGCCGAATACTTCGGGCTTGGGGAGGAGATTTCAAGGCTACGGCGCGACCTCCAAAGGGCGGCGGCCCGTGCCGGTGGGCAAACCTCCGCGGAGGTGTCGGCCCTGGAGGAGCGTCTCGATGACGTCAGGGCACGTAGTGGCCGCCTGAGGCAGGACGTCGAGGAGACGGTGGAGTCGACCATCAGCGCCGTGGTCGTCTCCGAGGGACTCGGGACCTGGGGAGAGTTTATCTTCCCCCCGGTCGATATTCGGCTGGCGGAGCCGCCGAAGCTTCTGGTCACGTCGCCTCGAGACCGTATCGAGCGCACCCACGACGTCTTGCTCGAACCGAAGATCAGCATCGGCGAACGAGAGTCTGTGGAGCAAAGGGTGGAGGACGCTGGTGTTCTGTCAGCGGTGGTGGTTGACATCGGAGGCGTGGCCACATTTCCGGCGTCTCTTCCCAACGATCGACCGTTGCAGTGGACGCTCCAGACCTCGGCGCACGAGTGGCTGCACCACTACCTCTTTTTTAGACCCCTTGGGCAAAACTTCTCCAAGAGCGACGATATGCAGGTCCTGAACGAGACGGTGGCGGACATCGCCGGTCGGGAAATAGGAAATCGGGCCTTCCAGGCCCTGGGCGGGGAGGTCGACGGGAGCCCCGAGATGGGGCTGCAGCGCGGCGGGGCGACCGCTGACGCCGAGCGGCCAAAGGACCGCGAAGATGGCGCCTTCAATTTCAACCGCGTGATGCGCGAGACGAGACTACGGGTCGACGCGCTTCTGGCCGAGGGGTTGATAGACGAAGCCGAGGCATACATGGAGCAGCGCCGAAAGCTGTTCGTGACCAACGGGTTCAACATCCGAACCCTCAACCAGGCGTACTTCGCCTTCCACGGAACCTACGCCGACAGTCCCGCATCGGTTAGCCCAATCGGCGGCCAGCTTCAACGCATGCGGTCTCAGGTGCCCGACGTAGGGTCATTCGTGCGCGCGGTCGCCAGGTTCACCAGCTACCAGGAGTTCCTGGAGTCGCTAGACGCGCTTGAGGGGGAGTGAGGTTCTTGGCGCTGGTTCGAGCGCGTGTGAATGGGAACAACGGCGTGCGAGAACCCGGGGCGAACCTATTGTGCGGCGACCGTAGATGATATAACATGGTCAGGCTCCTAATGGGGCCGAGGCCAGTATAGCGACATGTATCGACAAGAGGAACCCGAAATCAACCTGGAGCAGCTACTCGAGAGGCTGCGGAACTTCGCCGGCCGCTTCCGATTGGGAGGGGGCGGGGGCAACGCCTTTCCGCTCATCGTTTTCGCGGTCTTCGGCGTCGCGCTGCTCATCTGGCTCGGCACCGGGTTTTACACTGTCGACCCGGGCGAGCAGGCGGCCCTGCGGCGGGTAGGCAAGTTCGACAACACACAGGGTCCTGGACTTCACTGGTTCTGGCCTGCCCCCATTGGGACCAGGGCCATTGTGAACGTGCAGGAGGTCCGCCGTCTCGAGGTTGGGGTACGGGGGTCCACGCCGGTGCTCGCCGAATCTCTTATGATCACCGGCGACGAGAACATCGTCGATGCTCAGCTCGTGGTCCAGTACGACATCAGCAGGGCCTTGTTAGAGTGCTCAGATGGGACCGTCGTAGTTCCCGGGCAGGCGTGTCCCCCCGGGACCACCAGCCGGGTGCTGACCGCCATCGAGCAGTTCCTCTTCCGCTCCGCCGACTCCGACGGGGTGATCCTCAAGAGTGCGGCTGAGAGCGCGCTTCGCCAGGTCGTCGGCCAGCGGGACATCGACGACGTCCTGACCGAGCTCAAAGAAGAGGTGCAGGCCGAGGTCAAGGAACTACTTCAGCGCGAGCTGGACCTTTACCAGACCGGCATCAACGTTCGCGAGGTCAAGCTGCAAAACGTCCTCGCTCCCGCCCAAGTGCAGGACGCCTTCGACGACGTCGTCAAGGCTCAAGAGGACCGAGAGCGCATAATCAGACTGGCCGAGGCCTATGAGGCGGACATCCTGCCTCGCGCGCTCGGCGCCGCGCAGAAAACGATTGAGGCCGCAGCGGCTTTCAGAGCCGAGCGCATCGCAATTGCGACGGGTGAGGCGGCGCGCTTCACTTCGGTCTTGGACGAGTTCCGCAACTCCGAGGAGGTTACTCGACAGAGGCTCTACCTCGAGGCGATGGAGGAGATCCTTCCCAATATTACCAAGTTCATCGTGGCCAGCGACAGCGGTGGGAACCTAATCCAATTCTTGCCGTTGTCCGGGACGGCCGCCCCGACGCAGTTCCCACCGACTCAGCAGCCGCCGCCGCAGAGTCAGCCCTAGAGCAACGTAAATGAAGTTTGCAGCGATTGGCCTGATAATATTCACGATCCTGCTGGGGATTCTTGGTCCCCAGGCATTCTTCATCGTCGACGAGACACAGTCCGCCATCGTCACCCGTTTCGGCGAGCCGCGCCGGACCATCAACTCCGCCGGCATCAACGTCAAGACGCCGTTCGTCGACACGGTGACGTACTTCGACAAGCGACGGAAGCTGTTCGACGCTCCGGCCGAGTCGCTGCTCACCTCCGATAAGAAGAGGCTCGTGATCGACGTCTACGCCATCGCGCGCATTGTGGACCCGCTGGTATTCTTCCGGAGGGTGAGGACAGAGCAGGGAGCGATCACGGCCAGCCTTCCTATCATCGGCTCCGGCCTCCGCGAAGAGATAGCTCGAGATGAGCAGTCTCAGATCATCAAATTGAACCGGGAAGAGATTATGGGCACGGTGACCTCCTCGGTGAGGCCTCAAGTGGGCGAGTTCGGCATTGATATCGTAGACGTTAGGGTAAAGAGAATCGACTTCCCGCCCGAGATCGCGCCGAACATCTTCCAGCGCATGCAGGCCGAGCGAAAGCGCAAGGCGGACGCTCAGCGGGCTGAGGGCGCGAAGCGGGACCTGGAGATACGCGCGGACGTCGACCGTCAGGCCACGATCATCGCGGCCGAGGCAGAGCGGGACGCCAACATCCTGAGGGGTGAGGGCGAGGCCGAGGCAATCAGGATCTTCGCCGATGCCCTCGAGCAAGGACCCGAGTTTTATGCCTTCCAGCGCAGCCTGCAGGCCTATAAGCTGTTCCTCCCTCAGAATACGACGGTCGTCCTGCCCGCCGACAGCGATCTGTTCCAGTTCCTCCAGTCTCCGCTGGGCCTCAACGGAGGCACGGGCGGCACTACGGCCCGCGCCTCGACAGGCCTTTCGGCGTTCATGAAGGTCGAAACGGCGGCCCGCACCTTCCTCGAAGAGGAGATGAGCATCGACTCGGCGAGCCCGACGCTGGCCAAGATAGAGCGAGTGGACTGGAGCGACGCTAGCCTGGGATGTCCGGTTACGGGCTTCTCGTACGCCCAGGTCATCGTGCCGGGGTTCAGCCTAGTCTTCGACAACGGTGGCGAAAGCGTCGAGGTCCATTCGAATGCGGATGGCTCTCAGCTCGCCGCCTGCTCGTCATAGAGCGCCGCCATCGCGCCTGTGGGTGGCCTCATCGCCCATACCGCCCCATGAGCTGGCCCTGGTACAGGACTAGCCCGTCTATCGCGGCAAGCAGCTCCTCTCTGGTGGCCCCGGCATCGAGCTCGATGTCACCGGCCAGCGCGAAGACCCTGAAGATGTACCGGTGTGGTGCGCCGCCCGGAGGACAGGGCCCACCGTAGCCCAACCGCCTGAAGTCGTTGACTCCCTGCCTGGCGCCACCGGTAAGATTCTCGGCGCTCGGTATCCCCTCGTGAAGCTCGGCTACGCCCGGCGGAATGCCGTAGACGACCCAGTGAGTCCAGTTCCCACCCGGCGCGTCCGGGTCCTCTGCGGTCAGCGCGTAGCCCTTCACCTCTGCCGGCGCGGGCTCCGCGCCGGCGGCCGCTGGGTCCTGCCGCACCAGCCTCCACGACATGGCGGGCGAGACGTCGTCTCCATCGCAGGTGTGCTTGACGGGGATGGTCTGACCCGCTGTGAACGCTGGGCTCGTTACCTCGATGCGGTAAGCCGGCGTGGCGCTGCCTGCGGCAAAAGGCGTGGGCAGGCCGTCACTGTCACCGGTGCCGCAGGCCATAAGGGCGAGGCCTGCGGCGAACGCCCCCAGAGCTCGGTATGGTCTAAAATGTGGCAATCGGTTCCCCCCCTCTTGTGCCTGTTCAGCAGCTACGTCAGAATCGTTGGCGGGGGGCCCCGAAAGGGCATCCACGCTGGCAACGGTCCGGGGAGCCTGCCCTGGAGCCTGTCGAAGGGATGTGCCCCGTAGAGAGACCCTTTGGCAAGGCGTGGGAGACAGGTAGACCATTTGCGTCCTCAACAAGAGCTGTCAGGGCCTGACACGGCACATTATGCGAGGGCGATGCGCCGTGTCAACCAAAGTGGCGGCCCGCCGTCTTGCGATCCTCCCTGGGGTACAATGGACGTGCCCCGAAACGGGCATTGGGAGGGAAGGGATTTCGCGGGTCAGTATCCAGATTTTCGAGCAGTTCTGCGAGCAGGTGTCGCACCGATGGCTGGTAGGAGTGGCGACGCACGTCCTGGCCAACGCGGCGTCGCCAACGATGGTGGCGAGCATCGTCATCGCCGACGACGAAACCCTTGGCGAGCTCAACGCCCGGCACAGGGGAGTCGACGACACCACAGACGTGCTGGCGTTCTCCTATACTCATCAGGGTGAGTACTACGGCGATGGCGGACGCCCCGCGGACACCGGTGAGAACGAGAAGTTCGTGACTCCGCCCGCCGATTCCCTCGACTTGGGCGAGGTAATCATCTCGTACCCTCAGGCCGAACGCCAGGCTGCCGAATCCGGCCATTCGGTCGCCGAAGAGCTGGCGACCTTGCTTGCTCACGGCATCTTGCACCTGTTAGGCTACGACCATACCGAGCCAGACGACGAGGCGGTGATGAAGGCAGAAGAGGCCAGGGTGCTGTCGCAGGTCCCGCAGCATGACTGAAGTACTCTACCGCAAGTGGCGTCCGCGAAGACTCGACCAGGTCGTGGGCCAGGAGCCTGTCACGCAGGCGCTGCGGCAGGCTGTCTTACTCGGCCGGGTCGCCCACGCCTACCTCTTCTGCGGACCGCGCGGAACCGGCAAGACCAGCACCGCGCGAATTCTCGCCAAGGCGGTGAACTGCCTCTCGCCTGAGGGTGGGGAGCCTGACAACGAGTGCAGAATCTGTCGCTCCATCGACGAGGGGCATGCGCTCGACCTCATAGAGATCGACGCCGCCAGCCACCGGGGCATCGACGACATACGGAACCTCAGCGAAAAGATTCACTATACCCCTAACGAGGCGCGGAGCAAGGTCTA
>JADFIF010000022.1:20580-26735 GCA_022566795.1 Chloroflexota bacterium
CCATCGACGAGGGGCATGCGCTCGACCTCATAGAGATCGACGCCGCCAGCCACCGGGGCATCGACGACATACGGAACCTCAGCGAAAAGATTCACTATACCCCTAACGAGGCGCGGAGCAAGGTCTACATCATCGACGAAGTCCACATGCTGACGGAGCCGGCCTTCAACGCGCTCCTCAAGACACTGGAGGAGCCGCCGCCGCATGCCATGTTCGTCCTGGCGACGACCGAGGCGCACAAGGTGCCGCTCACCATCATCTCTCGGTGCCAGCGGTTCGACTTCAGGCGGATATCGCTCGAGCGAATCGTCGAGAAGCTGGGCGAGCTCTGCGTGGCGGAGGATATCGAGGTCGAGAGTGCGGCGCTGGCATTGATAGCCCGCGCCGCCAGCGGCAGCCTTCGAGATGCCGAGAACTTGCTGGAGCAGGCTTTCGTCTCATACGGGTCTCCGGTGACCGAGGAGAACCTTCGGGATCTGCTGGAACTCGGCGGCGACGAGCTGGCCCTCGAGCTCGTCGGACACGTCATGCGGAAGGACCTGAAGGAAGGTTTGACCCTCATCAACCGCGTCGCCAACGAGGGCAGCGATCTTCGACAGCTCCATCGCGGAGTCGTCGACTACCTCCGGGGCGCACTGCTCTTGAAGACGAACGCCGGCGGTTCCCTGGGGTTCGGCGAGGAGGCCCTGTCGGAGCTGAAAACCGTCGCCGACGCGGCCGCGATGGACCACCTGATCCACTCGCTGAAGACATTTGCAAAGGTCGATCTCAAGCGCGACGGCTCGCTGGCCCTGCCGTTGGAGCTCGCCTTGGTGGAATCGGGCAGCGAGCACCGCCCTGAGCCGCACCCGGCTCGGGACGTCGCAGACAGACGCCAGAGCGCTCAGCCGAGAAGTCCTTCACCTCAGCCGAGGCCGGCCGCCGTGGCCTCCGAGGCTTCCCGCCCGCAAAGGCCTGTTGCGGCGCCCGCCCGAACGCCCGCACCGCAGCCGGCGGCCGCGACTGCCGGGCCCGATAGCGGAGCGGAGGCACAGTGGCGTGAGCTGTCGCGGGCCCTTCGCCACGTGGGTAAGAAGTTCAAGCTGGGCGCACTGATGAACGCCTCCAGGGAACACGAGATAGCGGAAGGCGTCGTAAGCGTCCGCTTCTCCCACCGCTCCCACGTCGAGCGTATGGAGCAGGAGCTAGAGGACCCGGAGACGCGGATGGCCGTGGCCGAGGCGTCTGCGAGAGTCCTGGAAGGAGCCTACGAGCTACGGCCGTCGCTGGCGTCTACCGCGGGGAACGGCCCGGAGCGCAGCGCGGCTCGGCGAAGCCCCATGGTGCGGGCCGCCCAGGCGATGGGGGCTCGTATCGTGGACGAGAAGGAGGACACGGACGATGAACCGCAAGATGCTTCGCCAGGCGCAGCAGCTGCAGCAGCGCATGATGAGGGTCCAGGAGGAGCTTGAGAGCGCCACCGTCGAGACTACCGCCGGAGGTGGCGTGGTCAAGGCCGTCGTCACGGGCAAGCTCAAGCTCGAGTCCATCGAGATAGACCCCGAGGTCGTGACGCCCGACGATGTCGAGATGCTTCAAGACCTGGTCCTGGCCGCCGTCAACGATGGGCTCGAGAAGGCCCAGGAGATGGCAGCCAGTCGCATGAACCAGCTTACCGGTGGCCTGAACATCCCCGGCCTTACATAGAGAAGCGATGATGGGCGTTTCGTCGCTCCTTCCGAGGGTAGTCATCCCGCGAGGTAAGGAATGGTCTGCGGGCCTTCCGGCAGAACGCAGACTCGGCCCTCTGGGCCAGACTCTCGGATCAACTCCTGCACCGTGGACTGCACGTCGTCCGTCGGCTCGAGGTGGGCAGCCCTGACCTGCTCGTGGGTCAGGCCATCCGACTTCAAAAAGACCCTCGCCCGCCTTTGTATCTGCGCCTGAATCTGCACCTGCCATTGGTCGTGACGGTTGTGCCCCGGGGCGCATATCTGCTCCAGCAGTGCCTCTGGACTGGATGCCTGCGAGAGTATCTGCCGATACTCCCCATGCTCCGGAACGCCGTCGGAGCACTCGGCCGCGCAGACGATAGCTCCGCCTTCCTTCACGATCTGGGCGGCCGCGGACATCCCCTTGACGGCCTGATACAGATTCAGGTCCAGCGGATAGCCGCTGTTCGTCGTGACCACGATGTCGAAGGGCTTGTCGATGGGTCGCATGGCCGCGCGCTTGGCCACCTCGCAGGCGGCTTTGTGCACCTCGAACAGGTCCCCCGCGAAGGCGCTCGTAATTCGGCCCTCGCGGTTGATGGTGACGTCGACGCTGAAGTCGACTCCGGTCTGCCGCGCTATCTGCCGGACGGCGTCATGAATCGGGTTGCCCTCGGTGATCCCCCAGGTGGAGCTCGGATGTCCGATCATCCCAGCGTCATGAAGGCGCATGATCGTCTCAAAGCCGGCGAGTCCCGGCGCGACCATCTTTGGGCCGCCGCTGAATCCGGCGAAGAAGTGAGGCTCGACGAAGCCGGTGGTGATCCGAACGTCCGCTTCGGTCCAGCGCCGGTTGAGCCAGATGGGGATGCCGTCGGGGGTGTCGCCGGCGTGCTCCAGCGCGGAGGCGTCGAAGGCGTCGTGGTTGACGGTACGATAGCCGCGGGCAACCTGGTGCCCGAGCATCCCTTCCAGCTCCTCCGGCGTGTTGGCGCGGTGGGTGCCGGTAGCTACGAGAATGGTGATCTGGTCGCTGGGAACGTGAGGCAGCTCCGACAGCAGCACGGGGAGCACGACCGCCGACGGCATCGGGCGAGTGATGTCGCAGACGGATATGGCGACCGTCTGGTCGCTGCTCACCAACCGGCGCAAGGGCGCCGCGCCGATGGGGTTGCGGAGCGCGTCGCGCAGCGCGCCGGCCTGGTCTGGCAGCCCTGGGGCGTAGGCCGGCGCGATGACCGTCGTGCGGCCATCGGGGAGGTCTACGGTGAGGCCGTGGCGGCCATAGGCTAGCGTGATCTCCATGCTATCTCGTTTCGTGAGCAGCCGGCTTGGACTTCGCGGGGCTTAGCTACCTCCGCAGCAGCGTCTCGCACAGGTGCGCGGCATCGACCAGGTCGGGGATGGTGACGGACTCTCGGACGGTGTGCATGTCGTGGTCGGCCATCCCCACGACGACGGCGCTAATACCCCGTTGCCGGAATATGTTTCCGTCGGTCCCACCGCCGGAGGGCCGCATGGAGGGCTCGAGCCCCAGACTGCGCAGAGCGGCGGTGACGAGACTGGTCGCCGGGTCGTCGTCGGTCAGGGTGTACGTCTCGAACTCGGTGTGCAGGTGGTCCTCTATGGTGGCCTCCGGGAAAGCCTCGCGTACCGACGATATCGCCTCGGAGAGCTGAAGCCGGATACTGTCCAGGGTCTCCAGGTTACGGCTTCTGAACTCGCCGCGGACCGTCGTGCTCTCCGGAACGGCGTTTCGGACCGTTCCGCCCTCTATGGTGCCGATGTTGAAGGTAGACTCCTGGTCGAGCCGTCCCTGGGGCAGCTTCGTGATGATGGCCGCGGCGATCTCGATGGCGGAGAGGCCCTTCTCCGGCTCGACGCCGGCGTGAGCTGCCCGGCCGGTGATCTCGATGTCGAATCCAATGTAGGTCGGGCTGGCGGAGGTAATCTGGCTGGGCGGCCCCTCTCCGTCGAAGACCACCGCCTCCTTGGCCGCGATCTTCGAGAAGTCGAGGTTCCGCGCGCCCACTAGGCCGATCTCCTCCTCTCGGGTGAAGGCGACCTCAACGGGGCGGTGAGCGGTGCCGTCCTCGCGGATGGACGTCAGCGCCTCCAGGATAGCCGCCACGCCGGCCTTGCAATCGCCGCCCAGGATCGTCGTGCCGTCGGATACGATGCGGTCGGCGTCGACAATGGGTTTGATGCCCCGACCGGGCTCCACCGTGTCCAGATGGGCCGAAAGCAGCAGAGGGTCCGGACCGCCGTCGCCGGCGATGACGTTGCCGTAGTCGTCGCGGACAGGCGAAAATCCGAGCGTCCGCAGCCGCTCCATGAGGTCGACGGCCGCGGCATCCTCCTCGCCGGATGGGCTGTCGATCTTCACCAGGTCGCAAAAGGTCTTCACAAGACGGTCACGGTCGATCATCAATGGCACCTCGTGATAGCGATGAACACGGGACTGGGCGCTATTGTATTGGCTCCCACGGGGGTGTCAAGGCGGAAACTGGCCGAGTGTTGGACTCAGACGTGCCGGGTGATTTACACTACGGCGCATCCGAGCTGGCCATCGGCATAGGGAGCCTCGCATGGAAGACGCGCGACCACAGTACGCCACGATGATACGGGACCTGCCTCAGGGCGAGAGGCCCAGAGAGAGGCTGCGAGAGCACGGCCCAGGATACCTGAGCAACCCCGAGCTCGTGGCTATTTTGCTGAGGACCGGCACCTCCGGCGAAAGTGTGCTGAACCTGGCGACCAGGCTGATGGCGACGTTCAAGGGACTCGGCGGGCTGGCACGTGCCGGCTACACCGAGCTCTGCGCCCTCAGCGGAATCAGCGAGGCGAAGGCGTGTCAGCTTCTGGCGGCGTTGGAGCTGGGCAGACGGGTGGTGTCGCTCCATCCAGGCGACCGGGCCGTAATCAGCTCGCCGAGAGACGTGTACAACCTGTTGGGCGCCGAGATGAGCCTGTTCGAGCAGGAGCACTTGCGAGCCCTGTTGCTGAACACCAAGAACGAAGTCGTCGGAATAGAGGAGATCTACCGGGGTAACGTGAGCTCCTCTGTGGTACGCGTGGCCGAGGTGCTGCGTCCGGCGGTGCGCGAGAATTGCCCCGGCATTATCCTCGTGCACAACCATCCGTCTGGGGACCCGACGCCGAGCCCGGAGGACATCCTGGTCACGCGGCAGATTCGGACCGGCGCCGAGATGATGGACATAGAGCTCCTGGATCACGTGGTTCTGGGAACCCGTGGGTTCGTCAGCTTGAAGGACAAGGGCCTCGCGTTCGGTTAGGCCTGTCCCTTCGGTAAACTCAGGGCAGGCTCTGAGCGGAGTCGAAGGGATGGTGACCGCTACTGCAGAATGTTGGTCAGCCAGAACCTAGTGGCCGAAATCAGCATGACGTTCAGTCGAGGGTCGTCGGGAGTCCAAGATCCCGGCGAGTCGGGATTGCCGGGGCTACTGGGGGTGCCCCCCAGAATCCTCTTCCCCCTTCCAGAAAAGGAAGGGGGATACAGGAGGATGGTTCGTTGTGTGGCAGATCACGAGTAGGTCCCCAATGCGGGGCAGACATTCGCGGGGCCGCCATTATGGCGCGGTTTTCCGCAGTCAGGTACTGGAATATCCCGAAACATCAAGGAGGGCAAACGGATGAGTATTGAGCTTGGCGAGGTAGGCACGGAGTTCTTGTTCCAGAACGAGCACGTCAAGACGTGGAGCCTGGTCTTGGAGCCGGGGGAATCCAGCCCGTGGCACCGGCATACGATGCACTACCTGTTCATCGTTACGGAGGCCGGCAGGCTGAGAGCCGAGCTCGACGACGGCACGTCCTCGGAGCGCGACTACGCCCTTGGCGAGGTGGTCATGGGCCAAAAAGACGCGGTGCACAGGGTCACCAACGTGGGCGCCGCGCGCTACAGCAACGCCATCGTAGAGCTTCAAGCGTAGGAATGCGGGCCGGGAGTCCGCGCAGCTGAACGGGAGACAGGACAGCGGGGCCAACGGCGGGCGTAGAACCATGTCGGTTGCCACGGGCACCCTGGAGGATGAAAAGCGCCTGGCCTTGTCACCCCTTCGGCAAGCTCAGGGCAGGCCTTGAGCGAAGCGAAGGGTCTACACGAGCGCTTGAGATTCTTCGTCTGCGGTTCCAGAATGACATGTCTCACGGGAACCTCTTTTTCATACCAGTCTAATCAGTTTAGGTAGGAGGACTACACAAAAATGGCGAGAGGAAATGAGCCCCTTGGGGAGATCGCGTCGGCCGTGCTCTTCGAGAATGACCGCGTGAAGATATGGAACCTCATCGTCGAGCCCGGCGAGTCCAGCGACTGGCATCTCCACGGCAGGGACTACGTCACGGTAGTGGTCGAGGGAGAGGGGTTGACAGTCGAGTACGAGGATGGATCTAAAGAAGATAGTCCATCGCAAGTTGGCAGGTGGAGGTACCACGGCGAGCATAAGG
>JADFIF010000023.1 GCA_022566795.1 Chloroflexota bacterium
TGACGCTGGCCGCCGGAGAGACCATCACCATATTCGAGGGCGTGTAGATGCCTCTGAAAGCTCGCAAGCCGACAACTCCCGGTCAGCGGGGCATGATCCTGCAGACCAATGACGACATCACGCGGCGCAAGCCGAAGAAATCGCTGGTGCGGCCACTCAAGAAGCACGCGGGCCGGAACTCCAGCGGCAAGATCACGGTCCGACACCGGGGTGGCGGGCACAAGCGCCGTTTCCGCGTCATCGACCTCAAACGTGACAAAGTCGGTGTTCCGGGGCAGGTAACGACCATCGAGTATGACCCGAACCGATCGGCTCGAATCGCGCTGATCAAGTATCCGGACGGCGACTGGCGATACATCCTCGCGCCGCTGGGCTTGACCGTCGGAGATCGGGTGGAGGCAGGCGAACAGGCTGAGATACGTTCCGGCAACGCGCTCCCCTTGAGGGCGATCCCCACGGGAACGGTGGTCCATAATATCGAGATGCGGCCCGGCCGGGGCGGGCAGATCGTGCGTAGCGCCGGTGGCGCCGCGCAGGTGCTGGCCAAAGAAGAGCGGTACACGCTGCTGAGGCTGCCGTCCGGCGAGATGCGCTACGTTCTCAGCGAGTGCATGGCCACCGTGGGCCAGGTGAGCGCGATAGACCACAAGAACATAAAGCTCGGCAAGGCCGGCGCCAGGCGGCACAGGGGGTGGCGGCCCACGGTCCGCGGCTCCGTGATGTCGCCCAGAGACCATCCGCACGGTGGCGGAGAGGGTCGCTCGCCGATTGGCATGCCAGGCCCCAAGACGCCCTGGGGCAAGCCCGCATTGGGACATAGGACACGCAGGAACAAGTCCACGGACAGGTTTATCGTCCGTCGCAGATACGATCGTTAGGGGCCGACTTGGTGAGTCGCGCGGCAGACGCGGCGTAAGAACGAGGACCTCACCCTCTCCCCAGTCCCTCCTCGAGGGAGACGAGGGATTTGGGGGAGGAGAGTCGGATAGGTTGACAGATGTCTAGATCGATCAAGAAGGGACCATACGTGCACCCGAAGCTGGCCAAGAAGGTCGAAGCGGCGATGCGGAGCAGCAGCAAGTCGGTTATCCGCACGTGGTCCCGAGCGTCGATGGTAATGCCCGACATGCTTGGGCTGACGATAGCGGTGCACGATGGACGCCGCCACGTGCCGCTTTTCATAACGGAGAATATGGTGGGCCATCGGCTGGGCGAGTTCGCGCCGACGCGGACCTTCCGGGGCCACTCTTCGAAGTCGGAACGAACCACAAGCGTCAGGTAGTAGCGTGCCAGTAAGAGCGACAACGAAAAACACCGGGATATCGGCCAAGAAGCTCAAGCCAATCGTCGACCTCGTGCGCGGCCAGAAGGTCGACGAGGCCCTAACGACGCTTCGTTTCTTGCCATCCCCGGCGGCGGCCCGGGTTTCCAAGGTTGTGAAGTCGGCGGCGGCCAACGCGGAGAACGAGCTCCTCGCTCGTACCTCTGAGCTTCGTATCGTGGAGATCTACGCAAACGAAGGCCCTCGCCTGAAGCGTTTCCGAGCCAGGGCCCGCGGTCGCGTGGGCAAGATCAACAGGCGGAGCAGCCACATCACCGTCGTCGTCGACGAGGAGGAGGCCCCTTAGATGGGTCAGAAGACACACCCGATAGGCTTCCGTCTTGGCGTGATCAAGGATTGGCAGGGCAAGTGGTTCGCTCGGAAGCAGAGCGACTACCGGGCTCAGGTCCTGGAGGACATGACGATCCGCAAGACCATTCTGGATAAATACCCGGATGCCGGAGTTTCGCGGATTGAGATCGAGCGCGGCAGCAGCGAAGTTATCATTACCGTGCACACGGCCAGGCCGGGAATCGTCATCGGACGGGGCGGCCAGCGGGTGGAGGAGCTGAGGAAGATACTGGAGGGGCTGACGGAGCGGCGAGCCAGACTCAACGTTCAGGAGATACGGCAGGCCGAGCTTGATGCCTTCCTCGTGGCCCGAAACGTGGCAGACCAGCTGGAGCGCCGAATTGCCTTTCGGCGCGTCACCCGCCAGGCGGTTTCGAGAACGATGCAGGCCGGCGCGTTGGGCGTGAAGGTAATCTGCTCGGGGCGGCTCGGCGGCGCGGACATCGCGCGCCGCGAGAAGGCCATGGAAGGCAGAGTCCCGCTCCACACATTGAGAGCCGACATAGACTTTGCAATCGCCGAAGCTGCGACCGAGTACGGGCGCATCGGCGTCAAGGTTTGGATATACAAGGGCGACATCCTCGACACGCCGACCCGGGAGCAGGACTTAGAAGACATGCTTCCCATCGAGGTCACGGTGACGCCGGGGGACGCGGCAGCAGAAGAGGCCACAACCGATGCTACAGCCCAGGAGAGTTAAGTACCGGAATCACCATCGGGGACGGCGTAAGGGAATTGCCGTCGCCGGCAGCACGATCACCTTCGGCGACTTCGCAATCAAGGCCACCGAAGCGGCGTGGGTTACGTCTCGCCAGATCGAGGCGGCGCGGCGCGCCATGACCCGCCACGCCCGGCGAGGCGGGAAGATTTGGATTCGCGTCTTCCCGGATAAGTCGGTGACGGCGCGAGCCGCCGAAACCAGGATGGGCAGTGGCAAAGGCGCCGTCGACCACTGGGTCGCGGTAGTTAGGCCCGGCAGGATACTATTCGAGATGGCGGGCGTGCCCGAAGAGGTGGCCATGGAGGCCCTTCGTCTCGCATCGTCCAAACTGCCCATGGGGACGAAGATAGTGACACGGCAAGTGGCCCAGGTCGGGGCCCAGACGAGCTAGGGCTACCGATATGGAGATCGACGACATTAGAGGCATGACCGATGAGGAGCTTGCGGATGAGCTGGACTCGGTCAATCGAGAGCTGATGAATCTGCGCTTTCGGACTGCAACGATGCAGCTCGCCAACGTGAACGAGATCAGCAAGGCGCGCAGGCGCATCGCCAGAGTATTGACCGTGCAGCGCGAGAGGGAGTTGGCCAGAGCCTGACATGAGCTTCGAGAGACGCAAAGTGAGGGTGGGGCGGGTCGTCAGCGACAAGATGGACAAGACCGTGGTCGTGTCTGTCGAGTGGCGCCGGCCTCATCGGCTGTACAAGAAGGCGGTCAGGCGCCGCACCAGGTTCAAGGTGCACGACGAGGACAACCGCTGCACGACCGGCGATCTTGTTCGCATAACCGAGACGCGACCGCTGTCCAAATTCAAGCGGTGGAAGGTGACGGATATCCTCGTGCACGAGGATATAGCGGAGGTCCAGCCCGAAGACATTACGGTGGACGAGCCGGGCATTCTGGTCGCCGAGAGGCTAGGGCCCGAGGTGCGCGAAGCCGCCGTCGAAGAGGCCGTGCCGGAGGAAGAGCCGACGGCAGAGGAGCCGGTGGCCGAGGTCGCCGTCGAAGCCGAAGTCGAGGAGGCCGTCCCGGAGGCGGAGACACCAGAGGAGCCGGTGGCCGAGGTCGCCGTCGAAGCCGAAGTCGAGGAGGCCGTCCCGGAGGCGGAGACACCAGAGGAGCCGGTGGCCGAGATCGCCGTCGAAGCCGAAGTCGAGGAGGCCGTCCCGGAGGCGGAGACACCAGAGGAGCCGGTGGCTGAGGTCGCCGTCGAAGCCGAAGTCGAGGAGGCCGTGCCGGAGGAAGAGCCGACGCCGGAAGAGCCGGTGGCCGAGGTTGAGGCCGAGCCGGTAGCCGAGGAGGCCGTGCCGGAGGAAGAGCCGACGCCGGAAGAGCCGGTGGCTGAGGTTGAGGTCGAGCCGGTAGCCGAGGTCGAGGAGGCCGTGCCGGAGGAAGAGCCGACGCCAGAAGAGCCGGTAGCCGAGGTGGAATCCTCGACCGAGACGGCAGCCGATTCCGAGGCCGAAAACGAAGAGCCGCCGGACGAGGAAAGTCCCTCTGAGAGCGATGGCGGTGATGGCGAAGAGGAGACTAAACGGGGATGATTCAGATATATTCGCGGCTGAAGGTGGCCGACAATTCGGGGGCGAAGACGATAAGCTGCATCGGTATACCGGGCGGCAGCGGGCGGCGCTACGCGTGGCTCGGCGACGTGATCGTTGCGTCCGTCAAGGAAGCGGCGCCGGCCTCAGCCGTAAGGAAGGGTGAGGTCGTGAAAGCTGTCATAGTGCGAACGGCCAAGGCCCATGGCAGGCCCGACGGCTCGCGTATCCGCTTCGACGACAATGCGGCCGTGCTCATCAACGACGACCAGATGCCTCGCGGGACCCGCATCTTCGGACCGGTGGCCCGCGAGCTCCGAGAGAAGAACTTCATGCGAATCGTGTCGTTGGCGCCGGAGGTCCTCTAGATGCGGCTGCGGAGTGAGGACACGGTCCTCGTTATCAAAGGACGGGACCGTGGAAAGCAGGGCCGAATCCAGCAGGTATTCCCTCAAAAAGGGAGGGTGCTCGTTGAGGGCGTCAATGTCGTCAAGAAGCACACGCGAGCCAGCGGAAGCGTCAGACAGGCAGGCATCATTCAGAAAGAGATGCCGATGCCGGCGGCGAATGTGATGCTGATCTGCACTCACTGCAACCGCCCGACGCGAATTGGGGTTAGAGTTCTTGCCGACGCAACAAAGGCCAGAACGTGCACGCGCTGTCAGGAAGTAATCGAGTGACTACCGAAAACCAGGACCAGGCCGACGAGGCCGCGCCTCAGGAGGCGGCGGCCGCCGAAAGCACTCCCCGCCGGCGCCCGAGCCGGCGTCGGACACCCGCGTCTGCGGAAGGCACCCAAGAGGCCACCCCACAGGAGAGCGCAACTCCTAGGCGCCGGAGAGCATCGGCGACGAGCAAGCCACCAGCGGAGGCCGCGAAATCTCCTGGCCGGCGGACCAGGGCAGCCGCCGAGGACACCAAAGCCGCGGAGCCGGCATCGGCACCTGCAGGGCGCCGCGCCCGCACCGCCGCTAGCACGACAGAGGCAAAGGCTCCAGCAACCCGGCGGCGGCCCCGTGCCACTGCCGCAGATGACGCCGCAGCGGAACCCCAACCCGAGCGCAGCCGCTCCCGACGCAGTCGCCCCGCGGACGCCGGGGCAGCCGCGAACGGGGCTACAAAGCCCGCAGTCCAGGCTCGACCATTGCCGAGGCTCCTGCTGAGGCTACGCAACGAGATCGCTCCAGCGCTGATACAGGAGTTCAGCTACACGAGCAACATGCAGGTGCCCAGTCTTAGCAAGGTCGTTGTCAACATAGGGCTGGGTGAGGCGCTTCAGAACGCGCGAGCCATGGAAGCCGCCACGCGAGACGTCACGGCAATTACGGGCCAAAGGCCGGTTACGACCCGGGCGAAGAAGTCGATAGCCGGGTTCAAGATAAGAGAAGGAATGCCCATCGGCATCAGCGTGACGCTGCGTGGAAGGCGCATGTATGAGTTCGTCGACCGCCTGATAAGCTCAGCGCTACCTAGAATCAGAGACTTTCAGGGCGTGCCCAGAGAGTCTTTCGACGGGCGGGGCAACTACTCGCTGGGGATTCGAGAACAGGTCATATTCCCTGAGATCGACTACAACTCCATCGACAGGATCAGAGGTCTGCAGATCGTCATCTGCACGACTGCTCGGACGGACCACGAGGGGCTCCGCCTTCTGGAGCAGATGGGCATGCCATTTGCTCGGATTCGAGATGCCGCAAGGGTGGCCTGACGGTTCGCCGCAGTTGAGGCCGCCCACACGGAGTCTGGCCGGTGCGAAGGCCGGCGCGAAGGAAGAACGAATTGGCTAAGGTATCAAAGATAGCGCGTTGGAAGAAGCCTCAGAAGTTCAAGGTGAGGTATCACAACCGATGCAATCGGTGTGGAAGGCCTCGTGCCTACATCCGGTTCGTGGGCCTGTGCCGCATCTGCTTCAGAGAGATGGCCCTGCTGGGGTTGCTTCCGGGCGTGCGAAAGGCGAGCTGGTGACTCCACCGTCACGGCGCCTCAAGGCAGTAGTGTCATGCCAGTAACAGACCCAATAGCGGACATGCTCACCCGGATCCGGAACGCCATCATGATCCAACATGAGACGGTGACGGTCCCCGCGTCCAAGATCAAGGTCGAGCTCGCCAAGATCCTGAGCGACGAAGGGTTCGTGGAAGGGTACGACATATCCAAAGCAGGTACTCCGCAGGCGACCATCAGGATATTTCTCCACTATCGGGGCAAGGACGAGCCGGCCATCGCAGGGCTCAAGCGAGTGAGCAAGCCGGGACTCCGTATTTACGTCGGCAAGGGAGAGATACCCAGATACTATGGCGGTCTCGGCGTCGCGATCCTTTCGACCTCGGCGGGCGTAATGACTGGTAGGCAGGCGTGGCGTCAGGGGCTCGGTGGGGAGCTTCTATGCTACGTCTGGTGAGGAGCTGAAGATGTCGAGGATCGGGAGTGAGCCTATCCCGGTACCCACCGGTGTAGAGGTCAAGATAGCTGGCAGTAAGGTGTCGGTGAAGGGGCCGAAGGGCTCCCTTCAGCAGGCGTTCAATGCGTCGATGAAGATATCCAACGAGGACGGGACCCTGAAAGTCGAGCGCCCCTCGGACGAGCGTGAGCATAGGGCTCTGCACGGCCTGACGCGCAGTCTGCTGGCCAACATGGTGACTGGTGTTAACGACGGATTCGTCAGGACTCTGGAGCTGGTTGGCGTCGGCTACCGGGCCCAGCAGAACGGGCCGGGGATCACTCTGAACGTGATGTTCAGCCATGTGGTCAACATCGACCCACCGCCGGGCGTCGAGCTCGAGGTCGAGGGCGCCAATAGGATACACGTACGGGGCATAGACAAGCAGCAGGTGGGCCAGTTGGCCGCGCAGATTCGTGCCGTCAGGCCGCCTAACGTGTACACAGGCAAGGGCATCCGGTACGCCGGCGAGGCCATTCGCCTCAAACCGGGTAAGAGCGCCAGGAGGGCGTAGGAATGGCTTTACCGAAAACGCGCAAGGGCCGGAGAGTCATGCGCCACGCCCGGGTGCGCCGGAAGGTGAAGGGCACCGGCGGGAGGCCCAGGTTGGCCGTCTTTAGAAGTCTGAATCACGTCTACGCGCAGGTGATAGACGACTCCAAGGGCGTTACGATCACTGCCGCCTCGACGCTCGACCCAGAGTTGCGAGGGCAACAGGCCAGCCCGGGCAAGTCGGAGGCTTCCAAGGCGGTAGGTGATCTCATCGCCCGCCGCGCCAAGGCCCAGGGCATCACCGAGGTGGTGTTCGATCGTGCGGGATACAAATATCATGGCAGGGTCAAGACCTTAGCCGAGGCGGCCCGCGAAGGAGGCCTGGTGTTTTGACGACAACCGACTTCGAGCGCCGAGACGGAGAAGAGGCCCCGCTGACCGAAAGGGTCGTCAGAATCTCTCGAGTGGCCAAAGTCATAAAGGGCGGCCGGCATCTCAGCTTCAACGCCGTGGTCGTCATGGGTGACGGCGAGGGTCGCGTCGGCATCGGCATAGGCAAGGCCGATGCCGTGCCGGACGCTGTGCGAAAAGGGGCCGCCGCCGCGCGCAAGAACATGATCTCGGTGGTGCTGGCCGGCAACACTATCCCACATGAGATCGTGTCGAAGTACTGTGGCTCGTTGGTGATGCTGAAACCCGCCGCCCCCGGAACAGGGGTGATCGCCGGCGGCGCGGTGCGGGCCGTCGTGGAGCTGGCTGGAGTCAAAGACATACTTACCAAGGCGCGGCGCAGCACCAATCCGGTCAACGTCGTCAAGGCGACTTTCAACGGATTGGCACAGCTCAGAAATCCGAAGGAGGAGATCGCCAAGCGCCGGGCGCTGGCGGAGCGCACGAAGCCGGCCCGCGATCAGGCAGCCAAACGCATGGCCGCGCGAGAAGCTGAGTTGGGTAGTCGGTAGGTTAGCATGGCCAAGATTACCATCACGTGGAAGAAGAGCGGAATCGGGTTCGGGCGCAACCAGAGGCGGGTCATCGCCAGCCTCGGCCTGCGTCGGCTGAACCAGACCGTAGAGCATGAGGATACGCCCTCGATCAGGGGTATGGTGCGAAAGGTGCAGCATCTTCTGGAGGTTGCCTACGAGGGTTCGTCCTCACCGTAGCCAGTCACACTTTGGAAAAGCCAGGGCGTGCCTTGTTTAGAGGCTTCACGCCCACCCTGGGCCTTCTCCCCCAAGGGACAGGGGGTCGGGGATGCTGCAGGGGCGATTAGGACAGTTATGAGGCAAAATGATCTAAGGCCCCCGAAAGGGGCCAAGCGAAGCCGCAAGAGGGTGGGCCGGGGCGACAGCAGCGGCTATGGAAGCTACTCCGGCAGGGGCGTCAAGGGGCAAAAGTCTCGAAGCGGAGGGGGCGTGCGCCTCGGCTTCCAGGGAGGCGGTCTACGACTCATCAAGGCGCTGCCCATGATGCGCGGGTTTACGAATATCTTTCGCAAGGACTATAGCGTCGTCAACATCGACAGGCTTGGCGGGTTCCCGGCGAGCACAGAGGTCACGCTCGACGTGCTTCTCGAATCGGGACTGGTTAGAGACCTACGCAAGCCGGTGAAAATTCTCGGTAGGGGCGAGCTAGATGTGTCCCTGGTGGTTGAAGGGCACAAGTTCTCGACGCAGGCACGGG
Source organism: Chloroflexota bacterium (assembly GCA_022566795.1). GTDB lineage: Bacteria > Chloroflexota > Dehalococcoidia > Lucifugimonadales > JADFIF01. Next base: position 8,551 of record JADFIF010000023.1, read on the forward strand.
AGAAGATCGAGGGTGCGGGCGGGAGTGTGAGGGAGTTGTCCTAATGCGTCAGTCGCAGGTGGCTCGGGCCCAGCAGCAGGTATCGCGGCCCCAGCTGATTCAGTCGATGATCGACGCCATGCGGGTCCCGGACCTGCGTGGCAAGATACTGTTCACGCTGGGGATGCTGGTAATCTTCCGGTTCGTGGCGCACGTTCCGGTGCCCGGCGTCGACTCACAGGCCCTGTCGCAGGCCTTCGAGCAGCAGGCCCTGCTGGGGTTTCTCGATCTGTTCAGCGGGGGAGCGCTGGCGAATCTGAGCGTCGCGGCGCTGGGCGTATACCCGTACATCACGGCATCGATCGTGATGCAGATTCTCACGCCGGTGATGCCGAACCTGAAGGCGTTGGCTCAGGAAGGCGAGTACGGACGGCAACGGATCAACCAGATCACCCACTGGCTGACCGTCCCCATAGCGTTCCTCCAGGCCTGGGGACAGCTGACGCTGCTGAGACAGTCCGGCGTGCTGCCAACGATCGACTTCGGTCTGAATGTGCCCACGCTGGCGATGGTGTTCTCGATGGTGGCCGGCACTATGTTCCTGGTCTGGCTGGGCGAGCTGATCACGGAGCGTGGCCTGGGCAACGGAATTTCGCTGATCATCTTCGGCGGTATCGTTTCGCAGCTCCCGTCGATCATCGGACGCGGCTTCCTCGAGAGCAACCAGGCAAGCGGTCTGCTCTTGCTGGGGCTGTTCGGGTTCGCGGTCATATTCGCGATCGTGCTGTTCACCGAGGCGCAGCGAAGGGTCCCCGTACAGTACGGCCGAAGCGTGTTCCGTGGAGGGCGCATGCAGCGTCAGAGCGGCTCGACGTTCCTACCGCTGCGGGTTAACTCCGCGGGCATGATCCCGCTGATCTTCGCCTTTTCGATCATTATCCTGCCGGCCACGGTGGCCAGCTACTTCAGGAATCCGTTGAGCGACGACTTCTTCTCTCGGCTCGCCCGGTTCCTGTCCGACACGCTGGACCCGACGAACTTCCCTTACTGGGCAGCCGTGTTCGTGCTGGTAGTGGTCTTCACATTCTTCTATACATTGGTGATATTCCAGCAGCAAAATCTCTCGGAGAGCTTACAGCGCAACGGGGGTTTCATCCCGGGCATTCGCCCCGGACGTCCGACCCAGGAGTACCTGAACCGCGTCATCGTGCGGATAACGTGGGGGGGAGCGCTGTTCCTTGGTATAATCGCGATTCTGCCCTTCTTCGTGACCCAGGTCACCGATGTGAGGGCGCTGACGCTTAGCAGCACGGCCTTGCTGATCATGGTCGGCGTTGCGCTGGATACTATGCGCCAGTTGGAGGCGCAGCTGCTGATGCGCAACTATGAGGGATTCATACGGTAACAGGCGCCCCAGTGGACCTCAGGAGGACTGACACACAGAGTGAAGGTGGTTTTGCTAGGCCCTCCCGGTGCGGGCAAAGGGACGCAGGCTGGACGGCTAGCGGACAGCCTCGGCGTAACCAACGCTGCGTCCGGAGATCTCTTACGGGAGCATCAGCGGAAAGGTACGGAATTGGGCAAGCTGGCCCGCCCGTACATGGAGAGAGGTGTGCTGGTACCGGACGACGTGACGATTCCAATGGTCACCGACTGGATCAGCGCACCGGAGCAGTCGAAGGGGTTTGTCCTGGACGGATTTCCCCGTAACATCGCTCAGGCAGAGGCGTTTGACGCCGAATTAGCCGATAAGGGCGGCATCGACCATGTCCTTTGCATCAACGTCTCAGAAGAAGAGCTCCTCCGGAGGCTTTCGGGCAGATGGCTATGCAGAAACTGCCAGAGCGCGTACCACGAGGAGTTCTCGCCTCCGCAAAAGGCAGAGGAGTGTGACCGTTGCGGAGGAAAGCTATACCAGCGCGACGACGACAGGCCGGAGGCGGTGAAAACGCGCATTGAGGTGTACCTGAATGAGACGGAGCCGCTGATCGGATACTATTCGGACGCCAGCATCCTGCGGAAAATCGATGGAGAGGCTCCAATAGACGAGGTCGCGCGGGCATTGATGGCGGCCGTTCGGATATGACGCTGTCCCGACCCGAGTTCGAAAGACGTTCAGCGCCCTCTTGGTCTTGTCCGATGACGAGACCTTATGTAAACTTAGTGAGACGCGATGGTTAGCAGGAGAGACAGAGTGGCCAGCCCCCGAACGAGGGGCATTACCTTAAAGTCGGCGAAAGAGCTGGAGCTAATGTCTCGAGCGGGTTGGGTCGTGGCCCAGGCCAAGGAGCGTCTGCGCGAGGCGGTGGCCCCCGGCGTGACGACAGGGGAGCTCGATCGCATCGCCGCGGAGGAGATAGCACGCCTCGGGGCGACGTCGTCCTTCAAAGGATACACCGGGGTGGGCGCGCCGCCCTTTCCCGGAACGATCTGCGCTTCGGTCAACGAAGAGATCGTCCACGGAATCCCTGGCGACCGCGTGTTGCTGGAGGGTGACATCGTCAGTCTCGACGTCGGGGCGATAGTGTGCGGGTTCCACGGCGACAGCGCGTTCACATGCGCCGTCGGCTCCGTGAGCGAAGACCGTCAGCGGCTGATCGACGCGACCAGAGAGGCGCTGAGACTCGGAATCGCTGAGGCCCGCGTCGGCGCGCGAATCGGCGACATCTCGGCCGCCGTCGAGAGCCACGCGATCCACCTGGGCTACTCGGTGGTGCGTCAGTACGTAGGACACGGCATCGGCCGGCAGATGCACGAGGAGCCGCAGATCCCGAACTACGGCGTGGCCGGTCGGGGGCCGTTGCTCCGAGAGGGCATGACCATTGCCATAGAGCCCATGCTCAACGTCGGCACCTGGGAGACGACGCAGCTAGACGATGGATGGACGGTAGTGACCGCGGATGGTAATGTGTCTGCTCACTTCGAAGACACGATTGCGATAACGTCGAACGGCGCGCGGATACTAACGTCGCTCGACGATCTGAGCCAAAGGAGCTAGATGCCGAAGAAAGAGACCATAGAGGTCGAGGGGACGGTTACCGAATCCCTGCGCAACGCCACCTTCTCGGTGGAGTTGGCCAACGAGCACAAGGTCCTTGCCTATATCTCAGGCAGACTGAGGCAAAACTTCATCAGGGTTCTGCCCGGAGACCGAGTGCTGGTTGAGCTTTCCCCCTACGACCTGTCCCGCGGCCGGATAACCTACCGCTTTCGGTAGACCCTACCCAGAAAGGCGATACTCTCTTTTTTGCGCCATTGAGGGCCTCGAGGGAGCTCAGGACAGGCACGAGCATCCGAATTAGTTGGCAACGCCAGGGAGGCAGCGATGAAGGTTTCGGCCTCAGTCAAGACCCGTTGCGCGAAGTGCAAGGTGATCCGCCGGCACGGTCGGGTCATGGTGATCTGCGAAAACGCGAGGCATAAACAGCGGCAGGGTTAGCCCTGGACCGAGCGTCATCTCGGGAATCGGGCGCCTGAAAGAGGAAACGGATGGCCATCATCTCTGGAGTCAACATCCCGGATAACAAACGGGTCGAGATCTCCCTGCGGAGTATCTACGGCATCGGCCCTTATCAGGCGCGCGACGTGTGCGACCGGGCGGGCATCGGCGGCAATCCTCGTGTCAGAGACCTATCCGACGCGGATCTGGACCGCCTTCGGGAGATCATCGACCGCGAGAAGTCGGTCGAAGGCGACCTCAGGCGAGAGATGAACATGAACATCCGTCGCCTCATAGATATCGGAAGCTACCGTGGCATGAGGCACCGCCGCGGTCTGCCGGTCAGGGGCCAGAGGACCCGGACGAACGCACGAACCAAACGAGGCCATCGAAGGGCGGTTGCCGGCCGCCGACACACCGTCACGCGTTAGATAATGGCGACCGGCGCCGTGGGCGCCGGAGCGAAGCGAGAGCGTAGATGCCGAGAAAACCACGTACGAGACGTCGAGAGCGAAAGTCCGTCCCCGTTGGGCGGGCCTACATACAGTCGACGTTCAACAACACCATCATAACGCTGACCGACCCGAGGGGAATGGTCATCGCGTGGGGTAGCGCCGGGACGGTCGGGTTCCGGGGCTCCAGGAAGTCGACTGCCTTCGCAGCGCAGAGAGCGGGCGAAGACGCCGCGCGAAAAGGGATGGAGCACGGTCTCAGGCAGATCGAGGTGTTCGTCAGAGGCCCCGGCGCGGGGCGAGAGGCGGCGATTCGGTCTCTGCAGAGCTCGGGGCTCGCCATCACGAGCATCAGAGATGTGACGCCCATACCCCACAACGGGTGCCGCCCTCCCAAGAGGCGGCGCGTGTGACCCGATTGGAGCAGAGAAGTCACCAAGTTTGGGGGGAGACCAAGGCGTTTCCCGTGCGCAGTCTCGGAGACCTGTTGAACGAGACCTTCGCGATCTATGGCAAGCGTTTCAGGCGCATCATCGGCCTCGTGGCGCTCGTTCAGGTCCCCGTAGGACTCCTGGCTCTCATCCCAAATGCCGGGGTGGCTACCTTCGCGGCGCTGTTAGTCGCAGGACTGCTGGCAGCGATCGTCGTGTACGCCGTGACGATAGGCGCCGTCGGGCAGCACTACCTCACCGGAGAGATCGGCGTCGGAAACTCCTACGCCCGGGTCTGGTTGCGGGTGGTGTCGCTTGCGTCGCTGGCGCTGATTCTGGCTCCGGTCCTGGCGCTGGGTGCGGCATCGCTGATACTGTTCTTTCTGGCACTGGGCGCGGCATCGCTGATACTGTTCTTTCCGGCGATCGCGCTGCTGATACTATTCTTTTTGGCGATCGCGCTGTTAGGGGTCGCGGTGCCGGTCGTAGTGGTCGAAGGCCACAGGCCCGCAGCCGCGCTGAGGCGCGCGTTTGAGATCGTCCGAGGAAGCTGGCTTAGGGTGTCGGGAATTGCTCTGGTAATCCTCCTGGTGATGATAGGCCTGGGGCTGCTGGTGCAGATCCCGTTCGCCCTGGCCTCGTACATCGCGGCGCCAGAGGGGGCGTCGGCTCTGGGGTCTCTGTTTCGGTTCGCGGGAGGCCTATTGGTCGGGGTCGTCACGCTGCCGGTCGCCACGATCGCATTCACGCTGCTGTACTACGACCTCCGCGTCAGGATGGAGGGCTACGATCTAAACGCGCTGTCCCAGGAGATGGGGGTTGCCGCCGCGACCCCGGCCTAATTCGGTTCAAGTCAACTTATCGCTACATCTAGAGAGCAAGAAAGAATGGCACGTTACATAGACCCGGTATGCCGGCAGTGTCGCCGAATAAACGAGAAGCTGTTCCTCAAGGGCGAGCGCTGCTATACGCCCAGGTGTGCGGTTGAGCGGCGTCGGCGTCCGCCTGGAGACCACATGCCCCGCAGACGGCGCCCGTCTGACTACTCGCTGCAGCTTCGGGAGAAGCAGAAGGCGCGGTTCACCTACGGAGTGCTGGAGCGCCAGTTTAGGAAATACTTCGAGATGGCGCGAGAGCATTCGGGCGTGACCGGCGACAACCTGATCACCATTCTGGAGAGGCGGCTGGACAACGTCGTGTACCGGCTGTGCTTCGCCGAGTCCCGCCGTCAGGCTAGACAGCTAGTTACGCACGGGCACTTCCAGGTGAACGGGCGGCGGATGAATATTCCGTCATACCTGGTGAAGCCCGGCGACACCGTGACGTGGAAGCGCGTCAACGGCTCCGTACCGGAGTTCATCGGCGTGCTCACCGAGGACATTCCAAAACGGCCGGTGCCCGTGTGGTTACAGTTAGACACCGCCAGTCTCGCGGGCCAGGTTGTCGCCGTCCCGGAATTGTCTGTGGCGGACACAGGAATTGAAGTAAGACTTATCGTTGAGCTGTACTCGAAATAACACAGGTACGCAGGAGCTGTCCATATGGCGTTAGTTGATTTCCAGATCGCTTCTCGGGATTCCTTGGAGCCAGAAGAAGAGGTTATACCCAGTCCCCAGATCACCGTGATAGAGGCCCAGGAAAAGTACGGTAAGTTCGCTATCGAACCCTTAGAGTTGGGCTTCGGCATGACGCTGGGCAACCCGCTGCGGCGGGTGCTCTATAGCTCCCTGCTCGGCACAGCGGTCACCTGGGTAAAGATTGAGGGCGTACTGCACGAGTACTCCACGATACCTCACGCCAAGGAAGAGGTCTTCGAGTTCCTACTGAACGTGAAGAACGTGCGGCTCAGGTCGGAGGTAGACCGGCCGGGCAAACTGCGATTGGAGGTCGCGGGCGAGGGCGAGGTGTGCGCGGGTGACATTATGGCCTCTTCGGACTTCGAGGTCGTGAACCCCGAGCTGCACTTGCTAACGCTGGACTCATCGGAAGCCAAGCTTTCGGTGGAGTTCAACGTGGAGCGCGGGAAGGGCTACGCGGTAGCTGCGCACGACGAGGGTCAGCCGATAGGGGTCCTACCGGTTGACGCGGTCTACACGCCCATCAGAAAGGTCAACTACAACGTTGAGCGCACGAGGGTCGGGCAGAGAACCGACTTCGAGCGTCTGGTCCTGGAGGTCTGGACAGACGGCTCGGTGACTCCTGTCAGTGCGGTGGTGCAGGCGGCCAACGTACTGGTCAACCAGTTCTTTCTCTTCGCCAACGTCGACAAGCAGACTGCCGACGGAGCCGAAGGCCAGTCGGTTCTCCCAAACATTCCGGCCGAGCAGTACAACATACCGGTGGAGCGGCTGGAGCTGTCGTCGCGCACGTTGAACTGCCTTAAGCGTGCCAGCATCAACAAGGTCGGCGAGGTGCTGGAGAAGAAGCGGCCTGAGCTGCTGAGGATCAGGAACTTTGGCGAGAAGTCGTACACGGAGCTGTATGCTCGTCTGCGTGATATGGACCTGTTGCCACCGGAGTTGGACCCTGAGAAGAGCCAAAACGGCGCCGACGAAACCGAGACTCCGGCAGAGGCCGGAGAGCCAGCCCTCGAGGCCGTTACAGAGGAGTAGGGAAGGCGCAGCATGAGACACAAGATCTCCGGCCGTAAGCTCGGCCGGCCCACGGCCCACCGAATGGCCATGCTCAGAGGCATGGTCGCCGACCTCATTCGCAACGAGTCGCTTCGGACCACGGAGGCTAAGGCTCGCGAGGTGAGGCGCATGGCTGAGAAAGCCATCACACTTGGCAAGGGCGGAACCCTTCACCATAGGCGGCGGGCCCTGGCACTGCTCACGGACGAAGGCGTCGTTCGGAAGCTCTTCGACGATGTAGCGCCAAGGTTCGAGTCGAGGCAAGGCGGCTACACGCGGGTAATCAAGCTTGGGCCACGTGCCGGCGACGCCGCGCCGATGGCGATCGTAGAGTTCGTAGCTTAACAGGCCGATGAAAAATGGGGAGTGCAGATCCCGACAAGTCCGGATTGCCGTGAGTCTCAGAGCCTGCCCTGAGCGAAGCTTGCGGTGAGCCCTGTCCCCAAGCGCAGCGAAGGATTGTCAAACCGTCGAAGGGATGTCCCTCAGATACAAGTTTCTTCCCTTTCCTCACTCGAAAGGACGCAGGGGGATGGTCGAAAGAGTTTTTCAGCGCGCTGCTAAACCCAGAGCGAAAACAGTTCGTGTCGTGAGGCAGCAGTGACCCGGGTCGCAAGATGCGGCTGGCTCTGGTAGTCGAGTACGAGGGAACGGCCTTTCACGGGTTCCAATACCAGATTAATGCGCCCTCGATACAGGAGGAGCTTGAAAAGGCAATCGAAGCGGTAACGGGCGAGAAACCGCGGGTGAGAGGCGCAGGGCGCACCGACGCTGGGGTCCACGCCATTGGGCAGGTGGTAGCCTTCGACACCGCATCGCGGCTCCCGCTTGAAACTCTCGTGAGAGCGCTGAACGCGCACCTGCCAGACGACATCGGTGTGCGCGAAGGCCACAGAGTGGCAAGCGACTTCGACCCGAGGAGGCATGCGCTCAGCCGGCACTACCGCTACACTATCGTGAGTCGACGCACGCGGTCTCCCCTGCTGCGGCGCACGGCGTGTCTGATTAGGGAGCCCTTGGCCGTACAGGAGATGGATCGGGCGTCTCAGGCCTTCGTGGGCAAGCATGACTTCGCAAGGTTCGCGACACGGGTGGAAAACCCTTTGGCCAGCACAGTCCGCCACATGTACAGAGCGGCGGTGAGCAAAGAAGGAGAGTTCATTAGGTTCGATATCGAGGGCAGCTCTTTCCTGCCGAGGCAGGTACGCCGCATGGCCGGGGCCCTGGTTGACGTGGGACGCGGTAGGTTATCGGCGGCGGAGCTGGCGGGAATGGTAGACCTAAAGGAGACCGCTAGGGTGGCCCAGGCCTTGTCACCCCACGGGCTATGTCTCATGGCCGTGAAATACGACGACTTCCCTACGAACACTGGTGATGATGATGGCAACGAGCACTAAACCATACCGAACGCGAGCCTCCGAGCTGAAGCCGGACTGGCACGTCATCGATGCCGAGGGCAGAACGCTCGGCCGGCTCTGCACTGAGATCGCCGTCCTGCTCCAGGGCAAGCACAAGCCCATCTACGTACCCTACCTCAACACGGGCGACTTCGTGATCGTCGTGAACGCCGAGAAGATTCACGTCACAGGTAAAAAGCTGGAGAAAAAAATCTACTACAGGCACAGCGGCTACCACGGAGGACTCAAGGAGGAGACGTTGGCCAAAGTGCTGGCGAAGACGCCGACGCGTGTCATCCAGAGGGCGGTAAAGGGCATGCTGCCAAAGAACTCCCTTGGCCGGCACATGCTCTCTCGATTGAAAGTCTACGCCGGGGGTGAGCACCCTCACGAGGCACAGGTCAACGCTGGCGCGCGGGCCAGTGCCGTCGGGACCTCTGCAGAGGTCGAGCAAGACGCCGAGGAGGCCTAAGTGAACGAACACTACTACTATGGCACCGGGCGCCGCAAGACGGCGGTGGCGCGGGTCAGGCTGTACGCCGATAGCGGTCCGATCATAGTCAATGGCAAGCCGGTCGAAGAGGTTTTCCCTTGGGATTCGTGGCTGCAGCAGGTGAACGAGCCTTTTCGTGTGACCGACACCGCCGGCAAGCTTAGGGTGGTCGCCAAGATCACCGGAGGGGGTGTCGTCAGCCAGGCTGGAGCGCTGAGACACGGGATATCGAGAGCTATGCTCGTGATGGACCCGAACCTCCGGCAGCCCCTGAAGAGAGCCGGCCTCCTGACACGCGACTCCCGGGAAAAAGAGCGAAAGAAGTACGGGCTAAAGCGGGCTCGCAAGGCCAAGCAGTACACAAAGCGCTAGTTTTAAGTAGCACCGGCGGAGCGTTGGTTTCGCGTAGCCACCGAACGGGTAAGAGCAGCTTGTGGCGATTCGTTCGTTCCGCGGCATCGGCGGAGCGTTGGTTTCGGGTAGCCACCTCGCACCGCAGCGCCGGAGCGTTGTGCTGGGAGCGTCGGCGGCCCGCCCCTGATTCGCTCGGATGCGGTTGTCGCGCTCCAGGCGTGCGCCTCGGCGCCGCGAGCGACATTCTCTGACCGTCCCATGCCCATGCGAGACAGATGGCGACTTGGATGATAACCCCGGCCTGGCTGCTGCTCCGCTATCGGCCCGGCCGTCCAGACCGGTAGGCCTCCGCTTCCCGGCGTCAGGGATTGACGTGGGGAGGATACTGGTCTTTGGGGTGAAAAGGGCACCCGCCCTGCTTCCGCGGGGGAGCCACCTGTCCTCCAACGCCTGTACTTGGGCGTAAATTCACGGGCCACCGGCCCGAGATGACCCGCCTCAGGGTTACCGGCGAGAGCTGTATGGCAGCGAGAAAATCCAAGATGGTAGCCGAGACCGAGGGGCGCCTGTCGATGGCGGCAGAGAACTACCTGCTGTCGATCTTTCGCCTCGAGGAGCAGGGCGTTCGCGTCACGCTCACGCAGCTCGCCGAGTTCCTCAAGACGCTGCCCATCGGCGAGGGCGTGGGGACCTCGCTGCCCTCGGTTGGCGGAATGATACGGCGAATGGTGCGGCAAGGGCTGGTCGAGACATTGCCGAACAAGGACGTGGTCTTGACCGGCCAGGGACAGCGGTCCGCGGACAGCATCGTGCGACGCCACCGCCTCGCCGAGCGCATGGTGGTGGATCTTCTGGGTCTGGAGCTGCAAAAATCGCACATCGAGGCACACCTTCTGGAGCACGCCATTTCGCCCGAGCTCGAGGCAAAGATCGTAGCTCGGCTGGGCCATCCCACAACCTGCCCCTTCGGGCATCCCATCCCCGGCAGCGGGTACGTGCCCCACAAGGGCTCGAAGCCCCTCGACGAGGCAACGCCCGGGCAGGACCTGGTAATCGACCGGATTCCCGAAGATGACCAGGCGCTACTCGAGTACTTCGTCGAGAATGGCCTGGTGCCGGGTCAGCAGGTCTCCGTAAAGGACACCGCTGTGTCTCGGGGGGTGATAACGCTAATCAGCGACGGGCGCGATCTCGTCTTCAGCTACGAGGTGGGGGCGAAGATATGGGCGTATCCTCGGTCGTCTTGAGCAGGTGAATCTGCGAGGAAGGCCTACCGCCCTATGAACCCTCGCAGGTAGAGCGTGAGCTGCCAGCGCTCCTCTTCCGTGAGCAGGAGCTGGAACTCGGGCATGGGAGAGCTGGTCGGGCGGCCGCTCAATATGGAGGCCTGGCCCTGCCTTCCTCCCCCTGAGATGAATCCGAAGAGCTCGCCGTCGGTGGATTCACGGGTGATAGGGGCGGTGAGGTCGGCTGGGAAGGGCCCTCTTTCCCAGGCGGGGCCGCCGTCTGCGCCTATCAAGGTCGTAATGGGGCCGTCGCCTTTCAGACTGATGCCGTGGCACACGACGCAGTTGACGGCGAACAGCCTCTGCGCTTCAGCGCTGTTGTAGCGGTCCACGATCTCAGCCGGCGCCGTAAGAGCCTTGTACTCTCCGGGGCTCGCGTACCTCAGCTCCCTCCCGGTGATTGGGACGGAGCCTTCGGGGGGCAAGAGGCGAGGGCCTTCCTGGACGCGAAAGGAGGGCTGGTAGTGCATCTCGGTGAAGACCTGCACCGCGTTGGCGCCTGTCTCAGGAAACGCGGGCAGCTTGAAGTTGATGGCGCCTCCAATGTTGACGTCCCCCGTATTGTTGTTGTAGCAGCCAACGGCGGCGAGGACGACGAGCAAGGGCAACAGCCGTCGGAAGAGCCTTGCTCCTGGCGGTCGGACGCTGAGGCGCACTCTAGGCAATGGCGGCATTACGATAGTCCTCGCGTAGCGGTCGCAGACGTCGTCTCGGTAGCTTCGGGGGCCGACTTCCACAGAGCCTGAGCCGGCCGATCACCGGGGAGTTTCCCAACCGCGTGTGATGTCCTCAGCTCCGGCCTCCCTGAGTACTCTCTCAGCCTGCCCCATGCGGTCCTCTTCGGCGGTTACCGTGACGCCGATGTAGCCCTCGGTGATGCGGGGGTCATAGGCGCCCATGAATAGCCTGGGCAGGCGCGACTCGAAGATGATTCCGATCACGGTGAAGACGATCGCGCCGAGCATGGTGCCTTCGTATATGATGATGGCCATCGGGGGTATGCCGAGGATCGGCTTGCCTCCGGTGACCAGGGGGTATGCAAGCTGCGTCCCCGTCGTCAGAACGAGGCCGACGATGAAGCCACAGGCGGCGCCGACCAGCGGCCACCGGTAGAGCTTGTGAACCGGCTCCTCCTCTCCGAAGGTTCCCTCCGGGTAGGGTACGCCGGTGAGTAGCTCGTACTCGGACGACGTATAACCCGCCGCCCTCAAGGAATCCATCGCATCGGCCACCACGTTCTCGTCCGTGAACAGGCCTAACACGCTCCGCAGTGCCATGACGCCGCTCCTTACTCTCGAATCGATGCGGGAACGATTGCTCTGCCGATCTTCACTTCGTCGCGCACGATCATCCCCTCCTTGATGTCGAAGATCGGGATGAGCGGGAAGACCTTGGAGAAGAGCAGCATTCCCATTGCGACCCACGCGAAGGTGGCCGCGACCATTAGCATCTCGATGATGCTGGGGTGGTAGGTGCCCCAGTTGAACTCGAGGGGAGTCTTCCTGGCCAGGCTGGGGACGAAGATCAGGAAGCGCTCGAGCCACATGCCGACGTTGACCGAGACGGTCGTCCAGAACATCCACTTGACGTTCCGGCGCACTTTCTTGAACATCCAGAGGGGCACGGGCAGGAAGTAGGCGGTGATGATGAAGATTAGGAACAAGAATACGTAGGGCCGGGTGAATATCTGGAGCTCCCGCAACGCGAGCTCAGGCGCCTCTTTCGTGTAAATCGCGAAGAAGAACTCGACGATGAAGAAGAAGAACCACGTCGTGGCGACGATTATCAGCAGCCTGCCGATGGCGTCGAAGTGATCGGGCCGCAATATCTTGTCCCACTTCCAGAGCCATACCATCAGTGCCATCACCATGGTGACGGCGGAGACTCCGGAGTGAATAGCCCCGATGATGAAGTACGGAGCGAAGATGGTCGAGTGCCACCCGTCCACGCCGATGTTTATCGCGAAGTCCCACGAGACGATGCTGTGGACCGAGACGAACACCGGCAGCACCAGCGCTGAGAGCAGGATGCCCGCCACCGTCTGGAGCTTCCACTGCCTGGGAGTGCCGCGCCAGCCCATGCAGAGGTAACCGTAGATCTGGCGGGCCCACTTCCCGGTGGCCCGGTCGCGGATGACCGCCATATCGGGTATCAACGCCACGAAGACGAACAGCGTGCTGGCTGTCAGGTACGTCATGACTGCGGCGGGGTCCCAGATGAAGGGGGAGCGGATGTTGGGCCAGACTCCCCTGCCAAAGTCGTAGGGGAAGACCCACAGGGCGGCGCGCCAAGGCCGCCCGACGTGGACCAACGGGGCAGCCATTAGGGCGGCGGTAAGCGAGAAGACGGTCAGCACCTCGGCGGCGCGCGTAACGGGACGTCGCCACTCCGCCTGAGTCAATCGTAGGATGGCCGAGATCATGATTCCGGCGTGACTGATTCCGATCCAGAAGACGAAGTTGGTCATGAAGAACCCCCACATTATGGGGCGGTTCAACCCGGTGACTCCAACTCCCTTGTTCAACATGTAGCCGAAGGCGCCCGCGCCCGTGAGGAAGACCAGCAGTAGGAAGGCGACGAGTCCTAGCCACCACTTGGGCGTGCCCAAAACTCCGGACAGGAGTTCCTGGTTGATCTCCTTTGGGGTCAGCTGAATGTGTTCCTGCATTGTCGGCTATGCCTGCCTTGTGTCTTGTCTTCGTTGGTTGATTCTGGCCGGGGTCGATTTTCCCCCGCCCTCTAGCGAATTAACTCAATAAAGGGAACGCGTTGTTCCCACCAACCCGCCTCCAGGGTCTTCGGCTTCTTGGGGTATCAGTCTCGTTTGCCAAGGACCAGCACCTCGATCCGGTGGAAGGGCTTGTGCACGCGGTAGAGCAGCATCTCCTTCTGCTCCCAGACGTTTATGACCGGAAGCACTTTGCTGGCCAGCAGGTAAATGAAGATAGCGCCTCCGATGGCACCCACGATCATGAAGATGTCGGCCATGTCAGGAAGGATTGATTTCGGAACCTCGCTCAGCTCGTGCTTCTCGACGAAGCGGTTGCCGATGCCGGGCACCGAGTAGGCCGGCACGTAGATTCTAATCCGATCGAACAGGGTGCCGATGAGTATCGACGTCGCGATGAGCGTCGGCCCCCAGATGCTCTTGCGCAGCGGGTTCCAAATCATCGTAAAGAGAGGGACGAGGAAGTTAAGCACGAATGCAGCCATGAAGGCAGGCAGGTACGGGCCCACCATCATAAGCTGTAGTGCCGCCTGCTCGCTGGGCTTCTTCCCGTACCACAGCACGATGAAGCTGGAGAACCAGAACCAGAACCATAGCAGGGAGAGGGCAAACATGAGCTTACCCAATGCCCAGAACTGGTCCAGGCCGATGTAGTCCTTGTACCCGCCGAACTGCCGAAGGCAAAACATCGTCAGCAGCAGCGTCGCGGTGCCGGCCTGGAGGGAGTTGGCGGCGTGGGTGATTGGGAACAGCGCGTCGATCCACCCGGGCACGAGCGCCATGGCAAAGTCAACGCTGATGAGAAAGTGTACGAAGATGAGCATGATGAAGTAGAAGGCGCCAAGGATGCCCGTTCGGTGATACAGGAAGTTCCACTGCTGCGAGGTGCCTTGCCAGTTCGGCGCGAGGCGTGCGGCCCATCGCTGACGCCAGCCGGAGGCGCTGTCCCTGACGGCGGCCAGGTCGGGAAGGGCGGAGACCCAGAGCAGCATGAACCCCGTGACTACGAGGCCGACCAGCGCCAGGGTGGCCCAGATGTGGGGTGAGAAGATCGGTACCTGGCTGAAGTTCGGATCCTGAGCATCGAAGAACCACAACGTACGGCGCGTGTCTTCCAGGCTTGGCAACACCCAAAGGAGCGGGATGAACAGCAGAAGGTTGAACAGGCCCACCACGGACCAGAGCTCCGCGGCCCGAGAGATGGGCCGGCGCCAGTGACCCTTGGCGATTCTGGGGGCGATGGCGACCAACGGGGCCGCCTGGGCGGTGGTCAGTATGAAGGCGAAGACCGCAGCGTAGTATCCCCACACGGCCTTGTCGCTGAACCCGTCCGAGAGCCGCATGAGGAAGCCGATGATGCCGAGCACGAACAGCGCGCCGAACAGCGCCATCGCGCGCCAGTAGGTGTCACCGGTCCTCCGCTGGTGACGCTCGAGCAGGTCGCGGTTGACCTGCGCCGGGGTGGCCAGAGCCAAGGCTCCGTGCGCACCGTTTCCGCTAGCCATGCGCGACGTCCTCCGCATGCTTGTCGATCTTCTTAAGGTAAATCACGCCAGGGTTCGTGCCCAGGTTCTCTAACATTGTGTAGGCGCGGCCATCGCGTTTGGACTCCTTCTCTTTCATCGCAGAGACCTTGCTTTCGGGGTCGTTGAAGTCGCCGAAGTACAGCGTCTCCGTCGGACATGCGTTGACGCAAGCTGGATCCAGCGAGCGCTCGAACTCTTCGTCGGTCGCGTCTGCCCCGGCCCGCGAGGCCGTTCGCTTGGTGCGGCGGATTCGCTGGATGCAGAAGGTGCACTTCTCCATGATGCCCCTGCTGCGCACGGTGACGTCGGGGTTGAGCTGATTGTGAAGGCTCTCGGGCCACTCCGGCTCCCAGAAGTTGAAGAAGCGGACGTGATAGGGGCAGTTGTTGGAGCAGAACCTAGTTCCGATGCAACGGTTGTAGATCTGGACGTTCAACCCTTCGTCGTTTCGGTAGGTGGCGAAGACGGGGCACACGGGCTCGCAGGGCGCGTCGCCGCAGTGCTGACACATGATCGGAATGAACCGCGCCTTGACGTCGGGGAACTCCCCCTCCCAGTACCGCTCGACGCGAATCCACTCGATGGCGCGTCTCTCGTTGAAGTGCTTCTCTTCGTTGATGGGGATGTTGTTCTCGGACTGGCACGCGACGACGCAGGCTTGGCATCCGATGCACTTGTCGACGTCTACTATCATTCCCCAGTTCTCACCTGCCATGTGGTTGCGCTCCTATAGTGGAAGGCTTTTACCTTGCCACCGGTCCGTTTATTCCGCGTTCGCTTTGCCGCTGGGTCTTGGGTCTCCTGATGCTTCTTTTTGGCCAACGCCTTGGTTGATTGTTTTGGCCTGGGTCGGCGTTCCCGCCGCCCGCGGCTCAGATTCTCGTTCCTTGTCGCTGACCGACTAAGATTCGCCGGTCGTGATCTGGATTACGGCCTGCTCTTCGTCGGTTGGCGGCTCGGAGACGGTATTCTCGAACTTGGGCAGTCTGATCCACTCGCCGGTCTTGCTGATGCTAACGCGTGTCGCGGCCCACGCCAGGGCGCCGGTCTGGGAGTCGGTGGTGGGCGACAGAATCGAGAGCACGTTGGCGCCACGTCCCTCCGCGTACCGCCCTCCTGCCTTGTGGCCCTGTCCGATGGGAACCGATACGACATCCGGGGGCATGCCTGGGTGCGGGTATGCCAGGGCCTCGATGGTGCCGTGAGGCGAGCTCACCTTGACGACGTCGCCCTCGCTTAAGCCCATCTCCTCGGCGACTTTCATATTGATCTCGACCCATGTCTGCCAGGTGGCCGTGGTTACCGGATCCGGTGTGGCCTGGAGCCAGGGCTGCGACGCGCCTCGACCGTCGCCCAGCGAGGTCGAGGCGAAGGGTATCAGGTGAAACGGGAATCCGCTCAGGTCTGAGGTACCGAACGCGGGGGCCTCGATCGCCTGCAGTCTCGGCGGCGAGGGCGGCCGGTCGCTGGACGTCGCGGAGGTATCCCACCAGCCGCCGCGCTGCAGCACGCCGTTCCAGAAGGCTTTGAAGGAGCCGGCCCGGACCGAGCCACGGTTGGCATCGAAAAGCTGCCTCGCTCCGTCTTGGACCACGTCTTTGAACGAATCGCCCGGCAGTCCGAGCTCCAGACCCAGGCCCTGCGCAACGGTCATCAGGACGTCGGCGAAGCCTCTGGTGCCCAGATGCTCGCCCCGACTCTCGAAGAAGGGGCGCACAACCGGCTGCTGGAAGCCGACCGTCTGGTAGCCTGGTCCGCGGTCGGGCACATCGCTGCCCCAGTCTTCCAGGTAGCTGTGCTCGGGCAGAATCAGGTCGGCCAGGGCGGCGGTATCGTCGAGGATGTTGGAGAAGCTGAAGATGAAGGGAACGCCCTGAGAGTCCTTGTGCGGGAAGAGGGCGTCTTCGAACCCCACCCTCTTGGGGAGCCCATAGACGGGATCGGCGCCCCGGACCAACAGCACCTGGACGTCGCCGCGCTTGATGTCCGCGACGAGCCCTTGCCAGTCGTTCAGGGAGGCTGTCGCCGGCGAGATTGGGACATCAGGCAGGGCCGGCGTCGGATTGAATATTATGCCCCCCGGCTGTCCAACGCTGCCAACCAGGTAGTTCAGCGAGTAGATGGCCACGAGATTCGCCAAGCCGTTGGTATGGGCACCCGCGGAGCCTCCGCCGATGGCGAGCGCCGGCCGGCTGTCGGCGAACTCGCGCCGGGTGAACGCCGCATCGGCGAGCTCGCGGTCGCTTCGCTCTGAGCGTGGGAGTATGACTGAACGGCGGACCGCTGGCGACGACGATGTGCGCGCGCGCATCGATCGGTTCCTGGCTGACACCGGGCTTGGCCGGGGCAGCGCCACGGTCGTGCCTCTCACCGGCGACGCCTCGGACCGGCGGTACTTCCGTGTCCTACCTCGGGACGCGGCATCCCAGGTGCTCGCAGTACATCCAGGCCCCATGGCGTTCGACACCCTGCCGTTCGTCAACGTCGCACGACTCCTGACCGCGATGCCGGTCCCGGTGCCGCGGATCCTCGCCCATTCGGACGCACTCGGCATCATCGCGCTCGAAGATCTTGGCGACGTGACGCTGCAGGCGCACGTCGGCACGGCGTCACCGGAGGAACACGCCGCGCTGTACCGGCAGGCCGTCACCTTGGTCAACACGATTCAGCGCCGCGGCCGGGAGCTGGCGTCCGCGGATTACGTGCCGTACGGAATCGCCTTCGACGTCGAGAAGCTCGCTTGGGAACTGCAGTTCTTCACGAAGCACTTCCTCGAAGCGTATCGAGGCGCCGAGCTGACGGACAGCGTGCGCACAGCCCTGGCACGGGAGTACGCATCGATCGCCGACGATCTGGCATCGGGCGCCCCAGTGCTGTGCCACCGCGACTACCACAGCCGCAACCTGATGCTGCACGAAGGGCGCCTCCATCTCATCGACTTTCAGGACGCGCGCATGGGGCCGGACACGTACGACCTGGCATCGCTGCTGCGCGACTCATACGTGGACTGCGACGACCAGCAGGTGGACGGGCTGGTCACGTTCTTCCTGGCACAGCGTGCCGCACCCGAGGCAGATGACCGCGATTTCCGGCGTCGATTTGACCTCATGGCCCTCCAACGCAACCTGAAGGCGCTCGGGACGTTCGGCTTCCAGACCACGTCGCGGGGCAACACCGTGTATATCCAGTACATCCCCCGGACGCTCAGCTACGTCCGCGCAAACCTGACCAGGCATGAGCGCTTCGGCCGCCTCCACGAGCTACTCGCCGAACACCTCGAGGAACTGCGCTAGCAGCCCGTGGTGAAAGTCAGGCGTCGCACCGAGACGAGCGAGGCGCCTCGAGGACAAGGCGCGACGACTGAGAATACGGCCTGTATGTGAAGGAGGAGCCACGCAGGCCGCGAGGATGCGTCGCTCGTCGAATGCAGACGGACGTTCACCACGGGCTGC
>JADFIF010000024.1:0-13066 GCA_022566795.1 Chloroflexota bacterium
GTCCATGAGCACCTCCAGGGCGAAGTGGCCCTGAGGCGCCCCCAACGCCCGATAGGAGCCCGCGGGCGGCTGGTTCGTGTAGGTCAGGTAGCCGTCGTAGCGGACGTTCGGGCACCTGTAGAGGTAGAGGGCGCCCTGCCCGGCGCGCCGCACGACGCCCGGCCCTGACGAGAGGTAGGCGCCCGTGTCCATGATGGTTGTGGCGTGGACCGCGGTTACGGTGCCGTCGGTCTTCACGCCGACCCTCAAAGTCGTCACGGTGGCGTGCCGGTGCCGGCCCGCCACGAACTCTTCTGCGCGGCTGGCCTCGATCTTGACCGGCCTGCGGGCCCGCTGCGCGAGAATCGCCGCGATGACTGCCAGGCGTGTCTCGTCCTTGTTTCCAAAGCCGGCGCCCATGTGCGGCCCGATGACCCTCACGAGGTCCTGGGGCAGGTCCAGCGCGAGGGCGAGGCCTACCTTGTCGGCAAAGACGCCGCGGCTGGCCTTCCAGACGGTCAGGCGGCCCTCCTCCCACGATGCGACGGCAACCCTCGGCTCCAGCGCCGCACCCGAGTGGGCCTGCGTGGTGAAGGTCTCCTCGAAGACCCTGTCGGCCTGCGCAAAGCCCTCGTCGACGTTGCCGCGCGTTAGCACGATCGGCTCGCCGCCGACCAGGTTCCCGCCCGGATGCACCGGCGGAGCGTCTTCGCGAAGCGCCGCCTGAGCGTCGGTCACGAACGGCAGAGGGTCGTATTGCACCTGAAAGAGGCTCATGGCCTCCTCGGCCAGGTCCTCATCGTCCGCTGCTACCGCCGCAACCTCGTCGCCCACGAACCGGACCACGGTATCCAGAATCGGCACGTCCGGCGCGACCCTGCCCTGAGGAGCGTCGAAGGGAGTAAGCACCGCGTGAACGCCAGGCATGCTCACTACGCGGCTCACGTCGACGGAGACTATCCGAGCGTGTGGGTGAGGGCTGCGCAGCATCTTGGCGTACAGCATCCCCGGCAGCTTGATGTCCGCCGTGAAACGGGCCTCGCCGGTAAGCTTCTCAGGCAGGTCTAGCCTGGGCACCGACTTGCCTACGATCGAGTAGTCCATGCGCTCTCCCACTCTACGGGCGGGTATCCGGTCAGCCACCGCTATCTCTTCGAATGGTGGGTGAGCCGGATGTATCAAGGCCTTATGCAACTAAGTGACTATCTCAAAATACCGTCCGGGGAATCCAGATCCCGACGAGTCGGGACTGGCAAGGGGTCTGGGGGATGTGCCCCCAGTAGCCGAGACCCTTGGGGCGGGCGGGTGGGAACATGGCATTTGCCTTTTTGAGATAGTTTTTTGAGTCTAAAGCACTAGGTCAGAGGCGGACATGAGAATCGGCCAGGCGCAGCGCCGCATCCTTGACCGACGCGATGATCCGGCCGTACGCGTTGCATCGGCAGATGTTTCCGGCCAGGGCCTGCCGGACCTCGGACTCGTCTGGACTCGGGTTGACGTCGAGGAGGGCCTTGGCGCTCATCAGAAACCCGGGCGTGCAGAACCCGCACTGGCCGCCGTCGTTGTCCAGGAAAGCACTCTGTATGGGGTCAAGCTCCCCGCCGGCCGCGAGACTCTCGACGGTGAGCACCTGACGCGGTCCAACCTGCAGGACGAGCATCTGGCAGGAGTAGACCGGGACCCCGTCGAGAAGCACCGTGCAGGCGCCGCACTCGCCGCGGTCGCAGCCTCGCTTGGCGCCGGTCAGGTCGAGAACTTCGCGTAGAACTCTCAGGAGGGTCCAGTGGTGCCGGACCTCCACCCGATGCCGCTGGCCGTTGACGTCGAGGGCTATAGTGTCTCGCTCAGAGATCGTATCCACCTCAAGTCACGAACCTTAACGTATGGCGGTCGGAGCTCATGATCTCGGGAATTCGGGGACCCAGCGCTCGCCAGTCGTCCTGCGTGGCGGAGATCATGCGGCCCGTCAGGCCGTCTGACTCGTCGGAAGCCAGCCAGACGGCGAGGGCGGCGGCGTTATCGAGCGAGGCCCCATGCCCCGACTTCGTCCGGCGGACGTGGGCCGAGAAGTCCGCGTCGACGGCTCCGTCCTCGGCATGGATCACGGGGTCGAGGAGCTCCGTATCGATCTGCCCCGGCCCGAGCGCGTTCACCCAGATGTTGTGCCGTCGCACTTCCACGGCCAGCGTCTCGGTGAAGCGAATCACGGCGGCCTTGGAGGTGCCGTAGGCGCTGAGCGTCTGCGAGGGCCGCGTGACTCCGGCGCCCGATAGGTTGATGATCTTGCCGCCTCCCTGGCGTATCATGCCGGGCAAAACGGCGCTGCAGCAGGCGGCGAGACCGATGACGTTGACCCTCATCGTCTCCGCCCAATGCTCCATGTCGTTGCCGGCGAAGGGACCGAGCGGCCCGAGGATGCCCGCATTGTTCACAAGTACGTCCACGCGAGAGTAGCGCTCAATCGCCAGGTCCACGATGCGTCGAACGTCGCCGGAGACGGTTATGTCCGCCGGAACGGCCATGGCGTCCGCGCCAGCCCTTCGGGCCTCATGCGCCGCTTGCTCGATCTGCGCCGCGGTGCGAGCGACCAGCACCAGGCGCGCGCCCTCTCTCGCGAAGGCTGTAGCTATGCCCCGGCCGATGCCACGGCCCGCCCCCGTTATGATCGCTACTTTGCGACCGAGCTTTTTCTGCGTAGTACTCACACGTCTGCTGCGAGGCGCGGCTGACCTACTGCGCCGTGGCGCCGCCGTCTATCACAAGCTCGCTGCCGGTCATGTACGACGACTCGTCGGACGCCAGGAACAGCGCCCCGTACGCCACGTCCTCGACGCTGCCGATGCGGCCCAGGGGCACACGCGCCTCCGATTCGGCCCGGCCCTCTGGAGTCGCAATGTTGTCCGCGATCATGTCGGTGTCGATGGGTCCCGGATGTATCGAGTTCGCCCTGATTCCTTCGCCGGCGTGCTGCACCGCGGTCGATTTGGTGAGCAGCCTCACCGCCCCCTTGGACGCGCTGTAGGCGCTGCCTCGGGCGCTACCGACGAGTCCAGCCGTCGACGAGATGTTGACGATGGAGCCGCCGCCCGCTCTCCGCATCTCCGGAATCGAGTGCTTAGTCCCCAGGAAGACGCCCCTGGCGTTGACGGCCATGATGCTGTCCCACTCCTCCACCGAAGTCTGCTCGATGGGGACGCGGCTATAGATTGCGGCGTTGTTCACCAGCACGTCCAGCTTCCCGAAGGTCTGGACCGTCTGCCTGATAGCATTTTGCCAGTCGGGCTCGCTGGCGGCGTCCAGCCTGACGAAGAGGGCGCGGCCACCGGACTCGTTGATCTCCGCTTCGAGCCTCCTGCCCTCGTCCTCAAGGATATCGCCCATCACGACGCTGGCGCCCTCCTTCGCAAAGAGTCTGGCCTCGGCGGCGCCCTGCCCTCGGGAGCCACCGCTGATGAACACCACCTTGCCATCCAGTCTCATATCTCTCCCTTGTCTGTATCGGCCATCCAGCCCCGTTTCGCTATTGAGCCGTCCGCCCGCCGTCTATCACGAGCTCGCTGCCCGTAACGTAGGACGACTCGTCCGACGCCAGGTACAGCACGCCGTAGGCCACCTCTTCAGGCCTGCCGGGACGGCCCAGCGGGACCTCTCTCCCAGGCTCTGTCAACCTCGTCCCGCCCGCGGGATCAGACATCGCCAGCATGTCGGTGTCGATAGGCCCCGGGTGCACCGAGTTGACGCGGATGTTCTCCGGCGCGTACTGGACTGCCGCGGCCTTCGTAAAGATTCTGACGGCGCCCTTCGACGCGTGGTACGCGGCTGACTGCCGGCTGCCGGTGATGCCGGCCCCGGACGATATGTTCACGATGGAGCCACCGCCGGCTCTGCGCATCTCTGGAATCGCCGCCTTTGTGCCGAGGAAGACGCCCTTGGCGTTGACCGACATCACGCTGTCCCAGGTCTCCTCAGTGGTTTCGAGGACCGCCTCGGTCCTGAGGATGGCCGCGTTGTTGACGAGCACATTCAGGGCGCCGAAACGATCGACCGTCTCGGCGACGGCCCGGGTCCAGTCGGCCTCTATCGTAACGTCGAGTCTGACGAAGAGCGCTCGCCCTCCCGCCTCAACGATTTCCGCCTCAACCCTGCGCCCCTCCTCCTCCAGCACGTCGCCGATGACCACGGCGGCGCCCTGGCCGGCGAACAGCCGAGCCTCGGCGGCGCCCATGCCACGAGCGCCACCGCTAATCAGCGCGACTTTACCTTCAAGTCTCACCGCGTCACCTCGCGCCCTGCGCCCGGGATGGCCCGAAGGGTCTTCAGATGGCAGGCAGCGAGATTGTAGCACCCTGCCTCCGATAAGCAAGATTGACCGAGCGACAGACTCCAGATACGCATAAAATCCCCGAACAGTCGGCGCTCTGGCGTGCCTGCCGAGGACGGCGGCCGCCGTCCTCATAGAGCGTCCTTTCTACGCGTTCGTATCGCTCGCTGGCATCTAGTCAGCAAGAAAGCGATACGTACTTCTTCCCACCCGCCCGCCCATGAGGTTTAGGGTCTGGGGGACAACCCCAGATCCCCGCCAGTCCCGACAAGTCGGGACTTGGAACCCCCGGGGAGTCCCAGGGGCTTGTCCCCTCGGAGCATTTTCGAGGGTGGGCGGGCGAGATGTTTCAAGACTTATGCAACCAAGCGCTGTTGCCACATAGTGTCACCGTGGTCCGTTCGGCAGGCTCAGGGCAGGCTCAGGACACCCAAAGGTCTAGGGCGCCAGCCGGAGAGACGTTCGGTCGGCCATCGACGCATCGAGGGCCAAGGCCCTGGGCGTCAGACGACATCAACGACCCGGTGTGCCACAACCCCCAATGACACGCACCGCAAATGCCGGTTCCCAGATGATTCGACGCAGAGGACTTGACAAGAACCGGCGTTCTGTTCTAACTTGTTCTATATAGTAGTTAAGACTTCCCCTCAGCGGAGGTACCCATGAACACCGTGGAAACCCCGAACGGGCTCGCGCAGCTTCCAATGCCCGGCATGCCAACGATGAAGCCACCGCTGCCCTCGGCGACGTGCTGCAACATCGCGGAGGGGCAATCCGTCGTCTACATCGGCAAAATCGGCGGTGGGCCGCGCTATGGCGCGCGCGGGGTCGTCAGGTCAGCGCTCCGGCGGCAGGCCGTAATCGACATAGGGGGCTCGACGTGGCACGTCCCCTACTACCTGCTGACGCTTCCGCAGGCCGCGTAGGCTTCGGGCTAGATCAGGAGCAGATATGTACGACGGAGACCCTTCGCGACCCAGACTCCGGGTCGTCGGTGTGGGAGGAGCCGGCGGGAACGCCGTCGCTCGTATGTCCACCCATGGCATCGACGGCGTGGACCTCCTGGCCATCAACACGGACCTGCAGGCCCTCGCCCAGCTCAAAGGCACCCAGACCTTCGCCATCGGACCCCGCACAACGGGCGGAATGGGCTCCGGAGGCCGCGCAGAGACGGGACGCAAGGCGATCAACGAGAGCCGAGCGCAGATCGCCCGGCTGATCGAGGGCGCGGACATGGTGTTCATCACCGCAGGCATGGGTGGCGGAACCGGCACCGGCGCGTCGGCGGTCGTCGCCGAGATCGCCAAAAAGCAGGGCGCGCTTACCGTCGGCGTCGTGACACTGCCGTTCGCCTTCGAAGGCCCCGACCGTCGGACCGTTGCTCAGGCCGGCTTGGACCAGCTCATGCACAAGGTCGACACGCTCATCGTGGCCGAGAACGACAGGCTGCTGCCGGCGCTCAAGACGGACGTTTCCCTGGGCGACGCCTTTCGCGCCGCCGACGAGGTGTTACGTCAGGGTGTCCAGGGCATTTCGGAAATCCTAACGTCCGCAGGCATCGTCAACGTCGATTTCGCCGACGTCAAGGCGGTGATGACCAACGGCGGCCCGTCCTTCATGGCGGTCGCCGAGGCCAAGGGCAAGGGAGCCGCCATCGAGGCCGCGGGCGCCGCCCTGTCGAACCCGCTGTTCGAGGCTCCGGTCCAGGGCGCCTCGGGCATTCTCCTCAACGTGCGTGGAGGCAAGGACCTCACGCTGGCGCAAGTCCACGAGGTCGCGGCGATCGTTCGCAGTACCGCCAACCCCGAATGCAACATCATCTTTGGCGTGGTGCAGGACAAGAGACTCAAGAGGCGCGTCAGGGTCACGCTGGTCGCCACCGGCGTCGACCGGACGCAACAAAGCGCCTTCCAGGCATCGGCTGAGCCTCAACTCCACGCCGCAGCAGAAACGCTTCCCGGAGTCGCTGCGCGCGCCAACGGCCACCACACTCCCGTCACCATCGGAGGCAGCAGGCTGCTTTAGTCTGCGGCGGTCCGGTGGGCGTGCGCGAAGAAGCCCTGGTGGATGCTGTCCCGAATGATCTGCGCGACCAGCTCCGGACGCTGCAGCGGCACGTCGTGGATGCTGTCCTCCAGCCACGTGGTCTTGCTTTTGGGCAGCAGCCGGCCCGCGGTCGCGATGGCCTCTTCCCGCCTGAAGCGATTGGGAGCCACGGAGTCGCTCGATTCTTGGCGCGCGGGCATCAGCAGTACCGGACAGCCGACCCGATCGTAGAGCTTGGAAGGCCGGTGATCCCAGAAGGCCTCGATGATGCGCATGTGGTTGGCCCGGCTGAGTCGTGCTCGGATGGTGTCGTCGGGCAGGACCTCGAAGTTGGCGAACAGTATCTGCTCCAGCTCGGGCGTCATGTCCGAGAACCAGCGCCGAGACCGCGCGCGCTCCCTGAGCTGGCCGGCCGTCATGCCGGCGAAGTCGGGAGGCGCCATCTGCTCCTTCGCGCGCTCCAGGGTCATCTCGGGGCGGGCCGATATCTCGATGATACCGCCGTCCACGAAGCAAAGCCCCAGCGGCGATTCGGGATGGGCCACCGCGAACTCCAGGGCGACGTCACCGCCCCAGGAGTGCCCCACGATGATTGGACGCCCCTGGTCCGTCGCCGCCAAGAACAGGCGCAGATCCTCGACGATGGTGGCGAAGTCGTAGCCGTGGTCCGGCTTGTCCGTCTCGCCGTGCCCTCGCTGATCAAGCGCCACCACCGCGAAGTCGCGGCTGAGGATTGGGGCCACCAGGTCCCAGATGTGGCACGTCGACGCGAGCCCGTGCAACAAGACGAGGGACTGCCCGCTGCCGCCCCAATCGCGATAGTGCATCCTCAGCGCGCCGGTGTCGAGCCACCCGTCATGCGGCGTCAGCGTCAATCCGCCCTCCTCAGGGCGTCTGGCCCTCGCGGTGGAAGGGCCAAGCTCCGGGAATAGCCGGGTCCCAGTTGAGCAGCACCAGGTAGCCGTGGACCCGACGGTATCGCATGCCCTTCGCAGCGGGGACCACAATTTGCGTAGTCGACCATCGTTCGCCCGAGCTGCACGTTGTCCATGTCAACCGGTTGCGGCTCATGATAGCGGCGTTCACATCGCTCTCGGTATGGCAGACACCAGCCTCGAAGGCGACGCGGATGTTGCAACGCTGTCAATCTCGCGTTGAGCCGCTTTCGGCTCGGAAAGTCGGGCAGGCGCCTTGACGGTCTCGACCAAGACGCGACGATACGTTCGCACTCCTCCAGTGTAAAGTCCGGCGGTGTAAAGTCCGGCTGCCCGTGGTGAGGACTCTGGCAGAGCGCCTCAGACTCGGGATGGGCCTCTAGCGGGCTCATCCCGCCAACTCGGGCAGGGCCGCGAGCTTACGCGTCGTCACCGCTGGAGGAGTCACCGAGGTGGCTCCTCCGCAGAAACTGCTCGAGCTCCTCGACCATGTCGCTCGGGCTAGGGATGTCGCCCTGCTCATCGCTCGCCGTGTCAAAGCGCTGCTCGAGCTTCTGGACGTAGGCGCTGACGTCTTTCTCGTTGGAGATTGACTTCGTCACCTCGGTCTCGAAGGTCGTCGCGGCAAGCTGGAGCTCCTCTAGGTCTACGTCGAAGTCGACGAGGCTGCGCAGGCGGAGGAGCAGCGCGTGGCTAACTTTTGGATTTGGTGATGTGGTCACGTAGTGGGGACAGTGGCCCCAGATGCTCGCCTGCGCAAGGCCCTTTCGCTCGCAAGCATCCATGAACGCGGTATGAATGCCTGTGGGGCCTTGGTAAGCGGAGTTCCTGATGCCCAGCCACTCGACCTTGTTCGTCAGCAGCGGGCTGCTGGCCCGGCCTGTAATCTTCGGCTCCCTCGTATGAGGCACCGCGTCCAGCAGCGCCCCAAGCGAGATCACCAGCTCTACTCCATGTTGCTCGGCGATCGAAGTGATGATGTTCGAGTAGGCCCTCCACCGCAGATTGGGCTCGGTGCCTATGAACAGGATAACGCCTCGGGACTCCTGCTCCGGTGCGAAGTAGAAGAAATCGTTGCCCGGCCACTTGATCCTGCGTTCGCCCCGCCGGT
The DNA here is from genome assembly GCA_022566795.1 of Chloroflexota bacterium. Lineage (GTDB taxonomy): Bacteria > Chloroflexota > Dehalococcoidia > Lucifugimonadales > JADFIF01. The sequence goes on from JADFIF010000024.1 coordinate 8,393, forward strand.
TGATGCGGGTCTGAGGCCGAACGACGGTAAAGTCGTAGAACTCCTCGGGGTCGATCTCCGCAAATCTCTTGGCGGGGAGCTTGCGCACAAGGTAGCGAACCGCCCTTGTAGCCGCCTCGGCGGCGTCGGGCCACCCGGCGAACGCCACGACCATCGTGGGCATCTTCGCCTGCGGGGTATCGTGAACAATCAGGCCTTCCATCCAAATCCCTTACTCAAGCTATCGTCGAGTTTATCATCTGATGGGGGCCGATGCCAGCGGCGGCAGACCGAAATCCGGCGATCGTGGATGCTTGGACAAGATGGCACCACCTGTAGCCGGTCCGACCTTGCAGAGCGCGTGATATACTCGTGCCCGGTCGACCACGATGCCCTGACCGGGGACGTGCGGCGGGGACGTGCTATAGGAGGCGGACATGGCCCGAAGAATCGTCGGCGTTTCGATCTCGGCAGATAGTGCCCAGTCGGCCCTGGACCAGGTCGTTCAGGCCGAGGCCTTGGGCGTCCCAGCCGCGTGGATGACGTCGGGAGGAGGGGGCGGAGATTCTCTGACGATTCTGGCGGCGGCCGCCGCGCGCACACAACGCATCAAGCTGGGGACGTCGATCGTGCAGACGTGGTCACGACATCCGGTGACCGTGGCGCAGCAGGCCCACGCCATCGCCGGCCTGGCGCCGGGCCGGTTTCGACTGGGCGTGGGACCTGGCCACCGGACGGGCATGGAGCGGACCTTCGGCGCCGATTTCAGGTCGCCGCTGGGCCACCTGACAGAGTACCTGCAAGTGCTGAAGGGCATATTGCAGCAGGGGTCCATCGACCTGGACGGCGAGTACTACACCGCCCACGCGCAGGTCAGCCGGCCCGCCGACGTCGCCGTCATGGCCTCGGCGCTGCGGCCCAGGTCCTTCGAGCTGTGCGGCGCCGAGGCCGACGGCGCCATCAGCTGGGTATGCCCCCACGCGTACGTTCGCGACTCCGCACTGCCCGCGCTCAAGAGTGGCGCCGCGCGCGCCGCCAGAGAGACCCCGCCGCTGATCGTCCACGCGGCGGTCTGCGTCGACGAGGACCTGAATGCCGTCCGAGAGGGCGTGCGCCAGCGCCTCGGTTACTTTCCGCGCACGCCCTTCTACGCTCGCATGTTCGCGGCCGCCGGCTTTCCGGGGTCCATGGAGAGCGGCTGGACCGACGACATGCTCGATACGGTGGTCATCTCCGGCGACGAGACCGTCGTGGCGGCGCGCCTCAACGACATTTTCGACTGGGGAGCCTCCGAAGTCCTGGCCACGGTTGTCCCGCTGGAGGGCAAAGGCGGGGCTACCGAGCGAACGCTGCGCCTATTCGCCCAGCTCGCCGGCCCCTAGCTCCTTGGCGGTAATCCTCGATAGGGTCGTCTTCTCGTCGGTCACGGTGACGGACCGAACCGAGTGGACCTTCGCCGAGATCGTCGACTCGCGGGGCGAGGGCGCTCTCGTGGAAATCACCCGCGGCGTTCACACCCCAAGGGTGGTGACGCTCCTCGCGGAGTCCATCGACACCCTCCGAGGGCAGCCTATCGACGACGAGGCTGTCCTCGCCACGTCCTTGTCCCTCACCCTCGCCGAGCTTCAAGCCGACCCCGACCTGGCCACGACCGTGAGTGCGTTGAGGACCGCCGTAGTCGAGTTGCAGGCCAAGGAGAGAGGGCTCAGCGTGGCCGAGTTCCTCGGCGGGCCGCCGGGTGAGAGCGTGGAGCTGTACGCCAATATCAATCGCGGCCTGTTCGCAGGCGGAAGAACAACCTCGGAGTTCGCCGCGGCGGCAGAGCGGGCGGTTGGCGAGGGCTTCGCCACCGTAAAGTGCGCCCCCTTCGACGAGGTGCGGCCGTCGATGTCCACCACGGATATAGCGGCCGCGGCCAGGCCCGGCATCGAGCGAGTGGCCGCCGTGAGGCGGGCCGTCGGCGCCGGCGTTCGAGTGCTTGTCGATTGCCATAGCCGCTTTACGGCGAGCTCGGCCCTGCCCGTGGCCGACGAGCTTCGCAAGCTGAACGTCGGCTGGTTCGAGGAGCCGCTTCAGCCGATGCGGGACGCGCGGGACCTGGCATCGATCGCCGGAGCGGTCGCGATGCCGATCGCGGGAGGCGAAAGCGGCTACGGCGAGGAGTTCTTCGCCGGGCTGCTCGAGGGAGGCACGGTCAGCATTATCATGCCAGACGTCAAGTACTGCGGCGGCGTCGCCGAGGCCTTCAAGGCCGGAACAGACGCTGTGCGCGCGGGCCAAGGCGTCTCGCTGCACAGTCCCTCGGGCCCTGTATCGTCGCTGGCCGGCGCCCACGTGACGGCGGCCACGACAGGGGCCATGCCGCTGGAGTACGCGGTCCATGAGGCGTCGTGGAGGGCGGAGCTCCTCGTCCCGGGGGAGCGCGTCGCAGACGGCCGCATGTGGCTTCCGGGAGCGCCGGGACTGGGCGCCTCGTTGGACATCGCGACAGTGCTTCGCCACGGCCGACGTTGGGAGCCGTAGCGCCAGTTGCTGCTGCGGTTCGTTGGAGAGCTCCGCCAAACAGGGATGGCGACAGGACCCAAGCCTCTATTCGGCCCCAGGCTTCATCTAGGTACCAACGGTCGCCTGCCATAGGCGTCTCGCCAGGTCCGATATTTCGTTGCGCCGCGCCAGTTCTTCCTTCCAGTCCGCTGGGATAGAATCTACGCGGTAGGCGACCCCAGCCAGTCCTCCCGCCACTGCGCCCGTGGTGTCGGAGTCCCCTCCTAGATTAACTGCCTTGAGCACCGTCTGTTCGAAGGTAGTCGAATGTAAGAGGCACCAAAGGCTGGCCTCCAGGGTGTGGACCACGTAGCCGTCACTTTGGACACCGTCTTCAGGCAGTTGAGGTACGCTTCCCGATAGCACGCGTTGGAAGTGGCCGATCTCGTCTCCGAAGAGGTCGTCGTCCCCGTAGTACTCTGAGACTTCCCCGATGACGTTTTTGTAGGACTCGTGTGGTGAATCACCTCGAAGGAGGCGCCTCGCCATGGCAACGTAGATGCCACAGGCCATCTGAGCCCGTGCGTGTCCATGCGTCACCCGGGATGCTAGGTGAGCCTTTTCCAGGAGCTGGTCCAGAGGGTCCGTGGCGAACCGTAGGGCAATAGGAAGGATTCGCATCAGCGAGCCGTTCCCATTGTCCCACTCACCGGTCGGCCCGGCGCGGTCGGCTTTCGTCCCGAGAGACAGCCTTTGAATCGCCTCAAGGGTCGTGCCCCCGATATCGAAGACCTCACCGCAAGCGGACCAATAGGCTTGGGTATACCACCTCACAAAACGCGTGCCCATATCCTCTAGGTCGAAGCCCTGAACAAGGCTCTCCGCGGTGCAGAAGGCCAGAGAAGAATCGTCTGACGAGGTGCCGGGAGGCTGCATATGAGTTCCGTAGCCCCGCATTGCCACAACAGGGTCTCGCCGGAGGATATTGCGGCTCACGAATTCAACGGGAACGCCTAGGGCATCCCCTGAGGCAAGGCCGACCAATCCACCGGCTACCCGTCCCCAGTCCATTTCTACCCCGACGCCTGATGAACACGTTCGTCGACGTTCAGTTGACCTGACTCCTCTTTGATCTCGCTTCGCTCGCTCCGGCAGAGGTCAGTGACTGTACTCCCCACTCCGGCCTAACCACGAGCCCGTCTTGCGTTAGGCTGTGCAGGCCCCATTGGCAGGTCTTCTCCCATCTGGGCTCTTTGGCGATGTTCAGGATTTCTCTGTCCGCCTCTGTGAACCGCTGCCCCCATCGCTTGTCGATATGGGTTAGCAATTCAGGCCGACGAGCGGTTCCCCCAAGTTCCATCAAGGCCACCAGATCGAGATCCCGAGCCCGTTTCTTATCCACCCAGCCAGATTTGCCCCGACGCGCGTAACTGCGCTTAGATGGTGAACCCGACTCCGGCCGAGTATCTGACGCCAAGTTGAACTCGGATTCGCCAGTCTCCTGGACTGGCGTCGACTGACTCATAAAACCCATCAGACGCTTCAACTCCTCGTCGCTGATGGCGCCACGCTTCGCCATAGCCGCCAGATCCTGAATGGCATCCCTTAGCGTTGTCACTGTGTGCCTCCAAACGTATAGTGATAATTACTATAATACTATAGACTAATAGTGTTAAAATCAGTGATTGGCAGAGCACTGCCCTGGAGCTAATCGTCTAGGACAACGAACCATATCCGGGCTCGCCGCTATGACTGGCGCGAAATCTCCGGAGGCGAGCCCTTTACTTCACCGCCAGCAGGTCGTAGGCCAGCGCCAGCATGACCTTTGTGCCACTGATCAGGCTCTTGATCCCCACCGACTCGTCGGTGCCGTGCGCCCGGCTCAGCATCGGGTCGTCGTCAGGGTGCGACCCTGTGAAGCCATACGTGACGACGTTCAGCGGGCGGGTGAAGCGCGAGTCGGTGAAACCGGTGCTGATGCCTGGGATGAACCGGACGTCTTCGTTGTCGATGGCCAGGGCCGTGGCGGCGCGTACGCGCCGCGCGAAGTCGGTCTCGAAGGGCGACGCGTTGGGAACGGCCATGTAGTCGATCTCGAAGCTAACCCCGGGTATGCCCTCGAGAATCTCGGTGAGCTGCTCACGGACGTAACCGTCGTTCTGGTGCGGCAGCGTCCTAACGTCGCAGGTCAGCCTGATCGACTCGGGCACA